>JAJXZI010000300.1 GCA_021780115.1 bacterium | reverse complement strand
GGTCACGGGCGTCCGGCTCAAGAACGTGAAGACGGGGGCCGAGACGTCCCTGGAGTGCGCCGGGGTCTTCGTGGCCATCGGACACGTGCCGAACACGCAGCTTTTCCAGGGGATCATCAACATGGACGAGAGTGGTTACATTGTTCCCCGCCACGGCGCCGCGACCAACGTCCCCGGCGTATTCGTGGCCGGCGATTGCGCGGACAAGGTCTATCGCCAAGCGGTTACCGCGGCGGGCATGGGCTGCGCGGCGGCCATCGAGGCGGAGCGGTATCTGGCCGCGCTCCACAAGTAAGCCCGCTCACCGGTGAGGTATTCGACCCGCCCAGACGTTACAGACGGTGACCGGCAGCCTCGATTTCCCCGGCATCTTCTCACGAGCAGCCAGGACGGCGAGAAGCACTGTCTTTGAGGAGGATTACCAGAGGCGTCCTGAATGAATTTCAAGCCATGACGGAACTGACCCAAGAAATCGGCGAACTCAAGGAGTTCATCGCGGAACTGAAAGCGGACCACGCCGCCCAAAAGGAAAAGGAACGGCGGGAGGCGTGGACGAAATACACGTCCATGTCGCTGGTGTTCATCGCGGTGCTGGCGGCCGTGACGATGCAGCGGTCTGGCGGCTACTCGAGCCGCACGCTGGCGGAGTTGAACCGCGCCACGCTCTACCAGGCGCAAGCCTCCGACCAATGGAGTTACTACCAGGCCAAGTCCATCAAGCAAAACCTCTACGAAGCGACGCGCGACGTGGCCGAGCGGGACAACGGCTCCACCGAGGGCGGCTCCCCGGCGCCCTCCGACGCGTTCCGCGCCAAGATCGCCAAATATGAAGCGGAGAAGAAAGACATCATGGAGGCGGCGAGAAAGCTCGAACAGCAGCGCGAGGCCGCTTTGAAAGCCGCCGCTCAAGCCACCATGCACGGCGGCGGCATGGGCCTGGCCGTGTCGATTTATCAAATCGCCATCGCCCTGGGATCGATCTGCCTCGTCACGAAAAAGAAGCCGCTGTGGCACCTCTCGCTTCTCCTGGCCGCCGCGGCCACGTTCAAGATGCTCTGGGTGTGGCTCTCGTAACCGGCGGGGAAGGCGCCGCTCAGACGCCCGCGCTCCGATCGCCGTGGAGTTTCAGCCGTTGAGCAGATGCTCGATCACCAACTGGTCGAGCGCCTGATAGTCGCGGTCGGCGATGAGTTGGCTGGCCTTGGCCTGGTCAAAGGTGCGGACCTTCTCGACCAACCGGAGGAAAGTGCGGCGGCTGTTGTCGAGGTGGGCCAACCAGTGCTCGACTTTCGTGGGCCGGAACGGATGTACGTCAAAGCAGACGTACTCGCCGCGGCGGCCGTATTGGCCTTCCTCGAGCACGCGCACTTGATTGAAGGCGCTGCGCAGGTTCGTGCTGCCGAACGGCTTGTCCTGGTCGAATTTCAACCCGTTTTGGTCGTTCAAATGCAGCGACCACAACTTGCCGAATTTCATAGCAAAGGCCATTTCGTCCGACGGGTCGAGTCCGGCGAGAATGGCGTGCGCCGATTCGACCAGCGCGCCGACACGCCGCGGATCGCGGGTGAGTTGCGCGATGGCCAGCGCGTGGCCGATGGTCGGCAGGTAGGCGTGGTCCATCGGCTCGTTGGGCTTTGGCTCAATGGCCAGGCGGATTTTCGGGTCATGGGCCAGCATCTTGTCGAGCGCCGCCACGAGCAACTCCGTGCTGCGCCGCGCGCTCTTCGCCTCGCGTAGATACGTGCCTTCGCGGGCCAGCCAGAGCACGATCAAATCAGTGCCCAGACACCGCGCGATGTCGATGCACCGCAGCGAGCGCTCCACGGCGTAAGCGCGGCACTTGGGATCGTTGTTCGTGTATGCGCCATCCACCGTCATCGGGCTGAACCACAGCCGCGGGGCGACCATCTCCGCGGCGATGCCTTCACCGTCCAGCTTCTTCTTCAATTCCTTCGCCTCTTTGCGGATTTGCGCGTCGGTCTTGCCGTCAATGTCCGGCACGGCATCATCATCATGGAACATCATTGCGTCAAAGCCGAGTTTCTTGAGCTGCGCAAGCTTCCAGTCGAAGGTCTGGACCGGGCGCGTCGGAGGACCGTAAGGATCCGCGCCTTCGCTGAAGTTCCAGGGGCCGAAGCAGAATCGGTATTGGTGAGTCTTTGCCATAGCGCCGAGAGCGTACCGCGTTTGCCTGTGATAGGAAGCCAAAAAGTGGTGGCCATCGTCGCGTTGGTTGGTAGAGTGGGCGCCGCCAAGCAGCCTATGAACACAACCGCATCGCAGTGGGAGTCCCAGCTCGAAATCCCCGGGCGGGTGACCTTCCAAGATGGCCAGGGAGAATTGCCGACCGTCGAGTTGCGCACCCCTTGGAGTGAAGCCGAAATCTACCTGCACGGCGCGCACGTGACGCATTTCCAAAAGCAGGCGGAGCCGCCGCTGCTCTTTCTGAGCAAGATGAGCCGGTTCGAGGCGGGGGCGCCCATCCGCGGCGGGGTGCCGGTGATTTTCCCCTGGTTCGGCCCGCGCGCTGGCCAACCCGCCCACGGCTTCGCGCGCCTCCAGGACTGGGAGTTGAAGGAGATCACGCTCGCGGTGGACGGCACCACCGGCTTGCGCTTCCGTCTGCCGGACGGCCCCGAAGGCGGAGGCTATCCGCCGTTCACGGCGGATTACACCGTTACCGTGGGCGAACAGCTCGTCCTCCAGCTTTCCATCAGCAGCCGCGCTCCGGACCGGGAGCTGACCTTCGAGGCTTGCCTGCACACTTACTTCGCCGTCGGCGACATCACCGCGGTCGAGATCACGGGGCTGCGCGGCGCCGATTATCTCGACACGCTGGAGCAATTCGCGCGAAAGGTGGATGCGGACGACGCGATTCGCATCGCGGCCGAAGTGGATCGCGTTTACGCGGACACCCCGGCGACGGTGGAAATTGTGGACCAAGTATTCCGCCGCCGGATCCGCGTCGCCAAGGAAGGCTCGCGCTCCACGGTAGTGTGGAATCCGTGGGTGGCCAAGGCCCAACGCCTGGCGGATTTCGGGAACGACGAATACCTCCAGATGGTCTGCGTGGAGTCGGGAAACATCGGTCCGGACCAGATCACGCTCGCACCGGGGCAGACCTCAACTCTCCAAGTGACGCTGAGCAGCGCGCCTCTGTGAAGTGTTCCCGCCGATCCGGGAGGCGCCGGGGCATCCCGGTCCGAGCGAGGAGCCGGGGCAGCCAGTCGCGGCTCACCCGATAAACGCCCCGTGCAGGGCCTTTTTCGCCTGCTCCCCTTTCGTCAGGTCGATGATCACCGACACCTTGATCTCGCTGGTGGAAATCATGTCGATGTTGATGCCTTCCCGGGCGAGCGTTTCGAACATCTTGGCCGCCACGCCCGAGTGGCTCCTCATGCCGACGCCGACGATGGACAGCTTGCCGATCTTCTCGTTGGCGATGGCCTGGCGATAGCCGACCTCCGCCTGCAACCCGTCAATCACCTTCTGCGCCTTGAGCAAATCCGGCTTGTCGAGGGTGAACGAGATGTCCGTGGTGGGCGCGCCGCTGCCGTGGCTGATGTTCTGCACGATCATATCGACGTTGATCGCGGCATCGGCCAGCGCCTTGAAGATGCGCGCCGCCACGCCGGGCCGGTCCGGCACCGCCACGATCGTGATCTTGGCCTGGTTCTTGTCGAGCGCCACGCCGCGCACGACGACGGCTTCCATGCTTTTGCTTTCTTCTTTCACAATCGTTCCTGGGTGGTCGTTCAGGCTGGAGCGCACCTCGAAGACGACGCCGAATTTCTTGGCGAACTCGACCGAGCGCGACTGCATGACTTTGGCGCCGAGGCTCGCCAGTTCCAGCATCTCGTCATAGGAAATCTCGTTGAGCTTTTTTGCGCCGGGGACGATGCGCGGGTCGGCGGTATAGACGCCGTCCACGTCGGTGTAAATCTGGCAGAGGTCCGCCTTGAGCGCCGCCGCCAACGCGATGGCGGTCAAATCCGAGCCGCCGCGACCGAGCGTCGTGATGTGGCCGTCGGGGGTTTCGCCTTGAAAACCGGCCACGATGACCACGTTGCCGGCGTTGAGCAACTCGCGGATTTTCTTCGGCGTGATGTTTTGAATCTTCGCCTTGGTATGGACGCCGTCGGTGAGGATGCCCGCTTGGGAGCCGGTCAGGGACGTCGCCGGCACACCGAGGGCGTGGAGCGCCATGGCCGTCAGCGCGATGGTCGTTTGCTCGCCGGTGGCCAGCAACACGTCCATCTCGCGCTCGCTGGGCAGCGGCATGATGTCTTTGGCCAGCTTGATGAGGCCGTCGGTGACGCCGCTCATGGCGGAGACGACGACGACAATCTGGTCGCCGTGGCCGCGGTACTGGGCCACGCGGGCCGCGACGTTCTTGATGCGGTCGGTGTTGCCGACCGAGCTGCCGCCGTATTTCTGGACGATCAACGCCATTGCTTGAATCTGCTGGTCAGGTTGGACCTGCCCGGCCGCCGGTGGGCCGGCGAACGAGGGGCGCAGTCTAGCGGCTTGCGGTGGTTTTGCAAGGCCAGGCGCTGGGGCCGCCAGGAGGTTTGACCCACTCACGCGGCCCCTCAGAACGTGCCGGCTTCGGACGCAGGACCGTCATCTCCCCGTGAACCGGTCAAAAACCGTAAGCACGGGCCGGTCCGCCCACGGCGGCGTGGAACACGACCAACTCCAACGCCAGCACCGCCGGGGAAGTGGCGAGCCGGCCAAGACATTGGGCGGTCGGCGTTCCAGCGGCCGGATTCCTATCGGTGCCCCGGCAACTCAGACAAGATTTCATACACATCATCACAGTCCAGGATGCAACCACGACGGGGAGTATTCTCAGCAGATCGCGCTCCGGCACGGCGCGCTGCTTGCGTTGGATTGCCGCCCTACCAGGCGCGGTCGTACTGGACCGGTGGCGGCAGCGCGGCCGTCTGACCCAGAGTCCGCGCCGCGTGCCGCGGCCAGTACGGGTCGCGCAAAAACTCGCGTCCCAGGAGCACCAGGTCGGCGCGTCCGTTGCGCACGATCTCATCGGCGTGGGCCGGCGCCGTGAGCGCGCCCACCGCGGCCGTAGCCACGCCGGCTTCCCGCCGGATGCGCTCGGCCAATGGCACTTGGTAGCCCGGACCGACGGGAATCCGGGCGTCCGGCACGAGCCCGCCCGAACTGCAGTCGATCAAGTCCACTGCTTCGGCCTTGAGCTGGCGGGCCAGCGCGACGCTTTGCTCGATGTCCCAGCCGCCGGGCACCCAGTCGGTGCAGGACAACCGCACCGCCAGGGGCAGCCGCTCCGGCCACACGGCGCGGACGGCGCGCGTGGTTTCGACCAAAAAGCGGATGCGATTCTCGAAACGGCCGCCATAGCGGTCCGCACGCTGGTTTGTCAGCGGGGAAAGAAACTCATGGCTCAGGTAGCCGTGCGCCGAGTGGAGTTCCAGCCACTCGCACCCGGCGGCCAGCGCGCGCCGGGCGGCGGCCGCAAAATCGCGTTGCACCCGCGCGATGTCGGCCTCGGTTATGGCGCGGGGCACCTTGGGCAACTCGCCGCCGAAAGGCAGCGCGCTCGGCGCCAGCGTCGGCCAACCGCCGGCGTCGTCGGCCAGGTGCGCGCCGCCTTCCGCCGGCCGCACGGCAGAACCTTTGCGTCCGGCGTGCGCGAGTTGGAGGCCCGGCACGGCGCCGTGTTCCCGCAGAAACCGGTTGATCCGCGCCATCGGCTCGACATGCTTGTCCGCCCAGAGGCCGGCATCGCCCGGCGTGATCCGCCCCTCGGGTGCCACGGCCGTCGCTTCGGCGATGACGAGTCCGGCCCCGCCGACGGCGCGAGCGCCGAGGTGAACGAGGTGCCAATCCGTGGCGGTACCGTCGTCCGACGAGTACTGGCACATCGGCGACACACCGATGCGGTTGCGAAACCGGACAGACCGGAGGGTCAACGGCTCGAACAGGCGCGCGCGGGAACTGGCTTGGATGTCCATTGCGCCGCCGTTATAGCACCACTGCCACCGGGGCGAAACCGGAATTGTGGTCGGGGAACAAGCCGGCTCACCGCGGCGCCCTCGGCCTTCAGACCCCTCAGAACTCTCCCGCGACTGTGGACGACAGGGCCGACATCCAAGTCGTTTACCGGAGTACGGCCATCACCGAATTCGCCAATGCCTGCCTCACCACGTCACGTCCAGCGCACTCCTGCCCGCACCGCGCCGCTCGCGGAACACGCCGGGAACTGGGCCGCACTCCGAACGCCGCCGCCAAAGCCGCCCAACGCGAAGGACACGCTACTCTGCGTCCGGCGACGCGCTGTCCTTGGTGGCCTTACATCTGGGGCCTGCACATCGCCCTCAAAGTCGGTCCCGATGGCCGTGTCCCCGTCGGCCAGCAACGCCTGCGCGTCGCCGTCGGCGCCGGTACCCGCGTGATCCATTGCCAGCACTCAAACGGTTCGATCAGCATCCTGGCTCGCGAACCTAAAATCGGCGAACGTCCCCCCTTGCCGCAAATCCGCTCCCCTTGAAATCGTTCGCCTTTGCTCGCGCGCCTTTGTTCGCCTTTGAAGTCCTCACGACACGCTTTGAGAATCTTGTTTCTGCGACCGGGTCGCCTTGGTACCGTGGACGCGGTGAAGTCCAAGCGGACCAAGTCGAAAGGCCCGCCGGTCGCGAACGCACCGCCGGCCCCGGCTCTGGCGGTCCGGCCAGCGCGCCGCTGGTTCCGCTGCGTCGCGCTGCTCTCGCCGCTGCTACTGTGCGGCCTGGCGGAATTCGGATTGCGCCTGGCCGGTGTCGGCTACGCGACTTCGTTCTTCCTGCCCGCGCGGGAGGAGGGCCGCGCCGTGCTGGTGGAGAACCCGCGGTTCGGCTGGCGCTTTTTCCCCGCGGCGGTTGCTCGCTCGCCGCAGCCATTGTCCCTGCCGGCGCGGAAACCGCCGGACACCCTCCGCCTCTTCGTTCTCGGCGAATCGGCGGCGATGGGCGACCCCGAGCCGGCCTACGGTTTCGCACGGCAAGTCGAGCGGCTCCTGCGGGCGCGGCACCCGGACCGAAAGGTCGAGGTCGTCAACGCCGCGATGACGGCGATCAACTCGCACGTCATCCGGGAAATCGCCCGGGACTGCGCGCCCCAGGCCGGCGACGTCTGGCTGATCTACGCGGGCAACAACGAGGTCGTCGGCCCGTTTGGCGCCGGCACGGTCTTCGGCCGCCAAGCGCCCCGCCTCGCCGTCGTCCGGGCGATCCTGGCGTGGAAGGCGACGCGGCTGAGCCAGTTTTTCAGCGGCTTGATCCAGCGCTTCGCCCGCCCGACCGAGTGGGAAGGCATGGAGATGTTCCTCCAACAGCAGGTGCACCGCGACGATCCGCGCCTCGGCCGGGTGTATCAGAGTTTTGCGGCCAATCTGGACGCCATCGTTCAGTTGGGCCGGCAATCCGGCGCCGAGGTCCTTCTGGCCACCGTGCCGGTGAACCTGCGGGATTGCCCGCCGTTCGGGTCGATGCACCGGGCCGGGTTGGACGCCGCTGGACGCCGCGAGTGGGAGCAATGCTTTGCCCGCGGTGTGAAGGCGGAAACCGAACGGCGGTTCGCGGACGCCCTGGCGGCTTACCAGCAGGCCGCGCTAAGCGACGCCGACTTTGCGGAACTGGCCTTCCGCCGCGCCCGGTGCGAACTGGCGCTGGGGCAAACGGCCGCCGCCCAAGCCGACTTCCGGCTCGCCCGCGATCTGGACACGCTGCGCTTCCGCGCCGATTCGCGGCTCAACGAGATCATCCGCCAGACCGCCGCCGCGCGGCGCGTCCCGTTGGTGGACGCGGAGGCGGAATGCGCCCGGCGGTCCCCGGACGGCCTGCCCGGCGACAATCTCTTTTACGACCACGTGCATCTGAATTTCGCCGGCAACTACGCGGTCGCCACGCTCTTCGCCGCCGCAGTGGAGCAGGCGCTGTCCGGAGCTGCCCCTTCCGCCCGGGAAGCGTGGCTGGCGGAAAACGAAGTCGGCCGCCGGTTGGCGTTCACCGATTTCAACCGCGAACGCGTCGGCGAGGAGATGCAGGCGCGCTTGCGGCAGCCGCCGTTCGCATCACAGCTCAACTTTCCAGAACGCGAAGCGCAATGGCAGCGGCGGCTCGCCGCGCTCCACACTGCGCCGACGAACTTCGTGGCCGACTACCGCGCCGCCGTGGCGCTGGCGCCGGAGGACTGGCTGCTGCACGCCCACTTCGGCCGCCTGCTCGAAGCGGCGGGGGACGCGTCCGGCGCCACCGCGCAGTGGCAGGAGGTCCGCCGGTTGCTGCCGCATGAACCGGACGCCTGGTTCCATCTCGGCGACCTCGCCTACACCGCCGCGCGCTACGCGGAGGCCGACGCGCTTTTTCGCGAAGCGCTGCAGCGCCGGCCCGATGCCACCGAGGCGCTGAACGGACGGGGCCTGGCGGACGCCGCGCTGGGCCGGACCCGGGAGGCGGCGCGGCAGTTTGAGACCGCGTTGCACCTGAAACCGCGCTTCACGGCCGCGCGGGTGAACCTGGCGCTGTTGCTTGCCAAGGGCGGACGCACCGACCGCGCGCTGGCGCAATACCGCGAGGCCCTGCGCCTGGATACCAACAACGTTGGGGCGCGCATTGACCTGGCGAAGTTGCTCGCCGGCCTGGGAAGGACGGACGAGGCGCTCGCGCTTTACGAGGAGGCGGCGCGGTTGCAGCCCGACAACGCGGTGGCGCAGTTTAACCTCGGCAACGCGCTGGTGGCGCGGGGCCGTCACGCCGAGGCGCGGCCGCATTACGCGGCGGCGGTCCAGGCGCGGCCGGATTTTGCCGAGGCCCGCGCCAACCTCGGCGTCGAGTGGGCGCGGCAAGGAAATCTCCGCGAAGCGCTCGCCCAGTTTGCCGAGGTCGTGCGGCTCCAGCCCGATTCGGCCGCAGCCCATTTCAACTACGGCATCGCCCTGGCCCAGGAGCAGCGCTACGCCGAGGCGGCGCGGCAGTTCCAAGAAACGCTCCGCTTGGATCCCAGCCATCCGTCCGCGCGGCCCGCGCTGCAACGCGCCCTGCAACTGGGCGGGGGAAGCCCCGGCAATTAACGCGATGGCAGTCGTTCTGTGATCCGCCCCCGGATTCGCTCCACCGGGGCGCTGCTTCCAAGCACTTCCGCGCCACGCGGCCCCGGCGGTGCGGAATTGCTGGACAGGAGGCGGCTTGGGCGGCGTAATTTCGCGTCACGCAAACCAATCTCCACACCGGACCAAGACCGCCGCCGCGCGGCGCAAAAGACGGGCCTTCAGGACCGGCCACTCCGGTTTGCGGATCCGTGGTTCCGCCCGATGGGGCGGTGGTGGTCGCGTTGGTGATGGCCCGGTGGATCCGTGCCGCCTGTCTCCTTCCGTTGCCTCTGGACGGGTGCCATTGATGAAGCCCGAACTCCAGATTCCGGAAGAGGTCCGAAACTCGAAATCCCAAGGATGGGGGCCACTCCGGTCGGGGGGATTTTCATCGGGCGACGAGTGGTTTTTTCGGGCTTCGGTCCGCACGCGGCTTTCGGAGTTCGGATGAATTAGATGGCGGCGCGCGAATTCCAACGACCCACGCGCAGTCCGCTCCGGGCTGCGGATCTGGCCATCGTCGCGCTGGCGCTGCTGGCGCCGGCGTTGGGCGGAACGACTGAGCTTTGGGCGCAGGCCGTCGTCGTGTTCGGTCTGGCGCTGCTCCTGCTGTGGTCGCCGCCCGGAACCTCGCCGCGCTGGCTGGCGCTGCCACTGGTGGGTCTGCTGTTGCTGTCGTTGTTCGCGTTCCTGCCCGCCGCCTGGTTCGGCGCCAATCCGTGGCGCCAGCGGTTGGTGAACGATTTGGATCTGGCGCTGCCCGGCACGCTCTCCCCCCAACCCTGGCTCACCCTGGAAAACGCCTTGATGCTGGGGAGTACGCTGGTTTGGGCCGCGTTTCTGGCCACCCGCGACTGGACCAGCAAGCGGTCGGCGCTGCTTTCCGTTTATGTTGGCGGCGTCACCTTGCTGGGACTGGCGGGACTGGCCTTCGGCCTGGCCGGGTACCGGCCTCCGTTCTGGCCGCCCGGCGCGGGAGGACTGGGCTTCTTCCCCAACCGCAACCAGGCCGGCAATGTGCTCGCGCTCGGCGGCCTCATCGCGCTGGCGCTGGCGTTTCACCGGTTCCAACGCGAACGCTGGTCCGGCCTTGTCTGGGCCGCATGTTACGCGGTCCTGGGCGTGGCGGTGGTGGTGAACTTCTCGCGCGCCGGAATGGGCATCTTCTTTCTCGGCTCGCTCGCCTGGTTGGTGTGGGTCATCTGGCAGACGCGCTGGCTGAAGTCGTCGGCGTTGGGCCTGGCGTGCGTTTTAGTGGCGATCACGTTGTTCCTGATCTTCGGCGACAAAAGCCTGGAACGGTTTCTGCCGCAGCCGGACCCCGCCGTCGAATCCACGGTGGGTGGCCGCTTCCGGATGCAGGCGGAGGCGCTGCCGCTGCTGAACGAGGCGTCGTGGCACGGGATTGGGTTGGGTAATTTTCAGCACGCCTTTCCTGGGTATCAAAAGGCTTCCGCCCTGCTCAACGAGCGGGCCATCCATCCGGAAAGTGATTGGATCTGGGTGGGCGTGGAATTGGGCTGGCTGGCGCCGGTCTTCATCCTGGCCGTCGTGGCCGCCTGGCTGGGCCGGCAGTGGCCGCGCGCCGGCGAGTCCCATTTCCTGCTCCGCTCGGCCATTGTGGTTTGCGGGCTGGCCTTCTTGTTGCACGGCGTGGTGGATGTGTCCGGCCACCGCGTCGGCTCCGTGTGGCCGGCGATCTTCCTCGTGAGCCTGCTGCGGCGCGCGGAGGTTCGGAGCCGGAAGGTGGAGGGCAGGGGACCGAAGGCGGTGGGCGCCGCCTACCGCGGGCTGGCCGTTCTGCTGCTTGCGGTGGCGATCTTCTGGCTGGGATCGGTGTTGCAACTCCACTCGTGGCCGACTTCCGTGCGGCTCCGCGCGGTCGAGGCCTCGATCGAGCGGGCGCAGGAGCACCGGTATTGCGACTTGGTCATCCAACTGACTTCCGCGGCGTTGCCGTGGGCGCCGTTGGAGCGGGATCTCTACTTCCATCGGGCTTTGGCGCGTCTCCGGTCGGGGCAGGACATCGTTGCCGCGCTGGCCGATTTCCACCGGGCGCGGGAGCTGGATGGGAACAGCAGCGAACTGCCGATGGCCGAAGGTCTGGCGTGGCTCGAACGGGATCCGCGGCTGGCCCTGGCCGCGTGGCGCGAGGCGCTGGCCCGCGCGGGCCGCCTCGAGCGGTGCTCGCCGGCCGCCGGCGCCTCCCGCGAAGGCGAGTTGTATCGCCGCATGTTGGCCGCGGCCGGGCGGATCACCGGGCTGCGCAACGACCTGCGCGCCCTCGCCGGTGACGACCGGGAACTGCTGCTGGTCTTCCTCGCGCAGGCCACGCCGGAGGAATTCGACCAGGAACTGCGCAAATTGATGTTCGACGACCCCGCGCTCCAGACGCTGACGTCCGGACAACGCGCGACGCTGTTTGTCCGCTGGGCGAAAATGGGAGACCGCGCCCTGTTCGAGCAAAAGCTGCGGGAGAATCCCGGCTGGATGGACACCGCGTGGCGGGGTTGGGCGGCGGTGCTGGCCGAACACGACGCCTTCGCGGAGGCGTGCGGGCTGGTGCAACGGTTTGCCCCCCCGCCCGCGCTGCCGTCCGTCCTGCCGACCGGGAACCTTGCCGAACTGCATCGCCGGCTGCTGCTCACCACCAACGATTTCAGTGCCGGCTACGCGCTCTACTGTCGGGATCTGGCGCGCCACGATCCGGAGGACGCGTTGAGCACGCTGGAGAAGTTGACGGTGCAGCGGGACTGTCCGCGCTACTTCCACTTCCTGGAAGCCCGGCTGTGTGCGGAGCGCGGCGCCTGGCCGCAGGCCTGGCGGGCGTGGAAACAATACCTCGGCCCGGAGTAGCGCGGGATCGCGGCCAGCAACCCCGCCGCCGGGCCGGAGGTGTTCCGACGCTTTCCCGCGTCGTGTCCGCCGTCGCCCTTGAGCCGGTGCGAAAACAAGAAACCCGCCGGTGTAGGCCGGCGGGTTTCATCGAGTTCAGACGCGGACCGCGTGTTCCGCGGTTCCGTTTCTCGTGGAGGCGAGCGAATTGGTGACCTGCGGTGACAACCGGCAACTCACGTAAAACCGGTCACCAGATGACACGCGAGGGCTGACAGCATAGCGGGGCGGGCGCTCCTTTTGGCCGGAGCGGCGTTCTCCCTGCCGCTGGGCGCATGGCAGAAGAACGTCCTCCTTCGGGCCAATCAGAGGCCCACCCGCGCTATGCAAACTGGTCGTTCAAGTGCGCGTCCGAAACCCACGCCCCCGCTCGTCCGGAATTCTCCCGGTCCGTTGCCGCAACTTCAGTCGGTCGTCGCCGCGCTGCGGAGGCGGATCAGGGCGAATCCCTCGCTGATTCCACCACCAAGGCACGGCGGGGTTGGAATCCCGTCCGATCCTGACGCGGCCCGCGAGACTGCGGCTCCCCGGCGGAGACGCGCTCCGGCAACCCGGGTCACCGGTGGACGCGCGGGGCCGACAGCATAGCGGGGCGGGCGCTCCTTTTGGCCGGAGCGGCGTTCTCCCTGCCGCTGGGCGCATGGCAGAGGAACGTCCTCCTTCGAGGCCAATCAGAGGCCCACCCGCGCTATGCAAACTGGCGTTTCAAGTTCCCATTCGGCGCGCGCCTTCTCGTTCGCAGACGCCCATCAAGTCTCTTCAGACCGGGTCGGCAGAGCGGATTGCCTGGCGCGCGGCCCTCCGCCCGACGCGCTCCCGCTCCGGTGCCACCGCCAGGGCGGGAACGACGTTCAACTCCCGTTCCTCCATGCGCCATTCGCTCAGGCGCAGGCGGTGTTGGCAGGCAATCCGTTCCACGGCGGCGAGAGCTTCTGACGACAGGATCGCGGTGATGATGACGCCCCCGAGGCGCAGTTCGCTGGCCAGACGGGCGAGGTCGCGCCGGCCGCCAAGCACCTTGTAGCCATAGACGAGCCGTGAGCACAGGGCGGGGTCGTCGTCAATCAGGCCCACGATTTCCCGGTCATCCAGGCTCCGCGAATCCGGAAAATCCCGCTCGCGCAGGAACAGCCGACAGCGCCCGCCGGCGCCGTAGAGCACGACGCGTTCGCGGGGCCGGTCGGAGGTGCGCCGTCCGCTGAGCCGCGGCACGAGTTCTTCGACAAACCGGAAGAGCACCCGCGCGCCGAGCATGCCCGGATGGCTGATGGCGCCCACACCCAGGCCGTAGAGCAGCACGTCCTTCCACTCGGCCGTCCCCAACACCAGGGCCAGGGCCACGCTCAGAAACAACCCGGAAAACAAGGCGACTTCAAAGAGAATCACGTCCGCCGCGCGCGCCCGCGACCAGACCACCCGGTACATCTGCAGCACGACGAGCAGGGCGAAGGTGGGCGTGATCCAGAGGGGCAAATTGACGAGCCAGGTGGCCCACCACTGGTGGCCGGGATGGGGAAAAATATGGAGCGCGGCTTCCCACGCCGCCGCCAGCGCCACCACGTCCCAGGCGGGGTAGGCCAGCGCGGTGACGGCCTTGCGCCCCGGACGGCGCAGCCCGGCCAGCACCGCCCGGCCGGTGTCGCGCAACTCGATGGCGGCCACCTGCCGCGTTACCACATATAACCCGGCCAGCAGGGCGAGCATGAAGATGCCCACGGCCTGCGACTTGAGGAGCATCATGCCCAGACCGACGGCGACCAGTCCCGCGTTGGCGGCCCACAACACCGCCGCCACCCGGCGCGCGTTCAGTCCGGCGTGGGCGAGCCGATGGTGCAAATGCTCGACGTCCCCCTGCATGATGCCGCGGCTTAAGGCGGCCGCATCGGGATCCCGCCGGGGCAGCAACATGCGGATGGAGCGCCGCCAGATCGCCAGCGCGGTGTCGAAAAAGGGCACCCCCAACACCAGCAGCGGGATGGTGACGGAGAGCACGAAGGTGCCCTTGGTGAAGGTTTCCAGGGAGACGGCGCCCAGGGCCAGCCCCAGGAACATGCTGCCGCTGTCCCCCAGAAAAATGCTCGCCGGGTGGAAGTTGTACCGCAGGAAGGCCAGGCACGCGCCGATCAACCCCAGCAGGACCAGGGTGTTGCCCGGGAGCCGGGAAAGCACAAAGAACCCGCACAAACCGAGCGCCGAAGTGATGGCCAGTCCCGCCGCCAGCCCGTCCAGCCCGTCAATCAGGTTGAAGGCGTTGATCACCGCCACGAGCCAGAAGACCGTCATCGCCCCGTCCAGCCACCCGGGCAGTTCGTAACCGAACACACTGCCGATGCGCGAGCCGGAGAGGAACAACACCGCGCCCGCCAGGACTTGGCCGGCCAGCTTGATCCAGGGCCGCACGCCGCGCAGGTCGTCGATGATGCCCACGCCCAGAAGCACCAGCGACGCCGCGGCAAAGCGTTGCCACCACGCGACGCTCAATCCGCCGGAGAAGGGTTCCCACGGCAGCAGCAGCACGACCGCGCACGCGGCATGGACGCCGGCGAAGACGGCCACCCCGCCGCCCCGCGCCGTGGGCCGCGCGTGTTGGTGGCGCCCCTGCGGCACGTCCACGATCCCGAGGCGCTGGGCCAGCGAGCGGACCCGCGGGGTCAGCAGATAGGTCACCACGAACCCCGTCAGGAGCGCCGCGATGTATTTGTCCAGGTGGCCGAACATGGGCCGACAAACGGAAATCAGCGATCAGAAGTCAGAGATCAACGAACGGAGGGAGTGCGACACCGCCGGTTGGGTTGCGGCTCTGCCGCGCTGCGTCTTTCCGCCAAATCTCAACTGCATCGTTCCCGCTAAGCATATCCACGGCTCTCATGCACTCCTTGCTTCAACTCTGCGCCCCCTCCACCCCCGGCCCGCTCCGCCCTTCCACCGCGGCGACCAGGCGCGGCAGGAGCGTTCCTTGGGAAAAACGTTGGGCGAGCGGACCAAAGGCGCGGCGGTCCCAGTCCGCGCCCCAATCGCGGACCCGGAGGATGTGCCGGGCCACGGATTCCACCTGGCCGTGGCCGGCCCAGCCGCACGCCAGCCGCTCCGGTTGCTCCGCGAAAATGTCCGAAACCGGGGACGGCTTGGGGCCGATGCACAGGATCGGCGCCCCGATCTGGAGCAGGTTGTAAATCTTGCACGGATGCACGATGCCCACGAACGCCTCCCCCATCACCACCGCGTGCAGGTCGCCGGCGGACAGCGACCCGCCCAGCCGGTCCAGCGGCTCGTAGGGCAGGCAGCGGACGTTGGCCAGGCGCTCCCGCGCCGCGCATTGCTGGATCCGGGCGAACTCGCTGCCGCCGCCCACAAAACAGAACGTGATGTCCCGCTGCCCCTTCAGCCACCGCGCCGCCTCCAGCAGCGTGTCCAACGGGTGGCACGGGCTGTGGTTGCCTGAGTACATCACCACGAATTGGCGGTCCAGTCCGTGCGCCGCGCGGAACCGCGCCCGCCCTTCCGCGTCAAAACCCACCGCGCCATCGTGCGACCACGGCGGGATGACGGCGATTTTGCCCGGCGCGATCCCTTTGGCCACGATGCGGTCGCGCATGAAGCGGTCCAGCGCGATAACCTTGTCGGCCCGCCGGAGGCTGAAGCGCGACATCCGGTCCAGCGCCCGGGCCGCCGGCGAGTCCGCGCGCAGCCAGCCCGCCGCGAGGGCCGCGTCCGGATTCAGATCCATCACCCAGTACACGAACCGGCTCCCGCGGAGCCGCGCCAGCCAGGCGCCCAGGAACGAGATGAGCGGCGGCGAGGTCAGCGCCACCACGACATCATGCCGGGGCAGCCGCGCCAGGCGTCCGGCGCACAACGTCAGAAAGCTGGCGAAGTCGGCCGCGCGCCGCCACTTCGCGGCCTTGCCCAAGCCGGTGCCGCCGACGCGGTGGATGTCCAACCGTTGCGCCTTTTCCCGTTTGGGGAAACGGACGCGGGGATCGTCGTAAGCCCGGCGGCCCGTCACGACCGTGACGTGATGTCCCCGCTCCGTCAGGCCGACCGCCAGTTCCCGGAGATACTGTCCGGTTGCGACGACGTCCGGGTGGAACGCTTGATTGAGGAGGAGAACCTTCATACGCGCGGGGTTTTTCCTTTGCCGAAGCGGGGACGCCGCGCATGGCATTCGTCCGTGTCGGGTAGGGACGCCGCGCCGCGGCGTCCGCTGGCGCCGGCCGCGGAGCGGCGCGAAATACCGATACGATTGGGCCTCGGCCGGGCCGGAATTGGGTTGCGTGCCGGTGTCGCGGGTGGACGGCGCGGCGTGCCGTCCCTACCTTGCCGGCGGCGCGTGGCGGGTAGGGACGCCGCGCTGCGGCGTCCGCTGGCGCCGGCCACGGAGCGGCGCGAAATGCCGATACGATTAGGCCCCGGCCGGGCCGGAATTGGGTTGCGTGCCGATGTCGCGGGTGGACGGCGCGGCACGCCGTCCCTACCTTGCCGGCGGCGCGTGTGGGTAGGGACGCCGCGCTGCGGCGTCCGCTGGCGCCGACCACGGAGCGGCGCGAAATGCCGATACGATTGGGCCCCCGGCCGGGCCGGAATTGGGTTGCGTGCTGATGTCGCGGGCGGACGGCGCGGCACGCCGTCCCTACCGCCCGTTGCCGATGTCCACCAGGTTTTCCAACTGCCGCTGGACGGCCGCTTCGGCCTCCGGCGCGTCATCAATGCCCCAGACCGCGAGCTCCAGCGACCGCTCGCCCGCGTTGCGCCGGCCGGCCAGGACCGGCCCCAGCCGGTTGCCGTAGGTCAACGCTTCGGTCTGGAAAGACGGGTCGGACGCGCGGTCTTCCCACAGACAGTAAAAGACGTGGATGGGCCGGCCGGCCTCTTCCATGACGTAGCAGCGAAAGGGCAGTTGAAGTCCGCGAACCTTGATGAACTTCAGGTCCGACGTCGAAACCCACTTCCGCCCGGCCGCGGGCCAGCAGACTTCCGGCGTGTGGCTTGTGGCCAGATGCACGGCGATGCGCCCCGGCTTCCAGCGCAGGTAGATGAGTTGCCAGCGCGCGGTCCCTTCCCGCCAGGAGAAGCTCATCGCCTCGTCGTAGCGGAGGAGCTGCCGGGTCTTGTCCGCCAACGGCAGTGCGGCAAACTCCGGTTCGTCCCGCGGCGCCCGCACCGACCACGCCGCGCTCCGTGGCAGCCGCCATTCATGCACCCGATACCAGGTGGCCACGCCCGCCTCCACGACCACGAGCCAGACGAGCAGGCCGAGGCTGGCGGCGCGGAGGGGGCAGGGCAGGGGGCGCAGGGCGGCGTCAGAGGTCAGAGGGCGGAGGTCAGACGTCAGCGGCCCCCGATCGCGCCGCCCTGACCTCCGGCTTCCGACTTCCGGCCTCCGGCCCTTGAGCAAAAGGCTCAACAGCCACAGCCCGGCTACACACGCCACCAGGATGCTGAACCCCGCCGGGTCGTGCCAGGTGGCGATCGCCGCCGTCCCTTGCCGGGCCGCCACCCAGGTCAGCGCGAACGTGCGGGCCACGTTGAACAGAAACGCCAGGGCGAAGCCCGAAAGACAGAGGACCGCGCGCCGCGGCGCCGTCAGACGGTAGAGTTCGCCGAGGAACAACGAGACCATCAAACTGGATTGAAAAGACCGGATGCCGCTGCACGCCTCGTCCAGGCCCACCGTGCCGGCGCGGACCTGGATCACGTTGCCCTGTTGGACGGCGGGCACCCCCAGCCAACCCAGCGCCTCCACCACCAGCCGGGCATCCGCCCGCGTCAGCCCTTGGACGAGCGGCCCCTCGAGGAGCGTCGGCCACGGCACCGCGACGAGGAAAAAACAGAGGGGGAACCAGAGGACAGAGGACAGAGGACGGAGGTCAACGGTCGGCTCTGACCCCTGACCGCTGAACTCTGACTTCTGACCTCCGACTTCTGGCCCGAGCCCCGCAACCAGTAATGTCAAACCGACGACCTCCAGCGCCAGCAGCCAACTCACCAGCCGCCACTCGGGGTTCGCTTCCTGGATCAACCGGGTCGGCGCATAGAGCAACGCGCAACCGGCAAACAGCCAGGGCCAAAAAGCGGGGAGCGCGCCCCGGAACCAGGCCCCGCGAACGGAGCGCGCCGCCGTGGCGCGGGAAAGGGATGGGATGGGGGGGCGCCCCGTCACGGGTGGCGCCTGGCCCAGGTTTTCCTGTTCCGTGCCCCCACCCCACCGTTTCCAGGCCAGCCCCGCGCACAGCACCGGCACCACCCAGCCGTAGCTGTATTGGGGGTTGACCGTCCACTCGCCGCGCAGTTGGTTGATCAGGATGAACCAGAGGAACACCAGCGGTGCCAGCGGCAGCAGTCGTGTCCATCTTGAATGTGTTGGCTCCGCCGAAGAGCGCATCTTGATTTCTGGCAACTGGGTTGGGGAGGTAGGGACGCCGCGCCGCGGCGTCCGCTCTCGCGTCGCGTGGTCAGTGGCGCGCATGTTCCGGAGCGATTACCACCATTTCATTCCCCCGGGGTTCCTTCCGCCCCGCGGGCGGGGACGGCGCGGCGCGCCGTCCCTACCTTGGGCCGTGGTGGGGCGCGTGCGCGCCGGATTTACGCGCGCGTTCCGAACGACGCCCCATCGCGGCCGCGCGGCTCCGCCGGCAGCGCCCGGCCCGGCTTGACGGTGACAAACGGACCCAGGACCAGCGCGTCCATGTCGGTGCGCACAAAGCATTGCACCGCTTGCTCCGGCGTATCGACGATCGGCTCGTTCTCGTTGAAGCTGGTGTTCAACACCACCGGCACGCCGCTCGTTTTCGCGAAGGTCCGGATGAGGTCGTAATAGAGCGGGTTCTGCGCCCGGCGCACGGTGTGCAGCCGGCCGGTGCCGTCCGCGTGGCACACGGCGGACAGCGCCGCCCGCTGCGCGGGTTTGATCTTCACCACGTGCATCATGAACGGGCTTTCCACGTTTTGCTCGAAATATTCCGGCACCGCCTCGGCCAGGATCGTCGGGGCGAAGGGGCGGAAGGCCTCGCGCCGTTTGATTTTCTGGTTGATCAGGTCCTTCATGCCCGGCCAGCCCGGATGCGCCAGGATGGACCGGTTGCCCAAGGCCCGCGGTCCCCATTCGCTGCGGCCCTGGTACCAGCCCATCACGTGGCCGGCGTTGAGGTGCGCCGCCGCCCGCGCCAGCAACGCCGGGCGCTCCAACTGCTCATAGCTCAGGCCTTTTGCCTTCAGCGCCGCTTCCAGCGTCGTCTCCGGATGCTCCGGCCCCCAATACGCATGCTCCACGCTCCCGGCCCTCGGCCTTTGGAGCACGGCGTTCCACACGTACAGCGCCGCCCCGATGGCCGTGCCGTCATCCGACGCCGCGCACTGGATGTAGCCGCGCCGGAACGGCGTGTCGCGCAGGATGCGGGCGTTGCAGACGCCATTCAGCGCGCAGCCGCCGGCCGTCACCAGGTTCTCCCCCGGCACGCGCCGATGCAACGCCCGCAGGCACTCCAGCACCGTCTCCTCGAACCGCGCCTGGCACGAAGCGGCAATGTCCTTGTCCCGCTGCGTGATTTCCGCCCGCGGCGCGCGGGGTTCCCCCAGCCGTTGGGCCAGTTGCGGAGAGTAAAGCGGCGGCAGGAGGATTTCGCCGCGCGCGTCCATGCATTCCTCGAGATTCCGGCCCAGCGGCACGAAGTAGCGCGGGTTCAGCCGGAACCGCCCGTCGCTGACTTCTGACATCTGACATCTGACTTCGCTGGTTGCCAACAGCTCCCGCATCAAATCCAGATACACCGGCTGCCCATACGCCGCCAGCCCCATCACCTTGTACTCCTCGCCGAACCGCTCGAAGCCGATGAACTGGCACAGCGCCGTGTAGAAATAACCCAGCGAATCGGGCATGAACACGCGGTCCAGGATCGTGATCCGGTTCCCCTCGCACCGCGCGGACAGGGCCGAGGTGAAATCGCCGGCGGCGTCGTAACTGAACCCGGCGGCCCGGTCGAAATCGCTGGCGTAATACGCGCTGGCCACGTGCGCCAGGTGGTGCTCCACGCGCACGACCCGGAACCGGCAGTCCGCCTCGGCGACGCCGCACGCCTCCGCCACCAGTTGTTGAAAACTGCGCATCGTTGCGCGCCGCTGGAAATGTGTCACCACCGAGCGCGCCGACGCGACCGGCGTCCGCAGCACGCGCGCCGCCTTGGCGGCCAGGTTCGCGTTGCTGTCGTTGCCGATGGCCACGTAATCCACGTCGCGGATCGTGGCCCCGGCCATCCGCAGCACCGCCTGGAGCGCCTGGCCCGGGAAGCCCGAGCGATGCTTGACGCGCGGCCCCAGCCGCTCCTCGGCGACGGCCGCGACGAGCCGCCCGTCCACGAGTGCGCAGGCGGCGGAATCCGGGTGGAAGGCGTTCAGACCGAGGATCAAATTCATGCAATGTTGAAGGCGAAAGGGCTGCAACTGGAAGCGGGGAAATCCGGCCGGCGGTGGGTGCAGCAACGCCGGAATGATTCTGGATTTTCAGTGCTCCGGCGTCTGGTCGCTGATCACCGGCCAGGCGCCGCGCACGCTGCCAAAATGCCGTGTCAGGCGGGAAAACTCAGGCGTCCCCGGATGCGGCGTCACGGGCTGACGGTTCGCGTCCAGGTAGAGGCAGCCGACTTCTTCGGCGGGCAGACGCTCGAAGAGCGCGTGGGCGTCGGCCAACGCCGTCAGCCACGCCTGTTTGCAGGTCTTTAAATCCACCGGTTCCCGCAATTGAATTTCGGCCAAAAGTGAAGCCGGGTAGCGCGCCAGCCGCTGCGCTTCTTCCAACAGAAATTGCGGCGTGAAGCCGGCGTCCTTTCCCGCCGCGGCCCAGGCCAAGGAGCCCAGACTCTAATGGCGGCGATGTAATTCCAGCACGTCCAGATAATCACGGAGTTCCCCGCGCCCAGCCAGCGCCAGCACCTTGTTGGTCGCCGCGTCCCAGAAATTAACAAGCAGAAAAGCTGAGGCTCGAAGCCTGAAACCGGACTCCCACCTTCAGTTTTCGCCAACCCGTGAAGTCCAAGCTCCGCGACTTCACCGGGCAGCATTTCAGCTTTATAAAGTCCTCCGTCCCCTGGCCGGTTTTAAGAGTTGGCTAAAATGTGTTGGGCGTAGTCATTGGCCCGGTCGCACGCGGCGTCAAAGTTGGGCTTATGTTCCCGGCAAAACAGGAATATTCCCGCCAGTTTAGTCCCGGCATAATCGTGCGCGATCGTGTTGCGGACTTCCTTCATTTTACGCAGTTCCAAGGCTTGGCCGACAAATCCTCTTTTTTCGGCGCGGTTGACCACGTCCAACAGCGTGCCCTCAGGCTTCATCTCCATCCGAT
>JAJXZI010000032.1 GCA_021780115.1 bacterium | reverse complement strand
GACGGTCAATGGCAGGACGATCCGCAGTGCGACCGCCGGGTGCCCAATCCGTTCGGCACGCAGAACTGCCTGCGGATGGTGGCCTGACACGGCGCGGTCGTTTCAAGGGGAGAACGGCAAAGGGGAGAGTTGCAGGTCGCCGGTTGGCTTCGGTCAACCGAGCGGCCCGGTGACTTGAGACGTGGAACCCGCAACCTGCATCCGCGCCAGCGCCTGCTCCCGCTCCAGGAGCGTTGGGTGCGAATAGTAGAAGCCGCTGTAGAGCGGGTGCGGCGTGAGGTTGCTGAGGTTTTTCTCATTCAACTTTCGCAGCGCGCCGATCAACGCGCCGGCTCCTGGGGGTGCCGCCGCCGCGAAGGCATCGGCCTGGTACTCGTGCCGGCGCGAGAGCCAGTGGAGGGCCGGCGACAGCCAGAAACTCACGGTGCCCGCCAGCAGGCCAAAGAGCAGCAGCGTCGGTGCGAGGTTCCCCGGGGCGAAGCCGAAGCTGCCTGAGAACCAATCGGCGCCGGCCAGCCGGGAAATCAGGTAAAACGCTCCCAGCGTCGCGCCGGCCGACACGAGGAGCGTTTTGCGGATGTGCTTCAGCTTGAAGTGGCCGATCTCGTGCGCCAACACCGCCTCCAGTTCCGGTTCGGCCAACTGCGCGATCAGCGTGTCGAACAGCACGATCTTGCGGAAGCGACCGAGGCCGGTGAAGAAGGCGTTGGAGTGGCGCGAACGCCGGCTGCCGTCCATGACCTCGATGGCGCGGGCGCGGAAGCCGGTCCGCTGCGCCAGCGCGAGGAGCCGTTCGCGCAGGCGGCCTTCCGGCAGCGGCGTGAACTTGTTAAACAGCGGCAGGATCAACACCGGCGCCAGCACTGACAGCGCGATTTGGAAGCCGGCCAGCGCCGCCCACGCCCACCACCACCACCCCGCCCCGGCCCACTCGACGCATTTCAGCACCAACACCAGCAACGGGTAGCCGAGGGCGACCGCCAGCAGCAAACCCTTCAGCCGGTCCAGGCACCAGGTTGCCGGCGTCGCGGTATTGAAGCCGAAGCGCTGTTCCAGCCGGAACGTCGCGTACCAGTCGAATGGCAGTCCCGTCAACGCCAGCGCCAAGCCGACAGTGAACAGATACGCCCCCGCCGCCCAGGCCGAGGTGCCCAGCCAGCGGTTGAACAGCCCGAATAGCCCCGGCAACACGCCGCTGAACAGCGCCGCCAGCAGGACGAACGTGTCGCCGGTGTCCACCAGCCGCCCGAAGCGGGTTTTGGCCAGCGTGTATTGAACGGACTTGGCGTAGGCGGCCGGCTCGATGATCTCCTTGAACGCCTCCGGCACGGCATCGGCGTGGGCGAGCAAATGGCGGCGGTTCAGCCGCGCGAGCCAGAGTTCGGCCAGCCACTTGGCGAGGACCAGCCCGGCGGCCAGCCAGGGAACGATTTTCACCGGATTCACCGGGCGACTATGCCGGTTGGCGGCCGCCGCGGCAAATCCTGGCCCGTTGCGAGAGTGCCCCGCCGAGCGGGACGACTAAGTGGACGTTGAGACTGCCGCACGGTTCCTGACTCGGAACTGCGCTGCCGTTCCGTATGGCGAGCGCCGGGCACCACCGACCAGTGGCCTGGGCTACCGAAGACCGGCACTCCCTCCACGCCCTGACGGGACGGCGGGACCTTTTCTCTTCCAGGCCCGGACGTATTCGACTGTAAAGGTGGACGGCAGGTCAGCGTCGGCTGGCATACCGAACCAGCCGGTCATCGTCTCGCTGTCGAAAATCAGGTAGAGCGGCTGGTGCCAGTGCGTGTTTGGGACGCGGCGCACCATCACGCCATCGACGAAGTAGTTGATCTCGTCGGCGTTCCACTCCAGGCCGAAGACGTGGAAGGCGTCCGCCCAGCGCCACGGCGCGAGCCATTCGCCGTGCCGGTCCCAATGCCGCTTTTCGTCGGGCGTCTCGAAGACGTGGACATTCATGTTGTCCTTGCGCTCGAACCCGTTCGCGTTGCCGCCGATCTCGAACACGTCAATCTCCGTGCGCCAGTTCGGCGTGGCGTCCTGCTGGAACCAGAACGCGCTCGAACCCGCCGAGTTCATCGGCCGCGCGCTCACTTCGAAATAACCGTAGGCAGTCCGCGCCCGGCTGTGCAGCGCCGCCGAGCTGTAATCGTGATAGCGCGACGGATCGAACTCCGGCGGGAGCTTTTCCTTTCGCATCGTGAGGTGCAGTTGGCCCCCCTGAATGGTGACGTTCTTCGCCAGGAACGGCGCGGGCGGGCGGCCTTTCCACCATTCCAGGCCGACGTGCCACTTGTTCGTGTCCAGCGCGGGGCCGTCGAACTCGTCGGACATCGGCTCAAATTTCACCCAATCGGACTTGTTCTGCTGATCGGAGAGCGGGAGGGCGTCGGTGACGTGCGCCGGCGTCTGTCCGAGCGGGCCGGCGAGAGTCCATTCCTTGAACTGTTTCTCGTCGAATTTCCGGGCCAATTGCGGTGGATCGCTTTCGGCGACGCTGGCGGTGGCAAGAACCCCCGCGACGCATACAACGGTAACGCCAAGGAGCGCGGACCGCCGTCTCCAGCGCCGGGCACGCCATTCGCGCGAACACGGATGTCCGCGCTCCGTACGCTGGCCTGCGGGCCGGTTCATCAAACGCTACATCGCGCCGTCGGCCAGCCGCCCCGACTCGCGTGTGCCGTTCCCCTTGCGCTTCGTCAGCGCGTCGCCCAGTTCGGCCCGCGCTTTCTCGGCCTCGGCCTCCAATCGCTTCACGATGTCCGGGTGTTCCGCGGAAACGTCCACCGATTCGGTGACGTCGTGGCCGAGGTCGTAGAGTTCCGCCTTTTCCAGTTTCCGATATTCGTAGGGAGCGGGTGTGCCGTCGCGCCCGCCGGGCCGGCCGCCGAGCGTGCGGTAGGTGTGCGGCAGTTGGAGCTTCCAACGTCCATCGCTGCTCACCACGGCCTGGAGTTGGTTGACCTCGTAGTAGAACCAGTAGGCCGGGTGCGGGTTCTTCGCGCCACGCTGGCCAGTTATGAGCGGCCACACGTCGAGGCCGTCGATGGGATGGTTCGGCAGCTTCGCGCCGGTGAGCTGGGCGATGGTCGGGAACAGGTCGATCGACATGAACATCTGCCAGGAGTCGGCGCCGGCGGGGATTTTGCCCGGCCAACGCATGATGCACGGCTCCCGCGTGCCGCCTTCCCAATTCGTGCCTTTGCCCTCGCGCAGCGGATACGCCGAGCCGGCGTGGTTGCCGTAGCTCAACCACGGACCGTTGTCGGAGGTGAAAATGACCCAGGTGTTTTCGTCGAGGCCGTTTCTCTTGAGTGCGTCGAGAATCTGCCCGACCGACCAGTCGATCTCCTCGATCACGTCGCCGTACAACCCGCGTTCCGTCTTGCCGCGGAACTTGTCGCTCACGTGCAGCGGCACGTGCGGCATGTTGTGCGCGACGTAGAGCAGGAACGGCTGGTCTTTGTGCCGCTCGATGAAACTTACCGCGTGCTCGGTGTACCAGGTCGTCATCTGGTTCTGGTCCTCGTGGGTCATCGCGGGGATGACGATCTTGTCGCCGTCATACATCGGCAGGTCGGGATAGCCGCGTTTGCGCCGGGCGTCGTTGGGCGGCAGCTTCACCAAGTCCGGATGCAGCGGCCACATGTCGTTCGAGTAGGGCAGGCCGAAATACTCGTCGAAGCCGTGGCGCGTCGGCAGGAATTGCGGTGAATCGCCCAGGTGCCACTTGCCGAAGATCGCCGTCGCGTAGCCGCGCTGCTTGACCAACTGGGCCAGCGTCATCTCGCTGTCGCTGATGCCGACCTTCGAGCGCGGCCCCAGCGCGCCGTGGATGCCGAGCCGGTTCGGGTAGCAGCCGGTCAACAGCGCGCAGCGCGACGCCGAGCAGACCGGCTGGGCGACGTGGAAATTGCGGAAGATGCAGCCCTCGGACGCCATGCGGTCCAGGTTCGGCGTCTGGAAACCTTTCGCGCCGAACACGCCGACGTCCGCGTAGCCCTGATCGTCGGTGAAGATGATGACGATGTTGGGCGGTTTCACGGTTGGCGCTTTCGCGGCGCCGACGAGGTTCACCGTCAGCACGACCAAGAGGCAGAGCACTGGCTTCATCTGGGGGACAAGCATGGCCGCCCCGCTCCTGCAAGCAAGCGTCAAAGGACCATTCCGATTGCATTGCCCGCCCACTCGCGTCGAGCGAGTGGAGCCCGGTAGGCGGGGCGTTGCGCCGCAGGATGCGGGTGCGGATCGAGCCGCGGGCCGTTTCCACCAGATGGGGACGGTTCTTCGGCCGCGGCCACACCGCGCTGCGGCAGTGGAACAAGATTTCCAGCCTCATGGTGAACTGGTCCTTCCTGATCAATGGGCAAGCGATCCGCCGTATCCATCAGAAAACACTTACGCTAAAGCCGTAACGTTCTTGAGGTCGGCCCGACTGTCTTCGTAGGTCGTACCGTAGGCCAGCACCTTCGGGTCCGGCGGGACGCCCCAACTCCGGCAGGCCGCGCGGTAAAGACCCGGCCACCAGTTCTCGTGTTGGGTGAGTCCTTGGTCGCGGACCTCGCGCCAGTTGCTCAGGATGCGCGACCAGCATTCGTCGCCGTAAGCCACGGCCTGGGCCGCGTCGCCGATCTCCGGCAGATACCATTCGCGGCCGATCCGCGCGTGCAACACCTCGTCCGCCCAGTCGTAGTCTTGAAACGTCGCCGACAGCGCGTCGCCGGACTGGAGGCCGACTTCCCACTCGAAGCGCTTGCCCGTCTTGCCCATCAGACCCTGCTCGATGAAGTACAGCACGGCGTGCCGTTCCAGCGGGGTGCATTCGGTGTTGAGACGGAACGACCAGTTCCAGGTGACGCGGGCGAGCTTCCAATCGACCCCGTTGGCGACGAAGCCCACCTCGCCCATGAGCGCGTGCCGGGCCTCGTCCCAGAGCTGGCGGGACATGTCGTGGTAATACGCCCACGGCTTGTCGTGGGTCTGCGCAATGATGCTGGCCATCATCTCCGGCACGTCAATCTCGCGGAGACGTTTGAAATACATCATCAGCGTCTTGGCCCGCGCCGGCAGGGCCGGATCGTAGAGAAAAGCCTCGGCGTTGACGGCTTGGTTCCACGGATCGAGGAAACGCCCATCGCGTTGGGGAACCGGGTCATACACGTACGGCTTGGCGGAGTAGCGGCGCACCGTCGGCGGGCCAGCGTTGGCGGCCGGCCCCTCGATCCGTCCGGCGGCGGCGAGGCAATCCTCCAGCAACCGGAGC
>JAJXZI010000107.1 GCA_021780115.1 bacterium | reverse complement strand
ACACGGTGTTGACCCTTAACCTCCTGAATGTCCCGCTCTTTGAGGCCGACATGCAGAGGGACCTGAACAAGGTGATCTACGGACCGAGTGTTTATACCGCGGCCCGCTTCGCGCCTTGGATCGGGGCCGTCATTCCGGGCAGCGAACTGGATCAACTCCTGCACAATCCTACGCCCAGCCCCGCGCAACTCGTGCGGCTGAATCGGCTCCTCCTTGAGTTGGGCCTCAACGAGGGGTCGTTCAACACCGTTCTGTCCGCGAGCGTGCTGGCCCCCTACGTGCTAGTCAACGCCCCGTCGGCCACGACGCAACTCAGCGCCAAGACGGCTTGGAACCTGCGCGAGCGTTTGGATGGATTGGTGTTCAATGGGGTGACGCTCGACACGGTCGCCTACTTCGTCAATGACGGTGTGCCGGGGTGGACTCCGGGGGGGGACCACTACCTGCGCGGCGGCGATATCTATCAGGACGTCAACGAAGCCGTGAGCCTGGCCGATTACAACGTGATGCGGCTCAATTACAATCAGCCGGTGCCTGCTGCCGACATCAACGGCGACGGGGTCAGCAACATCCAGGATTACATGATCCTGAAACACAATTGGGCGAAGACCGGCATGCCTGAGGTGCAGTAAGTAATGGGTATGGATTAACGGTGAACAGTGCGGGGAGCCGTTCGGCTCCCCGCACCCATATTTAGGGAGACACAGTGCATCACCAACGGGCGAACCCAACGAGTGTGCTCACGGCGTGTCGGCAGAATTGTTTCGGGGTAGCACAGGCGGCTCGCCTGTCCCGTCCGGCAACTTGCCCGACGGGACGGGGAGAACGGTTTGCTTCAATAACAACGGCCCTTTCGAAGAACGACCTTCCACCATTCCGGTCGGGGGGGCGCCGACCGGAACGGGCGAGCCGCCCGCGGTACCCGCTTCTCAGACACGCTCTCAGGCGAAAGCTCCAGTGCGCAGCGATGGTGTCCTGGCTATATCTCTTCGCTTGCTCTTCGTCGCCAGCGGCCGGTTCAAGCCTCCTGGACTGGCAGTTCCCCAGCGACGCGAACCCGGCAGTGCCCACCGTGGCCAGCAATGCCTCCGGGGTGGCCACGGCCACAATCGAAGTGGGCTTCCTGGGCGCAGGTTGGCTGCCGGGTCTTGCTGGATTGGGCACGCAGACGGGGCTGTGGGATCTCGGGGTGCAGAACCCGGATGATTTGGGGCAGGATACACGGGGTCGGATTCTGCTCAGCATTCCCAGTCCCGGAGGCACGGCTGGGATCGGCTATGTTGATTTAAACTTACGCGTCGTGCAGTTTGTTGATGAATTTTTTTATACTGGGGGCTTGACATTTTCGCTCCCCGGCGTCACACTCGGCTCCCAGATGGTGGTGGAGCCGGTTCCCGGTCAAGTCGGCGGTGCTTGGGTGGAAGATGCCTTCCACTGGCGCTTGGTGCCCAGTCCGGAGCGGGTGTCCTTGACCATCACGGGTGCGGTTGGCGGTACGGTACTGGATAGAATCAGGGTGGACGTTGTGAGTGGAGTGTCAGAAGTGCCGAGGCTTGTGATCATGTCTGTTGAGAAACACAGTCAGGTTCTCTCCCTTAGTTGGGCCGGCGGATTTCCCCCCTATCAGATTTATGGTGCCGCCAGCCCCCTGACCAATGCGACGTGGCAAGAGATCGGCCTGCCCGTCTCGGGCACGAATGCGGAAATCCCACTGGACGGCCCCGTCAAATTCGTCCGGGTGCGCGGAAGCAATTAGCGCGAGTGCGAATCGATCAAATACAGAATCAAATAGATACAAATCCCATGAAACTACCCCAAAACATTATCGGCCTTGTGTCCTGCCTGTCGTTGGCCCTCGCGGGTCAGGCGGCCATGGTGACCACGCTGGACTGGCAGTTTTCGGTCGCTGGAAACCCCTCCACGCCGACGCCGAACGGCACCGTTAATACCAGTCCTCTTGGCGTTGCCAGTACGACCAGTAATCCCTCGGGAGGCGCCGCGGCAGCCACTTTTTCGGGACAAACAGTTGGTCTCACCTACTATTTCGGCCAGCCACCGATCCAACCCGATTATGGCAGCGCAAAAGGAACCTACGAAATGGGAGGGGGCCAACTGGCGCTGACGCTGCAGAGCACCGCCGCGGCCTCGTTGAACTATACCCTAACGGTGATTCAATTCACTCAGGGAAGCTTCCCCCTTGACGGAGCCATGACCTTTTCCGTTGCCGGCGCTAACTATGGGGGGCGGACCACTCTCGACAATTCAGGAAGTGCGGGCTCGTGGGTACAGGACAGTTGGTCGTGGAGCGGGGTCAACATCGGTGCTGGCACAGTTAGCTTGGTCATCACTCCGACGACTTCGGGGGGCGATCTGTGGTTTGACGAGGTGAAGTTCGGTATCACCGGGGACCTGGTCGCTGCTGTTCCGGAGCCGATCTACACCCAAGCAATGGCTGCTGTTGGCCTGCTCGCTATGGGGATTTGCTCCTGGCGTCGGCGCAAGGTGCCAGGGACAACCCAAGTGGGCTAAGCCCAGTTCCGCCGGCTGCGCCTGTCCGCGGAGGGTGCCGCGCATGGGGCGGAAGTGACCGCGGGAGGCTGGTTTCGGTTAGGCGCATTGCGGAGGCAGTCGTGATGAAGTTTGGGGATGGACTGGACAAAACGGATACAGAAGCTGTGTGACGTTTGAGGTCATTGGTTTGTTATCGAAGTCGAGCGGGTGTGGATAAATCCTGGGGAGCTATGGAGACGGCACCGAATTTAGGAGGCTTCGATGCAGTCGAAGGCGGCTCGGCACAATTGGGTAATGGTGCTCCCCGCTTGAGGGGGATGGGCAAGACGGCCGGCAGTCAATTCACCGATTCCTTGGTGAATAGGGTTTTTCAAGATTTCTTGGGCAGGGTTCCCGCCCATTGCCCCCTCTTGGGCAGGCTGCTGATCGTGCCTTGGCTGGCGGGCATCTGGCTGTGCAACCCGACGCTTGAGCTTGCGGCTGTGGAGTATTCGATCGTGGATCTGGGCGACTTGGGCACTGGCTATGCGCGCTCATGGTCCATTAACCAGCAAGGGCAGGTTGTCGGCGATGCCTTGCTCGCCGTGTCACCGGGAACTTACGCGGACCGCGCCGTCACGTGGACGGCTTCCGGCATTTCGGACTTGGGCACACTCGGCGGACAGTCCAGCGCCGCCTGGGACATTAACAGTTCGGGGACCGTGGCAGGTTGGGCGAACAACGCCTCCGGGTATGCCCTGCCAACGGTCTGGCTGGGAGGGATCGCGACGGCCCTCCCCACCCTGGGGGGAAGTCAGGGGTGGGCTCGGGGCCTCAATGACTACGGAGTGACAGTGGGAAACGCCTCGCTCTCGAGCGGCCTTTATTACCACGCGGCGCTGTGGGATGGGGGTAAAGTGAACGATCTGGGCACGCTCGGCGGCACTGTCAGTGTCGCCTATGACATCAACAACCGGGGCACCGTGGTCGGTTCTGCTGCTGACATCTTGGGCCGAACCCGGGCAGTCTTGTGGGGGAACAGTGGCCCGTTGGACTTGGGCGGCCTTTCGGGTGGCCAATGGTCGGCGGCGCGGGAGATCAACGATTCCGGACAAGTCATCCTGTGGGGAGATCCGGCGGGCGTGGCGCAGAACCGAGCCGCTTTCTGGGACGGGAATCCATTGAGTCCAGTGATCGATCTGGGCACGCTTGGGGGAAGCCAGAGCTGGGCGTATGGTCTGAACAACGAAGGTTTCGTCGTCGGCACGGCTTACGAGCAAAACGGGACTTACCACGGTTTCGTTTGGGATGGCGCCAATATGGCTGACCTCGGAACGCTGGGGGGGTATTACAGTGCCGCCTACGGAATCAACGACCAAGGGATCATCGTAGGCTTTGCTTTGGATGAATTGGGTGACACCCATGCGGTTGAATGGGTTCCCGTGTCCGATTTTGGAAGCACAGCCCTTCTGCTCTTCTCCTGTCTCGGCGTCCTCTGGTTATATCACCAGCGGGCAGCTTAACCGCCACAGGCGGCGTGGTGATCTGACAGAACAGCGATGTAACCGCGGACGCGCACGGAAAACGGGCTGGCGTCAGAAAGCCATCGGCTGGGGTGAACACCCCATAGCCTCGCACGGTTTCCGGATTATGGTCGTATGTTATAAACCGCAGACGACTCGTCCCTCATGGAATGCCAGACCGCACACAAGCGCGGCTGGCGGGTCGGCGGAACATATTCAGACATTGGAAGGAAAATTATGTTAGCAACTGTCTTGGTGGTTTTGCTCGTTCTCATGCTGCTCGGCGCCCTCCCCACCTGGCCCCACAGCCGAAATTGGGGGTATGGTCCGACCGGCGGATTGGGCCGGGTTCTGGCCATACTGGTCGTCCTGGTTTTGCTGGGTCGGGTTTGAGCGGGATGGGCGCGAAGACGGATGGACCGGGGCCGCCGGCACGCCCTCTGCGATGTAGTGGCTTCGCTCGGCAACAGTCCGCGGGCCGGAACGTTTGGGGGCTGTCCCCGAAGTGTCGATCCGCAGAGGATTTACGCTATGCTTCAGTGGGTTTTTGCCCTCGAGGAGGAGCAACCCGGAGAAGCGGTGGGAAAGCCCCTCGCCGATCTCGCCCCTGAGATTGCCCGCATGGACTCCATGAGGGCAAGGACCATGCGCAAACGCCGCCGGGGCGGTCCGGAAATTCCTTCAGCAACCCTTCGGATTGCGCGGCAATGGCCGCCGGAACGGGGAGCAGGTTCGTCCCGCGCCCGCGGGTGAAACCAATACTCCCGGCGGCGAGGACGAGATGGCCCGCGGGGCACGGAAGGGGAAGTCCCGTAGCCACGGCATCACGTCCCGGTGGGTTATGCTAACGCAAGCCGCCTTGCCGACCGGCGGGCTTTGCGGTACAACCGCGCCATGCCGAGCCGGGAAAACCTCGCTCCATGGGCTGCGCTGCCATGACCGCCGGAGATTTTACCGCCACGTGGACGCAGGTGGAACTCATCGGGCGCGCGGCCGCGCCGGCGCATTCCCTCGACCGCGGCGAACGGGTCGGCAACCCCAAGCCGCAAGCGGCTGATCCGAAGGGGGAAGGGTTCACCTTGGCAAAAGGCGGGGGCAAACACGTCGGCGGAGACTGCTGCTCCGACGTTGGGAAAAGGGCCTTCTTCGGCTGTGCATCCAAAGGCCAGCCCAATGACCTCAGCGCCGCTTATGACCAGCCTGCCGCCGCGACCCGCGGCCCCGGGTTTCCCGCTCCCCATGTCCGATAAAAACCCCATCCTGAACAATCCCTACGAGGAGCCAGGCCAGCATTACGCCACCAACCTCGCGGGCGAGTTGGATTACGCGCGCGCCCTGCCCGGCCGCCGCATCTTCACGCCGGACATCCAGACCATCCCGCTGCCCCAACCGGCCCAGCGCGACCTGATGGAGCTGAACGAAGTCGCCGCCGCCGACCACGGCAACCACCTCGTCAATCTGCTCCGCCGTGAAGTCGCCGCCTGGCGCGCGGCGCAGTATCCCCAGACCACCCGCATCACGCGCGAGTTGCTCCAGTTCTGGTTTCTCAACGACGAGCGCGATTTCACGCAATGCCTTTTCTTCGCCCAGCGCGAAGCCATTGAGACGGCCATCTGGCTGAACGAAGTCGCCGGGAAATCCAACGTCGGCCAGCATGTCCTCCGCCGGCTCGAAACCCAGTGGCGCCAGGTTTCCAACGACGCCTTGCCCCGCATCGCCTTCAAGATGGCGACCGGCACCGGCAAAACCGTCGTCATGGGAGCGCTCATCGCCTACCACTACTTCAACCGCCTCGAATACCGCAACGACCCGCGCTTCGCCGACAACTTCCTCGTCATCACGCCCGGCATCACCATCCGCGACCGCTTGGGCGTGCTGCGGGTGGACACCCGCACCGGGGCCGAGGCCGAGGATTACTACTACGTGCGCTACCTCGTGCCCAAGGCGTGGCGGGAGAAGAACCTGGCCCCGCTCAACAGCAAGATCGTCATCACCAATTACCACACGTTCGAGCCGCGCACGCTTCAGGGAAACAAACGCTCGCCGTTCGATGGCAAGATCGGCGCGGATGGCAAGAAGCAGGAAGCCACCGAAGATCCCGCCCAAGTCATCGCCCGCGTTCTCAGTCCTTTCAAGGCTGGCTCACGCCTGCTGGTCATCAACGACGAAGCCCACCATTGCTACCGGCCGCGCCAGGACGACCGCACCGCTGAAGGCGAACCGACCCAGGACGAGAACGTCCGGGCCGCCGTCTGGTTCACCGCCCTGGTCCGCCTCGCCGACCGGTTCAAACTGCGCGCCATCTACGATCTCAGCGCCACGCCCTACTATCTGACCGGTTCCGGCTACGACCCCTACAGCCTCTTCCCGTGGGTGGTCTCCGACTTCGGCCTCATCGAATCCATCGAATCCGGCCTCGTGAAAATCCCCTTCCTGCCGCAGTGGGACGACACGCCGGAACTCGAAATGCCGGTGCTCCGCAACCTCTACGAGCACGTAAAAGACAAGCTCCCCAAGGCCGGCCAGCGTCGCCTGCGCGCCCGCGCCCGGGAATCCGGCAAGGAACTGCGCGAAGCCCCGCCCCAGTTGCCCGACACGCTCAAAGCCGCGCTCAAGCAGTTTTACCAGCATTACGAAGAGGACTTCCGCCATCGCAAGCACTCCGTCGGCACCCAGGGCCGCGCCCAGCTTGAGGTGGAGGACCAGCCGCCCGTTTTCATCGTCGTCTGCAACAACACTTCCGTCTCGCGCGAAGTGTTCAAGTACATCGCCGGCTACGAACAGCCGACGGAGGAAGAAAACGCCACGCCCCAGGTGGTCCCCGGCGTCTTCGATCTCTTCACGAATTACGCCGCCGCCACGCTCCGCCCGCGCCCGCGCCCGCCCAGCCTCTTGATCGACAGCGACGCCCTCGAGAATTCCGGCCAGATCGACGAGAGCTTTAAGCGCGTCTTCGCCCGCGAGATCGAGCTTTTCAAACGCGATTACGCCCGCGTCCACGGTCACGGGGCTGCCGAGGAAATCACCGACGCGGAATTGCTCCGCGAGGTCGTCAACACCGTCGGCAAGCGCGGCACGCTCGGCGCGCACATCCGCTGCGTCGTTTCCGTCTCCATGCTCACCGAGGGCTGGGATGCCAACACGGTCACGCACATCGTCGGCATCCGCGCCTTTGGGTCGCAGCTTCTCTGCGAACAGGTCGCCGGCCGCGCCCTCCGCCGCCGCAGCTACTATTTGCAGACCTACGACAAGGATGGCCAACCGACGACCGACAAACGCCGCATCGTCAGCCGCAAATTCCCGCCCGAGTACGCCCACATCATCGGCGTGCCCTTCAAGCTGTTCAAAGGCGGCAAATCCGTCCCACCGCCCCCCAATGATACCACCCGGGTTTTCGCGCTCGCCGAACGAACCGGCACCCACGAGATCACGTTCCCCGGTGTCGAAGGCTACCGCGTCGAATACCCGGAAAGCGCCCTCACCCACCAGCTAGACCAACTTGACGATTACGCCCTCGACGGCTCCAAGCTCCCCACCAAGACCATTCTCGCCAACGCGATCTCCTCCGAGAAACGCCAACTCTCGCTCGACGACATCCTCGCCATCCGCGAGCAGGAGATCATTTTCCGCATCACCAAGGACCTCATTCGGGATCACTTTTCCAACGAGAAGGCCAACCCGGAATTCCACCGCTTCCACGAACTCAAAGCCATTGTGGCGGAGTGGTATGCCCGCAAGGTCCGCGTCATCGGCAAGGATGCCCGCTGGAAGAAACTCCTCTACTTCGCCGACCCCAAGCAGGTCGTCGCCCACGTCGCCCGCGCCATTCAGTCCGCGCCGACCACCGAGGGCCGGCCGCGCATCCGCCCGATCCTCAATTACTACAACCCCGCCGGCAGCAGCCGCTTCGTGCGCGGGCAGACCAGCCGGGACACGCACCCGACGCGGCACAGCCACGTCAATGTCGTGGTGATCGAAAGCGGCTGGGAGGCCAAAGTCGCCAAAATCCTCGACGACCTCGCCGACGAGGGCGTTCTCCAATCCTGGGTGAAAAACAACTTCCTCGACTTCCACATCCCCTACACCGACGCCGCCGGCCAGGACCGCCTTTACTACCCGGACTTCATTCTGCGCAGCGCACCGGCCAAGGGAGGGCCGCTGCAACTCATCGTCGAGGTCACCGGCATGAAAAGGGACAAGACGGAGAAGAGATGGGCGGTCGCAAACCGCTGGCTCCCCGCCGTCAACGCCATCGCCAGCCAGCGCAACTGGCCGCGCTGGGCGTTCCTCGAACTGGACGAGGAAATCGCCGTGAATGATGCGCGCAATCAAATCCTCGCCCAAATAGGAGCGCGGACAGCCCTGTCCGCGCCAGGCCAGGAATGAACTCCGCCCACCCAAACAGCGCTGCCGCGGACAAGGCTGTCCGCGCTCCGGCTCCGGCTCCGGCCCGCCGCTCCCCCGGCGAGCTTGTCGGCGCCAAACGCCGCTGGCATTTCCAACCTTCCGTGGAAGAAAAAGCCCGCGGCTTCAAAGGCTGGTATTCGCACGGTTTCCTCCCGCACTTCGACGCCCCCGGCGTCTGGCAGTTCATCACCTACCGCCTCGCCGATTCTGTCCCCGCCGAACTGCGCCGGGAGTGGGCCGAGATTCTCCAGCTCGAAGACGATCGCGAGAAGTTCCGCCGCATTGAGCGGCACCTCGACTGCGGTCTCGGTTCCTGCGCGCTTCGCGATCCCCGCATCGGCCCGCTTGTCCAGGACAACCTCTGGTTTCACGACGGCCGCAGCTACCGCCTGCTGGCCTGGGTCATCATGCCCAATCACGTCCACCTTCTCGCCGAGCTGTGGCGGCCGTTGGGCGTGGTGCTCAAGAACTGGAAATCCTTCACCGGCAGCGAGGCCAACAAACTCCTCGGCCAGACCGGCGACACCTTCTGGCAGGCGGGCTATTTCGACCGCTATATCCGCGATCGCGAACACTACCGCCGCACCGTGCGCTATATCGAAAACAACCCGGTGAAAGCCGGCTTGGTGCGGGTGCCGGAAGAGTGGCCCTGGAGCAGTGCCCGCTATCGCGGCTCCTATGCCTCTGACGAACTCCCCGTCATCCCCTACCCAGCGGAGGCCGGGCAGCCTTGCCCGGCTGGCCCGGACCCGGCTGTCCGTACTTCTTTGGTGGTTCCACAAATCCCGCGCGGACAAGGCTGTCCGCGCTCCTGAATTCACTATGTCCCAGCCCCACAAACCCGTCGCCTCCCTCAAACACAAGGCCGACAAGCGCGCCCACATCCCCAGCGCCGAAGAGGCCGGCTACGAGGCCGCCAGCCCCAAGGTCGCCGCCGCCCCGGGCCAGCGCCCCTTCCCGCGCAATCCCGTCGTCCACCGCGGGCAGGACCCCGAACTGTTCTGGATGCACAAATACGGCCCCGAAGATGACCAGGCCGCGACCCGCGTGGACATCCGCTCCCTCTACCGCCACGAGCACCTGGCCCCGGAGACGCTCATCAAGGGCCTCTACCGCATCGTCGCCGACATGCCCGGAGCGCGGACAGCCGTGTCCGCGAGCGGCGGCCAGGCTGGCGAACGCGCGGACAAGGCTGTCCGCACTCCGGTCCAAGAGGAGTTCTTCTCCGTCAACGAACTTTTCGGCAACGCCATCGGCCACGAGGAACTCGACAAGGTGTCCGACTACTACACCCACTCCGACGGCTGGACCAACCGCCTCATCCAGGGCGACAGCCTGCTCGTCATGACCAGCCTCCTCGAACGCGAAGGCATGGCCGGCCACGTCCAGTGCTGCTATTTCGACCCGCCCTACGGCATCAAATACGGCTCCAACTGGCAGATCAAACTCAACAACCGCAGCGTCAAGGATGCCGATGACGATTCCCTGTCCGGCGAACCGGAGCAGATCAAGGCCTTCCGCGACACCTGGGAACTGGGCATCCATTCCTACCTCAGCTACCTCCGCGACCGCCTCCTCGTCGCGAAAGAACTCCTCCACGAATCCGGCTCCTGCTTCGTCCAGATTTCGGATGAAAACATCCACCTCGTCAGATGCCTCATGGACGAAGTGTTCGGGAGTGCCAATTTCTGCGGGATGATCTCTTACCAAAAGACAGGCGGGTTTTCAGTAGAACTGCTCCAGCGGAATTTCGATTACATCCTTTGGTACGCCAAGAACAAGCCCACCGTGAAGTTCCGCAAGCTCTTTGAGCACAAAACGATTAAACCGGAGGACTTCATGTTTTTCGACTCGGTCGAACTGCCTGGCGGTGAAAGGCGAGTTCTCACCGCAGACGACACACGTGCGTTCGACAAGCTTCCACCAAGCACGCGCCTTTACTCACGGAACCCGCTGATTTCCGATGGATACATTGCCTCCCTGCATTTCGGTTTTGAATTTGAAGGCCAGACCTTCCGCCCACCAGGCCATTGTCACTGGAAGACAACAAAATCAGGCATGGAAGCCTTGCGCGCGGCTCGGAGGCTCTGCATAAAGGGCAACACGCTCCGCTTCATCCGATACCTCGACGATTACCCCGTAAGCGAAGTCGGAACGAACTGGACCGACACCGGGACTGGCGGATTTGTTGGTGATCGAAGGAAGTACATCGTCCAGACAGACAGTCGCGCCGTCCAGCGCTGCCTGCTGTTGACCACTGACCCAGGCGACTTGGTACTCGACCCAACCTGCGGTTCCGGCACGACCGCCTTCGTGGCCGAGCAGTGGGGCCGCCGCTGGATTACCACCGACACCTCGCGCATCGCCCTCAACATCGCCAAGACGCGGCTGATGACCGCCACCTTCCCCTACTACCTGCTCTACGATTCGGAGGAAGGCCGCCGCCTCGCCGGCGCGCGGATCGGAGCGCGGACAGCCCTGTCCGCGCGTCCCGACGCCAACCACGAGTCCGCGGACACGGCTGTCCGCGCTCCGGGCGGCGACCTCCGCCAGGGCTTCGTTTACAAGCAGGTGCCGCACATCACGCTCGGCAGCATTGCCAACAACGAGCCCGCCGCCGAGGAAACCCTTTACGATCAGCCGCTCGAAGACAAGAAGCGCCTCCGCGTCGCCGGCCCGTTCACCGTCGAGACGCTCCAAAGCTACGAGCCGATTTCCCCGGAGGAACTCGCCCGCCAGCGCGAGCAGGACGCCGAACTGGGCAACTTCGAGAACCTCATTTTCGAGCATCTCAAAACCGCCGGCGTGAAAACCGGCGACAAGAAGGAAAACGCCGTCTTCGTCCGCCTCGACCGCCTTTCCTCCTCCGCCCTGCACGCGGAAGGGTGGTATCTGGCCCAAGCCGAAGCGCACGGTGAACGAGCGGACACGGCTGTCCGCGCTCCCCGCGAAAAGAAGGCGTATCTCCACATCGGCCCCAAGTTCGGCACCGTCAGCAAGCAGGCCGTCACGGAAGCCATCAAGGCCTGCCGCGACAAGCGCGACGCCGACTGGCTGCTCATTCTCGGCTTCGCCTTCGAGAGCGGCATCACGGAAATGAGCCGCAGCTTCGGCAATTTCCAGGTCAGCCTCGTGCGGATGCACGACGACCTGCTCCAGCAGGGCCTCCTCAAGCGCGACAAGAAAGCCGCCAGCTTCGTCACCATCGGCGAGCCGGACATCCGGCTCCACCGCAAGAACGGCATCGCCACCGTGGAAATCGCCGGCCTGGACATCTACGACCCCATCACCGACGAAGTGAAAAGCCGCGACGTCCACGACATCGCCTATTGGATGCTGGACGACAATTACGACGGCTCGAATTTCGTCGTCCGCCAGGTGTTCTTCTGCGGCGGCGCCCAAGACGAGTTCGAGGAATGGCGCAAGGGCCTGAGCGACCTCGCCAAGGCCGCCACGAAGAAAAAGGCGGAGCAAACGCTGAAGCTCCAAATGGACGACGACGCCTTCACCCGGGTCTATGGCCACGAGAGCCACCCCTTCGAGGTGAAGCAGGGCCAGAAAATCGCCATCCGCGTCCTCAGCCAGTTTGGCGAGGAAACCACGAAGGTGCTGGAGGTGGAGCAATGAAGCAGGTGCAAAAGGAGTCTGAAGCGTGAACCAGGCGTCTGAATCCAGCACCCGTGAGAAGGAGAAACTGCCCGCGTGGAGGTCGGCCGAAGAGTGCCTCGCTTACCGTGAGGCAAAGCACGACGGCTTCTATCGCGACGCCTTCCAGATCGAGGCCTGGATTGGAGCCATCATCGCGAAAACCGCCGAGCAATACGCCGGGAACAAGAGCGGCCATTGGGCTGGCGGCCGCCCGGCCGTCCAGACCGAAAGATGCCCCCGCAGCGCCGGGCGATCAAATGCACCCGGGCCTCCCGCGTCCACAGATCAAACGGCCGCTTCAACTGATCCGGGCAATGGTCGGTGATCAGCCGGCAAAGGGTTCGCTCCTGTTGGGCCGTGGCAACCGCACCCAGTACTGGTCGGCCCACCTCCTCCATTTGGTCGTTTGCATGCCACCAGGCCGAGGCTACACTGATGGAGTAAAAGCCAATGAAAGGCCTGTATTGAGTGTAAGTGGTCACCCACGGTTGGGCCGCATTGCGAGGAACACGGTCGTTCAAATCGCGATCCTCCTTTCGCTCATTCTTTTCATCGCCAACGTCAACGCCTTGGTGGATGCGCTCCTGCATCCGGAGATTGGCTACTTCGACCTGTCGCACATCGTGGTTGGGGGGGTCTCGTCGTTTGGCTGCGCGGTCCTGGCGTTTCTGTTGACCGCTTACTTGCGCCATCTGAACAAGGCCCTGGCCACCATCAAAAAGTTGGAAGCCTTTCTTCCCATTTGCTCGCACTGCAAGAAAATCCGCAAGCCGGGGGGCGATCCGCGAAACCAGGAATCATGGCAGTCCATCGAGTCCTACGTTGAGGAAAGGACGGACAGCCACTTCAGCCACGGAATCTGCCCGGAATGTCGGACGAAATACTATGCCCAACCGAGGCCGGAGAATGGCGCTGGAGCTTCTGCTGAGGCGCCGCCCTCCGACGGCGCTACGCCCTCCGACGGTTCCGGTTCTGCCCCCAAGCCTGCGTCCTGAGCGCTATCCGCGCCACGATTCGGCGGGACCGTGGACAAACGAGAGCCGCGCTTCGCGGACGCCGGATTCTTTTGGCGTGTCCGCCTGGTGCCCGAACGGCGTGGCGGTGGACAGACCTACCCGCCGGCTCGCGCCGCGGGACATGGCTTGGCCGAGCCCCCACAAGCCCCTTCCCGGTCTGATGCGCAAGGCCGGGCTGAAGGAACGGAAACCGGTGGTGGAACTCAATTGTGAGTGATAGCGTCTGCTTCCATGAAACGACTGTTCGTGGCCGCGGGTGTCGGTCTGGCGCCCGGCGGGGTGTTCTCCGCTGCTGCTCAAGAACGAACGCCCCTTAGGCCCTTCACCTGGCCCCATCCGCTTCCCTTCCCAGACACCGAAGGCCGGACCGTGCCCCGCCGCGAAGTGCGCGCCCCGTGCCTCCTCCGCGAGGACGACACCTACCGGCGCAACATGCCGGCTTCCCCGGGAACGGAGGCCAGAGCCAGGAAGCGTTCCAGCAGGCGGCGTGGGCAAGTTTCGCGAAAGCGGGGAGCAACATGAGTTCATGGAGATTCGTTTTTGCGACGATCCGTTACTTCTCGCCCCTTCGGCCGAGCGGGGTGAGCTTCGCGATCTTGCTGACAGCGCACGCGGCGCTGGCTCTGGAGATTACCCCCACCCGCAAGGAACTGCGCGCGGAACGGCAGTGGCTCAAGGAGCGCTTGCTGGACTGCAAGCTCGCACCGGTCCAGGCCAAGCCGGTTGCGTTGTCGCCCCCGCCGCCGCGGCCAGGTCTGGACGTGCTCGCCAACAACGACGCGGTCATCCAGAACGGGCGCGGGACGAACCGGATGAAGATCGGCGACAAGGAATACGCGCGCGGCCTCTACTGCCATGCGGTCAGCAAGGTGGACGTGCATCTGCCTGGCCCGGGCAGGCGCTTCACCGCCGTGGTGGGTCTGGATCACAACGAGGACACTGCGCGAGGCAAGGGCAGCGTGATCTTCACCGTGCGGGTCAAGGACCAGGTGGCCTTCCAGTCGGAGGTCATGCGCTTCGGCACCCCGGCGCGCGAGGTGAACGTCGATCTGGGTGGCACGGAGGTGTTCACACTGGAGGTGGGCGATGCCGGCGACGGAATCGGCTGGGATCAATCCGACTGGGCCGAGGCCAAGGTGACGCTGGCCGACGGCCGGGAATTGTGGCTGGGCGAAATGCCGCTGCGCGATCGCCGCACGGAGGCCGGCTTTGCTCCGATCCTGCGAAGCAGCGACTTGCCCCTCTCTTTCGTCTATGGCGGCCAATCGTCCGACGCTTTACTGGCGGCGTGGCCGAAGAAGACCGCCAGAAAAGAACTCGATGCGTCACGCATCCAGCACACGCTCACCTGGACCGATCCGCGGACGGATCTGGAAGTCCGTTGCGTGGCCGTGGAGTACCGTGATTTTCCGGTCGCTGAATGGACGGTCTTCTTCAAGAACAGGGGCCGGGCGGACACGACGATTCTGGAAAACATCCAGGCGCTCGACACGAAATTCGAGCGCGGCGCGGCGGACGAGTTCGTCCTCCACGGGAACAAGGGCGACTGGTGCGCGCCGCAGAGTTACGAGCCTTTCCAACTTGCCCTCGGTCCGAAGGCGACTCAACGCTTTGCCCCGGACGGCGGCCGTCCCACCAACGGGCCGAAAGGCTGGCCGTACTTCAACCTCCAGATGCCCGGCGGCGGAATGATCGTTGCCATCGGCTGGCCGGGGCAATGGGCCTGCTCCTTCACGCGGGACGACGGGCGCGGCCTCCGCGTCGTTGCCGGCCAGGAGTTGACGCACTTGTCTCTGAAACCCGGCGAGGAAATCCGCACACCGCTGATCGTCGCGCTGTTCTGGCGGGGCACCGACCCGGTGCGGGCCCAGAACCTCTGGCGCCGCTGGTTCATGGCCCACAACCTCCCGCGCCTGAACGGCCAGCCGCCGCCCCCGATGTTGCAGATGCAGTGCTACCGCACGTTCGAGAAAGGCGGCGAGCAGGATTTGTTCGACACGGTGAGCGAATTCAACCGCGCCGGCATCCCCTTCGACTTGTGCTGGCGCGACGCCGGGTGGTATCCGTGCAAGGGCAGTTGGCCGAATACGGGTACGTGGGAACTGGACGTCCAACGCTACCCGCGCGGCTGGCGGCCGTTCAGCGACTGGCTGCATCAGCAGGGCAAGAAGTTCATCGTCTGGTTCGAGCCGGAGCGGGTGGGCGACCGCGAGAGTTGGCTGGCGAAGAATCATCCCGACTGGATTCTCGGTGGCAACCTCCTGAACCTCGGCAACCCGGACGCGTGGAAATGGCTCGTGGAACACATCGACACGCTGCTCCGCGAACAGGGCATCGACTACTATCGCCAGGACTTCAACATGGATCCGCTGAGCAACTGGCGCGCCCATGACGCCCCGAACCGCCGCGGCATGACCGAGATCAAACACGTCATGGGCTACCTCGCCTTCTGGGACGAACTCCGCCGGCGTCACCCCCGTCTGTTGATCGACTCGTGCGCCTCCGGCGGGCGCCGCAACGATCTGGAAACGCTCCGCCGCGCCGTTCCGCTCCTGCGCAGTGATTTTCAGTTTGGCCACGAAGCCACAATGCCGAACCAAGGGCACACCTACGGCATCTCCAGTTGGATTCCCTACTATGGCTCCGGCTGCTACTTCACCGATCCCTACAGCGCCCGCAGCTACATCATGCCCTGCACTGGCTACGGCGGCACCAACGCGGCCACCCAACGCGCCTACGAGGAGGCGCGCAAAGTCGCGCCGTTCATGCTCGGCGACTACTACCCGCTCACGGCCTATAGCATTCAACCCGGCGCCTGGATCGCCTGGCAATTTGACCGGCCCGAACTCGGCGGCGGCGTGGTGCAAGCCTTCCGCCGCGACAAGAATGAGTCGCCGACTCAAGTCTTCCGCCTCCGTGCTCTGGCCCCGTCCGCACGGTACGAAGTGAAGGATCTCGACGGCGGCGCGACGAAGACGATGACCGGAAAGGAGTTGATGGAGGAGGGGCTGACGGTGGACATCAAGACTCGGCCCGGCGCGGCGGTGGTCTTTTACCGAAAGCCAAAGTAGGCGCTGACCGGACGACGGGGATGGATCGAATTCCCCGCGCCGTTACGAAAGTGCCCGATGGCGGCTGGGCCCACGGCGCGATCCGCCGCGAATTCTCCCGCCCCAAGCGGCGCCGGTTCGGCGGGCATCCCACTTGCCGCTTGCCAGCGGCAACCGGCAACGAAACACTCCTCCCGGATGAATCGCATCGCGGAACGTTTCGCGCGCCTGAAGCGCCAGGGCGAGAAGGGCCTGATCGTTTACATCGGCGCCGGCGACCCGGACCTGGAGGCCACCCGGCAACTGGCGCTCGCCTTCGATCAGGCCGCCGTGGACGTGCTGGAACTGGGCGTTCCCTTCAGCGATCCGCTCGCGGATGGCCTCGTGAACCAGCTCGCCGCCCAGCGCGGATTGGCCTCCGGCGCCACGCCGCCCAAGCTCCTCCAAACCGTGGCGGCCATCCGGCGGGCGTCGGAAATCCCGATCGTCCTCTACGTTTATTTCAACCTCCTCCACCGCCACGGTGTGCAGCGGTTCATCGCCGACGCGGCGACCGCGGGCGTGGACGGCCTGCTCGTCCTGGATTTGCCGCCGGAGGAGTCCGACGATTATGAGGCGCTGATGCGCGCCGCCGGGTTGTGCAATATTTACCTCGTCGCGCCCACTACGCCGGAGGACCGCATCGAGTTAATTGTCAAACGCGCGACGGGTTTCGTCTATTACGTCTCTCGCGAGGGGGTAACGGGAATGCAGACGAAAGTGTCCGACACTATCGGGCCAATGACGGCCAAGATCCGCGCCCACACCGACCTGCCCATCGCGGTCGGTTTCGGCATCGCCTCGCCGGAACAGGCGGCGGCGGTGGCGGCCAGTGCGGACGCCGTCGTCGTGGGCAGCGCGGTGGTGAACCAGATTGCCGCCTGCGGCCGGTCACCGGAGCTTGTGCCCCGCGTGAGCCGTTTTGTCCGCTCAATCGTCCACTCGCTCAAACCAGCGCATGAAATCCCCAGCCGATAATCGAGACCGTTTCGTCGTCATCATGGCGGGCGGGCGCGGCGAGCGCTTCTGGCCCGTCAGCCGCGAGAAGACACCCAAGCAACTCATCAAATTGCTCGGCGACCGCTCGTTCCTCCAACAGGCGGTGGACCACGTCCTGCCTCTGGTGCCGGTCCAGAACATCCTGGTCATCACCACCGCGGCCCAGGCGCCGGAGGTGCGCCGGCAACTCCCCAAGCTGCCGAAGGAGAACGTCGTGGCCGAGCCGGTGGGCCGGGACACCTGCGCGGCGGTCACGTTGGGCGCGGCGCTCGTCGGGGCGCGCTCCACCACCGGCGTCATGGCCGTGTTGCCCGCCGACCACGTGATCCCGGACGCGAAGAAATTCCAGCAAGTGTTGGGCGACTCGTTCGACCTGGCGGGCCGGGGACAGGCGATCCTGACCATCGGCATCAAGCCGACGGAGCCGGCGACGGGTTACGGCTACATCCGCGTCGGGGAACCGCTGCCCGCGCCCGCGGGGGGGAAGCGGTATAAAACCGCGTTCTTCAAGGCCGAGCAGTTTGTCGAGAAACCCGGTTTCGACCAGGCGCTGGAATATTTGAACAGCGGGCGCTACCGGTGGAACGCCGGCATGTTCATCTGGTCGTTCGTGACCATCACCGAGGGACTCCAGCAGCATCAGCCGGAGATGTACGCCGCCTGCCAGCGCTGGTTCAAGGTCGCCGACGCCCCCGCCCAACTCGCGAAGGTGCTGGCGAAGGAGTATCCAGAGGTGAAGAAGATCTCCATCGATTACGCGCTCATGGAGCACGCCCACAACGTGGTCGTGGCCGACGGCGCCTTCGCCTGGGACGATTTCGGGTCCTGGACGGCCCTGGCGCGGCACCTGAAGCTGGACCCGGAAGGCAACTGCGCGGTGGCGGACTTCCTCCACGTGGACGGCGCCCGCAACATCATCTTCGACGCCCGCACCAAACACCGCACCCCCATCGCGGTGGTGGGCCTGCGCGACGCCGTCCTGGTGCAAACGGACGACGCGGTGCTGCTGGCGCACAAGAGCCAGGCGCAGAAGGTCAAGGAACTGGTGAAGCGACTGGCTGAGGCCAAGGAATACAAGCACCTGGTCTGAGCCGGCGCGCGGCCCGGCGCCTGGCTTCAGGTGCCTCCGGCGGAGTTCCCCTCAGGCCATAGTCTTCCTCCGCTAGGACGGCCTTCGAGCATGAGGGTTGAGATTCGTTTCCTTCCGTGCAACCTTTTCCCCGGTCTAACCGTCTTCATTAGCGTATGCTGAAGCCCTTGGCGGAAGACAAATGGGATTTCCCGGCGGCGGCGCACCTGCTGAACCGGGCCGGGTTTGGCGGCCCGCCCGCGGAGATTGAGCAACTCGTGGCGCTGGGGCCGCGCCAGGCAGTGTCCCATCTGCTCGACTACGAGCAGACGCCGGATCCCTGGCCGAATCCCGACTGGGCCCAGCCGGAGCCGCAGCGCGTGGAGCGCTTGCTCGCCTTGCGCCAGATGCCGCCGGAAGAGCGGCGCAAGGTGCTGATGGAGGAACGGAAGAAACAACAGCAATACCTGCTCCAATTGCGCGGCTGGTGGCTGCAGCGGATGGCGCGCGGCCCGCGCCCGTTCCAGGAGAAGATGGTCCTGTTCTGGCACGGCCATTTCGCGACGAGCTTCGCGAAGGTCGGCGACGCCTACCTGATGTGGCGGCAAAACGAGTTGTTCCGCCGTTTGGCCACCGGTGACTGGGTGCAGTTGCTGGTGGAGGCCGGCAAGGATCCCGCCATGCTCGTCTGGCTCGACCAGGGCCAGAGCCGCAAGGAGCATCCGAACGAGAATTTCACCCGCGAGGTGATGGAGTTGTTCGCGCTGGGTGAAGGGCATTACACCGAAAAGGACATCACCGAAGGCGCGCGGGCCTTGACCGGCTGGGGTTACGACCGGGCGAACCAGAAGTTCGTCGAGCGGCCGCGGCTCCACGATGACGGCGAAAAGGTGATCTTCGGCCAGCGCGGCCATTTCACCGGAGAAAACTTCATTGGGCTGATCGTCCAGCGACCGCAGGCGGCGCGCTTCATCACCGCCAAGCTGTGGCAGTTCTTCGCCGGCGAACCGCCCTCGGAGGCGCTGACGACGGAGCTGGCCGCGCTCTTCCGGCAGTCGAACAACCATTTCAAGCCGGTGCTGCGGGCGATGTTCCAGAGCGAGGCCTTCCACGCCCCGTCCGTCGTCCGCAACCAGGTGAAGAGTCCGGTGCAGTGGCTGGTGGGCAGTTGCCGGAGCCTGGAGCGGAACCTGCCGCCAATCCCGGTGTGCGTGAACCTGCTGCGCAACCTGGGACAGGATCTCTTCGCGCCGCCGAACGTGAAAGGCTGGGACGGCGGGCTGGCCTGGATCACGACGAACAATCTGCTCAACCGCTACAACCAGGCAATGACGCTGGTGGCCGGCGACCCGGCCGGGATGCCGATGCCCAACTTCCCCAACCGGCCCGCCATCAACCGGGCCATCGCCGAGCGGCTGCGGAACGCCAAGTTGGGCGCGGTGGATCTGGACAAGATTCTGACGGAGCGCGAACAGACCGACCGGAGCGCGCTGCTGGCGTCACTGGAGAGACGGCTGCTCCAGGCGAAACTCACGCCCAACCAGGAGCGGGCGTTGCGCAACTACCTGGAGGCGCAGTCCGGACTCGATGCCGGCGACATTCTCGCCACGATCCGGTTCATCATGTGTACGCCGGAGTTTCAACTGACATGACCCGCAGAAGACCAATCGGTTCGCGACAACCGTTGACGCCGCGCCGCCCCGGCCAATCCATTTGAACGTATGAACCGTGAAATCACTCTCAAGACGCGCCGCGAATTCCTCCGCTCCACCGTCCTTGGCGGCGCGCTGTCCTGGGAGACCCCCAAGCGGCTTGAGCCGTTCGACCGCAGCAGCCCGTTCTTCGGCCTCGCCGCACCCGACGAGGTGACGATATCGCGACAGGTGCTGGCCGAGCCGGAGCCCGGCCTCGCCGACAAGACCTGGGCGCGGCTGGCCGACGGAACTCCTCTCGTCACCGCCGACAGGCGCGGCAAGGGGCTGATCGTGTTGTTCCATGTCACCGCGGACACCACCTGGTCGAACTTGCCGCTGTCGGGCCTGTTCGTCGACATGCTGCGCAAGATCGTCGCGCTGGCCGGCCAGTCGCCGCCGGACAAGGGCACTTCGACCACTGGCGCGGCGACCGCGGCGAGCCTGCCGCCGGCGCGCACGCTCGACGGATTCGGCGCGCTCGGGCCGCCGCCAGTATAGCTGACCTTGCCACCGCTCGCGCCCGCCGGCACGTAGCTGAATTTCACCGTCATGCCGCCGCCGCCGCCCGACACCGTGAACGGCTTGGCCAGATCGCAAGCGGTGCCGGAGACCTTCAGCCGGAATGGCGCCCCTGCTCCTTTCACTACACCGGCCACCGAAGGGGGAAGGAGCGTCGCGAAGGACCAGGTGGAGCACCCGGAGGCCGCTCCGCATGCGATCCTCGGGGCCACCCGCCAATAGTGCGCGGTGTTGCCCGGCAGGCTACCGGGGCTGAAACTGGTAGTACCCACGGTGGCGGCGAAGGGAGGCGGAGTGGTTGCGCCGAGGTATATGTCGTAGGCGGTGGCCCCGCTCACCGGCGCCCACCCGAGGGTCGGCGCCAGAGAGACGCCTGTGGCTCCATCGGCCGGCTGCGGCGCCCAAGCGCAGTCAGGCGTGGGGCAGAGGGTCCTGAAGGTCCACACGGGGCATCCCGGAGCCGGACCACAGGCGTTGGCGGGGGTTACGCTCCAATAGTAGGTCGTGTCGTCTTGAAGGGAACCCGGAGAAAACGTTGGCGTGGAGACGGTGGCCGCCGGAGGCGGCGGGGAAGCGGTGCCGAAGCGGACCTCGTAAGTCGTCGCGCCCGACACGGCATTCCAGGTCAGGATGGGGGCGAGACTGACCCCCGTTGACCCATCCTGGGGGCCTGGCCCGGCGGCGCAAGAGGGCGATGGACAGAGGGTCCGGAACGACCATACGGGGCAGCCCGCGGCGCTCGCGGGCCCGCTCTTTGGAACGACGCACCAGAAGTAGGTCGCGTCGTGGTAAAGGGAGCCCGGGGAATAGGTGGCGGAGGTGACGCCGGCTGCGCGTCGAGCCGCGCGCCCGCCTGCGCCAGCGCGTCGTTCACCGCGTTCATCAGCGCGCCGATCGCGCCCAGCACGCCGCCCTCGGCCATGCCCTTGATGCCGGCCGGGGTGCGCGGCG
>JAJXZI010000068.1 GCA_021780115.1 bacterium | reverse complement strand
CCAGCGTAATGACTCACGGGCGAAATTTGTACAAGGCAAAAATTGCCCAGCTGGAACGAGTTACGCACTTTCTCACATCAATTCCTAACCGGCATTGGGCCTTGGGCAACGGCAGTGGCCAAGATTCGGCCTAACCCGTAGGCGTGCCCCGCCGGTGTTCTTCTGGATGAACTTGCATTGGAGGAGAAAGCCAGCGTGAAAGCACTGCTAGCAAGCGTGCTCTTCGGAATCGGCGTCTCAGCAGGCGTGAATGGCCAAGGCTTTTTCGGTTTCGCCAACCCGGACGCGCCGACGCATCTTGGTTCGCTCAACGGGCCGTTGGCCGACGCGGGTATTTGGGGGCAGGCGCTGGCCGGCTTGACGCCAGATAGCTTGGTGCCGGTGGGGGTGCCCGCCCAACACTACAGGGGTTACCTCATCGGCATAGACACATTTGTTCCCTTTAGCTTCTCCTTTCCCCCGCGCGTGTTCGTGCAAATGGCTGCGTGGGACGGACGGGTTTGGGGACTGGATTTCGCGAAGGTGCCGGCTTCCCAGATCGGCTACTCCGATATCGTCTTGGTCCAACTGGACGTTCCCCCGGGGCCACTTTTCCAGCCGAATTGGACCCAATCCGCCATTGTGCCGCTGGTTCCCGAACCGGCGGTATTGCCTCTGGCGTCGCTTGGAGGAGCACTTCTGCTATTCGGCCATTGTTTGCCGGGCCGCCAGTTGAAGCGCGCAGCGCGTTGTCGTCGCCTTTGGCCAGCAGCGGGCCGTTGCGCGGGATGAGCCGGATGAAATGGCGGAACGTCTTCGGGATCGCCGCCAAGTCCGGGAAAATGTCCGCGTAGTCGAACTCCAAGGTATTGATGAGCGCGTCCTCCGGCAGGTAATGGACGAACTTGCTACGCTGGTCGGAGTACGCCGTGTCGTATTCGCCGCCCGCGAGGATGAGCCACTTCTGGCGGTGGGCCGCGCGTCCGGGCCGGGGGTTTTCGGCTGGCGGCTGCCGACTCCGCCGCCCAAGGAACGGAGGGACGGATTCTCCTCCGTCCCCGATTTCCTGAATCGAGCAACGGACGCGGTGGAAGCGTCCTTCCCGGCTCGTTACTTGGTCCGATCCAGCCACCGGGGCGATGGCTCCGACTCTTCTCACGCCGGCGGCTACGAGGTCGGAGGAATGTCCGGGTTGCTCGACCAGCCGCCGCCCATCGCGCGGATGAGGGCCACGCTGGTGGCCAGACGCTCGGCCCGCAGTTCCACCACCGTGCGCTCGTGGTCCAGGGCGGCGCTCTGAGCAGTCGCCACTTCCAGATACGTCACTAGGCCGGCTTTGTAGCGGTTGTTGGCGATCTCCAGCGTGTGGCGGGCCGCGGCGAGGGCCGCCTCCTCGGCGTCGAGTTGGGACGCCAGCAACCGTTGCGCCGCAAGCTGGTCTTCGGTTTCCTCGAAGGCGCTCAGCACCGTCTGCCGGTAGTGGGCGACGGTTTCCGCATAACTGGCGCGCGCCGCCGCCAGTTGCGCGCGGAGGCGTCCGCCGGTGAAGAGCGGCCACTGCAAGGACGGGCCGACGGCCCACAGCCGGCTGGGCGACTCGAAGAGTGTGCCGGCATCCAGCGATTGCAGGCCCGCCGTCCCGTTGAGCACGAGGCGCGGGTAAAACGCGGTTTGCGCCACGCCGACGGCGGCGTTGGCCGCGGCCATCCGGCGCTCGGCGGCGGCGACGTCCGGGCGTCGTTCCAGCAATTCGCTGGGCAGCGCCACTGGAATGGAAGGCACACCCGGTATTCCCACGTCGGCGGGCGCGACCGCGAAACCCGTCGCCGGCTGGCCGCACAGCGTCGCCAGGGCGTGGCGGAGCTTCGTCCGCGACCGGTCCACCGCCGGGAGTTGGGCCTGGGCGGTCCGGAGTTGTGTCTCGGCCTGCGAGACATCAAGGTCGCTGGCGATGCCGCCGGCCCGCCGGTTGCGGGTCAGTTGCAGCGAGAGTTGGTAGGCCGTCACCGTGCGCTGGAGCAGGTCGTATTCGGCGTCCTGAGCGCGGAGCGTGAAATGGTCCGTGGCGAGTTCCGCCTGGAGGGAGAGCTTCACCGCCTCAGTGTCGTCGGCGCTGGCGGCGAGTTGGGCGCGCGCGGCCTCCACCTGGCGACGGATGCGGCCCCACAGGTCCGGCTCCCACCCGGCGTCGAGCGGAACGGTAAAGTTGTCGTACGTGGCGGAAAATCCGACCGGCTTCCCCAGGAAGGGTTGATTGACGCTGGTACGCTGGCGCGAGGCGCTCGGATCGGCGCTCAGGTGCGGGAAGAAATCGGCGCGGGCGACGTTGACCAGCGCCCGGGCCTGCTCAAAGCGCGCGACCGCCGCCGCGAGTTCCTGGTTGTTCGCGGCGGCGAGCGACTCCAGGCGGTTCAGTTCCGGATCGCCAAAGATTTGCCACCAGGCGCCGCGCGGCAGGTGCGCGGAAGGCTGACCCGGTTGCCAAACGGCGCCGTTCGTGGCTCCGGCGGCGCCTTGGAAGGCGGCCGGCATCGCGTTGGTGCCCAGCGCGGCGGCGGGATGGTAGGCTGGCCCCACGGTGCAACCGCCCAACAGCGCGAGCGCGAGGAGGGCCCCGGCCGAACAATGGGACCACTTCATTTCTCCGCCACCGCCTTGGGCTTGACGCCGCCGGTCACCCGCACGGTCGTGCCGCTCATCAACGAATCGGAGGGATTCACGATCACCCGGTCGGCCGGACCCACGCCGGCGACGATCTCGACCGTTTTCCCGAAATCGCGGCCGACCTTGACGCTGCGCAGGTCCACCTGGCCATCCGGGCCGACGACGCCGACTTGCAGCCCCTCGGCGCGGAACAGCAGCGTGTTGGCCGGCAGCGTGAGGCGCGGCGCCCCGGCGGTGTCGGTGAAGCGCACCTGGGCGTAGCTGCCGGCCAGGATTTCGTCGCGCGAGTTATCCACCTGCAATTCGACCAGCAACGTGCGCGCCGTCGGTTCCATGGCGCCGGCGGTGCGGGTGACTTTGGCGAGGAACGGGTGGTCGGGCCGCTCCGGCAGGAGCAACTGCGCCGTCTGGCCGGGCGTGATGTCGCGCGACATCGTCTGTGGCACCTGCACGTAAACGCGGAGCGGGTCGGTCTGGGCCAGGCGAAAGAGTTCCTTGCCGCTGCCGGCGGTGATGAGTTGGCCGATATCGGTCAGGCGGGCGGTGATGGTGCCGGCGAACGGCGCGGTCACGCGGGCGAAGCCTTTCAACTCTTCCAGGCGCCGCACGTTGGCGCGGGCGGCCTCGACCTGCGCCAGCTTCAGATTCAAGTCCGCCCGTTTCTCCTCCGTCTCCTGTTCGCTGACGCTGGCGGTCTTGAGCAATTCGGTCCAGCGCGCCGACGTCGTCTTGGCCAAATCGAGCGCCGCCTGGGCCTCATCGAGTTGGGCGCGGGCCTGGGCGAGTTGCTGGTCCAGTTCCGGCGTGTCAATCTCGGCCAGGAGCTGGTTGGTCTGCACCCGTTCGCCAATGTCCACCAGCCAGCGTTTCAGGTAGCCGCTGGCGCGGGCGTAGATCGGCGCCTCGAAGTAAGCCTGCACTTCCGCCGGCAGCGGCACGCCGTCGTCCGCCTTGCCCGGCTCGGGCGAAACGACCGCCACCGTGGGCACGGCGAGGGCGCGGGTTTCCTGGACCAGGGCGCGGCGGGCGAACCAGCGCGGCAGCCAGCCCGCGACCAGGCCGATCGTGATGAACGCGGCGACCACCAGCCCGAGACGCCCCAACCGCACCGGTCGCGGGCCCGCCGGAGCGGCGGGCCGTCCGGGAGCCGGAGCGCCGGCGGGGCCGTGCGCTCGGGCGGGGCCGGCGGGTGGATCGTCAAATTGCACGGTTTGCATATTACAGGGTCGAAGACGAAGGCGCGAGCGTCACGGTGGCGGAACCGGAAGCCTCATCCGTTCCCCTCCGGGCGGCGACGCGGTGGTGCAGGAAGCTGAACACGACCGGCACAAAGAGCAGGGTGGCAATGGTGGCCACAACCAACCCGCCGATCACGGCGCGGCCGAGCGGCGCGTTTTGCTCGCCGCCTTCGCCCAGGCCCAGGCTCATCGGCAACATGCCAATCACCATCGCCAGCGCCGTCATCAGCACGGGCCGGAGGCGGCCGGTGCCGGCGGTGAGCGCGGCGGCGACGGGATCGAGGCCGCGGCGGAGGTTGTCGCGGGCGAAGCTGACCACGAGCACGGAGTTGGCGGTCGCGACGCCCAGGCTCATGATCGCGCCCATGAGCGCCGGCACACTCATGGTGGTCTGCGACAGAAACAGTCCCCAGATCACGCCGGCCAGCGCGCCGGGCAGCGCGGTAATGATGATGAACGGATCAAGCCAGCTTTGGAAATTCACCACCAGCAGCAGGTAAATCAGCGCGATGGCCATGATCAGGCCGACGCCCAAGCCAGCGTAACTGGAACGCATCGTCTCGGCCTGGCCGCGCAACACGAGGTAGCTGCCGCGGGGCAGGGCCTGCCGAGCCTGCGCCACGAGCGGTTCGAGATCACGGAGCACGCCCCCCAGGTCGCGCCCCTCCACACCGCCGAACACGTCGATGACCGGCGCGACGTTGTAATGCGAGATGATCGGCGCGCCGTTGGTGCGGGTGATGGTGGCGAGGTTGGCGAGGACCTGGCCGGCCCGCTGGCCGGGCAGGCCGGCGCTGACCGGCAGGGTGCGGAGGGCCTGCAACGAATCCACCGCGTGTTCGGGCACGCGAATGTTGATGAGGTATTGGATGCCGACGCTCGGGTTGAGCCAGAACGCCGGTTCCACCTGGCCGCTGCCGCTGAGGCTGAGCAGGACGGCGTTGGCGGCGTCGCGCTCGGCCAGCCCCATCTGCACCGCCTTGTCCCGGTCCACCGCGACCCGGAACTTGGGCAAATCCGCGGGCTGCTGCACCCGCACGTCCACCGTGCCCGGCACCTGGCGGATGCGCGCGGCCAGCGCGGCGGCGATGGCGCGGCTGGCCGCCTGATCGCGGCCGACGATTTGCACGTCAAACGGCGCCGGCAGGCCGAAGTTGAGTGTCTGGCTGACGATGTCGGCGGGCAGGAAATAAAACAGGTTGCCGGGGAACTCGCGGTTGAGGCGGCGACGCAGGCGCCGGACGTAGTCCGCGGTGGGTGCGTGGCCATGCTTGAGCGAGACGAGGATGTCCGCGTCCCAGGTGCCGATCAGGCCGCCGGTGCTGTAGCTGAGGCTGATGCCGGAGGTGGGAATGCCGATGTTGTCGAGGATGCCGCCCAGTTCGGCCGGCGGAATTTCGCGGCGCAACTCGGTCTCAATCTCGTCCACCAGGCGGGCGCTTTCCTCGATGCGCGTGCCGGTGGGGGCGCGGACGTGCAGGCGGAACTGGCCCGCGTCCACTCTCGGAAAGAAATCCTCGCCGAGTTGCGTGACCAGGCCCCAGGAGCCAACGCAGAAGAGGAGGAACCACGCGGCCAAAGCGCCGCGCTGCTGCAGGCAGGCCGCAAGCAGGGCGCGGTAGCTGGCGCGGAACCGCTCGAAGCCGCGCTCGAAGCCGGCCTGGACGGCGCGGAACGGCCGCAGCCAGGCCGCGGGAGGCGACGCGCCGGCGGTCCCGCCGTGCGCCGGGGCATTGCGGTAAAACCACATCACCAGGGTCGGCACCAGGGTGCGCGAAAGCACGTAGCTGGCCAGCATGGCAAAGACGACCGCCTTGGCCAGGGGCGCGAACAGGAAATGCGCCACGCCGGTGAGGAAGAACATCGGCACAAAGACGATGCAGATGCACAGCGTCGAGACGAAGGCCGGCAGGGCGATTTCCTGCGCGCCGTCCAGGATCGCCTGCACGGTGGGCTTGCCCAAGGCCATCTGACGGTGGACGTTTTCTAGCTCCACCGTCGCATCGTCCACCAGAATGCCCACGGCCAGCGCCAGGCCGCCGAGGCTCATCAAGTTGATGGTTTCACCGAGCGCGCTGAGGATCGCCACGGAGCAGAGCACCGACAACGGGATGGACAGCGCGATGATGAACGTGCTCCGCCACGAACCCACGAACAGCAGGATCATCAGGGCGGTGAGCGCGGCGGCGATGAGGCCTTCCTTGATCACGTCGTTAATGGCGGCGCGGACGAACAGCGATTGGTCGGCAAATTCCTTCACGCGCAATTCCAGCGGGAGCGCGGTCATGATGCGCGGCATGGCAGCCTTGACGCGGTTCACCACGTCCAGCGTCGAGGCGGCGCCGCTCTTGAGGATGGTCAACAGCGCGCCGCGCACGCCGTCCTGGCGCACGACGTTCTGCTGGGGCACGTACCCGTCGCGCACCTGGGCCACGTCGCGCAGGAAGATGGTGGCGCCGTGGACGGTCTTGATCGGCAGCGCGTTGAGGGTGTCCAGGAGGCGGGGACTGACGTTGACCGCCACGTCGTACTCCGTCGGACCCATCTTGGCGGTGCCCGAGGGGAGGATGAGGTTCTGGGCGTTGAGGGCGTCCACCACGTTTTGGGCGGAGAGATTCTTGGCCTGGAGCGCCGCCAGATCCAGGTCCACCGCCACCACGCGCGTCTTGCCGCCGTAAGGCCAGGGCACGGCCGCGCCGCGCACGGTGGACAGGCCGACGCGCACCTGGTTCTGCGTGAGGTCGTAAATCTCCTGCTCGGAGAGCGTCGGGCTGCTGAAGCTGTACTGCAGGATGGGCACGGTGGAGGCGTTGTAGCGGACGATGAGCGGCGGCGTCTGGCCGGGCGGCAACTGGCGCAGGATCGTCTGGGCGATGGCGGTGATCTGCGCCACGCCGGCGTCCACCGAGGCGCCAGGCTGGAGGAAGACCTTGATGACGCCCACGCCGTTGTAGGCGTTGGACTCGATGTGCTCGATGTCGTTGACCGTGGCGCTGAGGGCGCGCTCGTGGTTGTAGATGAGGCGCTGCTCGACTTCCTGCGCGTCCAGGCCGGTGTACTGCCAGACGACGCTCACCACCGGGATGTCAATGCTCGGGAAAATGTCCGTCGGCGTGCGTGACAGGACAAACGGCGTGATCAGCAGCAACAGCAGCGCGGCCACCACGAAGGTGTAGGGCCGGCGCAGGGCGAGGCGGACGATCCACATAACTCAGCGCCCGGCCGCCGAAAAGCCGCTTCCAAAACCGGCCTTCTCTTTGCCCTCAGCCGAAGCGGGCCGGCCCACTCCGCACTCCGCGCTCCGCACTCCGCACCCTAACGTGCGGACGGCCCGGTCCCGGCGCGGCGTTGCGCCGGCGCCGGTCCGCGGGCGAGAGCGCGGTCGGCGGCCGAGTTTCCGTTCAAACTCCACCCCGACCGCGCCCCGGTGGAGCCACGTCGTTTGTGTCATCGGGGCGTAATCTTGCCATCCGCCGCCGGCGTTGCCCAATACAAGTTTGCTCACGGATTGATACCTCGTTAGTATCAGCGCCGTGGAACTGCGTCATTTGCGCTACTTCGTGGCGGTGGCGGAGACGCTGAACTTTCGCCGGGCGGCGGAGCAGTTGCGCCTGGCCCAGCCGCCGTTGAGCGCGCAGATAAAGTCGCTCGAAGGCGAGTTGGGCACGCGGCTGCTGGAGCGCACCACGCGCTCGGTGCGGCTGACGCACGCCGGCCGCGTGTTCCTGGAAGAGGCGCGGGCCGTCCTGGCGGCCTCGGCCCAGGCGGAGCGTCGGGCCCGGGAGGCGGAGCGCGGCCTGGCGGGCACGCTGCGCCTGGGAGTGATCGCCCCCGCCGCCAACGCCTGGCTGGCCGGGGTGTTGCGCTGTTTCCGCCAGCGCTTTCCCAACGTGCAATTGTCGCTCTTCGACCTGAGCAGCACGGAGCAGTTGCGCCGCCTGCGGGAGCACGAGCTGGAGGCCGGCCTCTTGCGGCCGCCGGTCGGCTTCCCGGAGCTGGACTACCGCTTCGTCCAGGAATCCCGCCAAGTGCTCGCCCTGCCGGCGGGCCACCGCCTGGCCCGGAAGCGGCGCCTGGAATGGGCGGACTTCCACGACGAGGAGTTGGTGTTGATGACACCAAACGCGCAGCACGGCTTCTACGACGCCTTCTTTGCCGCGTGCGCCAAGGCCGGGGCCAAACCGCGCCCCACGCAATACGCCAACGACATTCAGACAAAAATGTGGCTCATCTCCGCCGGCTTCGGCCTCGCGCCCACCACCGACACCCTGGCGGAAATCAAGCGGCCCGGACTGGTCTTCCGCCCGCTGCCGGCAGGCCTGCCGCCGGTGCAGACGGTGCTGGTGTGGCGGCGGACGGATGACTCGCTGGTGCTGGCGCATTTCCGCGAGTGCTTCGCGGCGCCGGCGCCGGACCGGGGCGGCAGCCGTCCCGGCGGCCTGTGAGCGCTCCGACCCGCCCCGCCTGCGAGCGGGCTTGAAACTCAAAGAAAACGTGCGCTTCCTCACTCTGCGGCCTGAAAAGGCGGCGCAGTTTGCACGACACTCTTTCATAAATGGCCTAACGTAGAAATTTGAGCCACCGCCGGCCCGCGTCGCGAACCGCGACAACGGAACGGCCAGCGCCAACGGCGGTTGGCTCCGGCGACGGGTTAGCCAACCACCGCCTCGGAAAACTCAAGCCAACCCGGCGACAAAAGTCCCACGGCGGGGGCCCTGCGGCTGGGTTCGCAAGCGTTGTGGCAGAAAAAAATTACTGCGAAAGAAAAGAATCAAACGCCTCGAACAAAGCGCCGCCCACCTCGGCTACCAACTCACTCCCATCTTATGACTTACAAAGTTAGTTTCTTAGGATGCGCGTGAAGCGGCGAGGTGGGGTGGTGCCAGCAGGCGGCTGAAGGAGGCGATGCGGTATTGGCGTTGAAACTGAGCTTTTTGTATCGAGACGGTTTTGGGGTGGAAAGGAGCGTTGAACGCGAGCTCAAATGGCTGCGAGTGGCCGCGCAAAAGGGAATCCCGAGGCGCAGAACATGCTCGGGAAGACCCACCTCTTAGAGGATGAGTTGCGTTTTGGAAGCGGCCTCGACGCGGCGGCGCGAACACCTCAATGGCCCCGCGGTGGCGCACGCGGTTGGAACGAGAAGGGAAATCCAAGCGACGCGACACGGTTTCGTCGGCGTTTGGTTTGGAGGACCACCAGCGAACGGCTGTCCAAAAAACCAGTGGGGCCGGTCGCTGCCCCACGTTTTGATGTAGTCCAGAGGATGAGCCGAGCATCGGCCACGCGACAAGCTGACCGCCGATGCACTCTTGCCTCGCAGCACCCAGCACAGCGGAGCCGCTCAGTCGAGGGTTGGGTTCAATCGGCGCCAGGCCGCCATGGAGTGGGCGAGATGCTCGCGGGCGTCGCCACCGATTCCGTAGCACTGGAGGCCGATGGGGCCTTGGTAGCCCAGCTCTTTGAGCGTTTTGAGGAAACCGGCGACATCAAAGGAACCTTTGTCCAGCGGCTGAATGTAGCGGTCCCAGCCGGGCTGGTCGTCATACTCGTCGGCGCCGTTGATGGAAACCGCCCACAAGCGTGGCAGGGCCTGCTTTAGGAGCGGCTTGTAGTCGCGTTGCTTGTCCACTCGCAGCCAGTGGCACAAGTTGAACATCACGCCGACATTGGGACGATCCACCTTCTGCGCCACGCGCACCGAATCTTCAATGCGCTCCACCCAGGAACCCACGTGTGGATAGAGCAGCAACTGGGAACCGGACTCGCGGGCCAGGTCCGACATCGCGCGCAGGATTTCCACCGCGTGCGGATCCACGGAAGGATCCGAAGGCTTCGCGCCGTTCAGCAGCAAGTCGAACTGCACGTGGCGTCCTTTGACGGCCGCGCAGACCTCCTTGAATCGGGCGGTGTCGTAGGGCGTCTTGCCCGGCCCGACATCCACGACCATCGTGATCTGAAACAGCCGCAGCCCGACGGCGTCGAGCGTCTTGATCCGTTCCTCGACTTTGTCGAGCCAGATGTGCCCGACCCCGTCGTAGCCGAGTTCCTTGAGCATTTGGGCCTGTTCCGCGAACGAGCGCTTCTTCGCGTCGTGCCAGTCAATGCAGAAGGGGAAGAAAGGCCAGGGCGAGGAAGCGGCGGGGATGTCTGCCGCCAAGGCGCCGCCCGCCACGAGCAGAACCGCCGCGAGCACGCGGACGACCGCGATCTGAAGTCGAGAAATCATCAAGTGCTCAATCAAGCAAACCAGGGCCGCGTGCGCTCTCTGCTCGCCGCGAAAGTCTCCTGGGCGGTCTTCACGTCCTCCTCGATTTCGTAGTCGAACATCCCCGCCAGCACGAAATCCGCGCCGTTGTGGAAGGCGTAGCGGAAGGCGTTCTTCGGCGGGATCGCGCCGGCGGCCATGGTTTTGAAGGCGATCCACGGCTTCTTCACCGACTTCATGACCTCCACCGTCTCCGGCGGGTTCTTGCACCAGTAACCCGGGAACTCGTTGTACGGCGCCGTCAGTTGCTCCGGCTTCGGCCCGGTCGGGTAGCTGTGGTGGTGAAAGGTCTTGATGTAAAAATCGGCCTTCACGCCGTGCTCTTCGCACGCCTGGACGACTTCGAGCGCGTGCCCGCCCACGCCCGAGGGTACGCCGAATTGCTTGGGCAGCTCGACGGCTTCGGCCATCAGATCGAACTTCCCTTGCGCCGCCAACGAATCGGCATGTACGCCCCACAGGTAGATCGCTTCGCAGCCGTCCTTGATCAACTCCTCCACGTGCTCGCGGTATTGGGCCAGCCCTGGCTCGACGGGCGCGGTGGGACAAATGATCCACTGGATCTTGCCGCCGCGCTCCTTGCGGTAGCGCCGGAGCACCGAGATGGGATGCGGCGGGTTGTGCATGGAGACGGTGTTGATGCCATTCGCCTCGGCGGCGGCGAGCGTCTCCATGATCTTTTCGTCGGTGTTGTAGTGCGCCGCGAGGTTATAGACGTACTGGAGGTCGCGGCTGTGGGTGTAGTGCGTGAGCAGGTTGCCGCCCAAAATGAGGCGGCTGACCTCGAGCTTGCCGATCTTGCCTCTCGGCATCGCGGACGTCTGGGCGGCGGGCTTGGGTTCAGTCTGAGCGCGCGCGTCCAGCGCCAGCGCGACGCTGGCAGATGTCATCGCCGCCTGCTTGACGAACGAGCGACGATTCATGGGGGTAGTCATGGGGGGGTATCCTTCAATTTTGTCATTGCGGTTCAACTGCCGACGCGGATCAAGTTTTAGACCCTTTTACGTCCGGTTCAAGCTTTTTTCTTCCTTGAGCAAAATCCGCGGCACGACACCTTCCAAGAGCGGCCTTCCCACCGGAGCACCGCTGGGTTACGATTCCCGCCAGACGTTGCCGCGTCTGGCGCCTCCGAGGCGCGAACCGTGTGAACTGAATCTCGTGAAACTGCTGGTCTTTGCCCACACACCGCCGCCCCATCATGGCCAGAGCTACATGGTGAAGGTGATGCTCGACGGCTTCGGGGGCGACCAGCGTCGCCGGACGCGCCCGCCCGCGGCGGAGCGTGCGACGTCGCCTTTCGGCCTCGAATGCTATCACGTGAACGCGCAGGTTTCGCGCGACTTGGAGGACATCGGCGAATTCCGCCCGCTCAAGGTGGTGCTCCTGCTGGGCTACTGCGCACAGGCCATCTGGTGCCGTTTCCGCTACGGCGTCACCACGCTCTATTACATTCCGTCGCCGGGCAAACGCATGGCCTTGCTGCGGGACTGGATCGTGATGCGCCTCTGCCGGCCGTTCTTCAAGCGGGTGGTCCTGCACTGGCACGCTGCCGGGCTGGGCAAATGGCTGGAGACGGTCGCCTTGATGCGCACCCGCGCCATCACCTATCGCGCCTACCAAGACGTGGATCTCAGCCTCGTTCTTTCGCAATACAACCGGGCCGACGCCGAGAAGCTCTGGCCGCGACGGATCACCGTCGTCAGCAACGGCATTCCCGATCCCTGCCCCGACTTCGCCGCGACGATCCTGCCGCGCCGTCGCGCCCGCGCCGCCGCGCGCCGCCAATTGCTGGCCGGCCATGCCCTGTCGTCCGCCGACCGGGACGACACCGGAGGCGGTCCGGAGACGGTCCAGGTTCTGTTCCTGGCCCATTGCACCCGCGAGAAAGGGCTGTTCGATACAATCGCGGCGGTCGCACTGGCCAACCGGGAACTGGCTGCCCGCCGTTCACCGCTCACGTTGAAACTGATGGTGGCCGGCGGGTTCGTGGACCCGGCCGAGCAGGCGGAGTTTGAGCGCCTCCGGGCCGCGCCGGAGGGCCAACAGCAAATCACCTACCTGGGTTTTGTCGCGGGCGACAAGAAACACCAGGCATTGGTGGAGGCCGACCTGTTTTGTTTCCCCACCTACTTCAGCAACGAAAATCAGCCGGTGAACCTGCTCGAAGCGCTGGCCTACGGACTCCCGGTGGTGACGACCCGCTGGCGCTCCGTCCCCGAAATCCTGCCCGGCGACCACCCGGCGCTGGTCGAGCCGAAGAACCCGTCGCAGGTTGCCGCCGCCTTGCTCGGCCTGCTGGGCGAAGGCGAACCCGACCTCGCGCGCCGGCACTTTGTCGCGCACTTCACGCTGGACCAGCATCTGCACAACCTGGCGCAGGCGTTGCGGAGCGTGGACGCCGCCGACTGACGTTGCTCGACATGCACGACACGAGTCTCCGCACTCCCCAGGAACCTGGTAGGACAGCGCTCCCGCGGAGCCTTGATTTTGGGGCGGAAGTTGGGGCTCGGCAGGCGCCTCGCCCTACCAAGGGGGGCCAAGGTTCGGATGCACATCCACAGGTGGAGGCCGGGGCTCTCCAGAAATCACCCGGGAGCGACGGTGTCCAGCCGGCGCGTTTCCCGAAGCCCTCGTCGGGCCAGACGAACACTGGTGCTCCAAGACCGCTGCGCCGGGTGTTGCTCGTCGATCCGGTTTTCCTCAACCACTCTCTGCTTTACTACCGCGCTGCGCTCGCTTCCACCGGCTTCGAGGAGTGCCGGTTCACCATCGCCACCTGCGCGCCCGATCCGATGGATCGGCGGCGCGTCGCCGACCTTTGCCAGTCCGATCCGCGCGCCACCCTGCGCCTGCTGGAACACGATCCCGGCCCGCTGCGCACGCGGTGGGAATGCTGGCGCGGGTTCGGGCGCTCCCTGCGCCTGGTCGAGCGCCTGCTGCGCGCCGAATCGTTCGACCTGGTCGCGTATCTTCTCATCGACATGGTGCTGCCGTACTTTGCATTTCCTTTCTTCCGCCCGGGGCTGCGCGGCCATCTTCAGGCGCGCGTCGCCGGCACGGTCTTCCGCGATCACGGCCTGCGCCCGCCGTTGACCGCCTCAGCCAAGGCGCGGTTGCGCGCCAAGATGGACCGCTGGATCCTGCGGCGGGCCATCGCCGGCGGCGGGTTGCGCAAGCTGGCCTTTCTCGATCCCCGCTGCGCCGACGCCGCGCGGACGCTTTTCCAGACTGACCGCTGCGGCTACGGCGTCGATCCCATCGAGTTGCAGCCGTGCGACGGTGACGCGGCGCGCCAGCGATTCGGACTGGCGCCGGAGGACTTCGCCTTCCTCTTCTTCGGTAGCCTGAGCGACCGGAAGGGCGTGGTGGAATCGCTGGCCCGGCTACGCGAGGCCGCGCTGCCCGGCCGCCGGACCGTGGTGATCCTCGCCGGCCCCGTCAACCCTTCGCTCCGTCCGGCGCTGACGGAGGCGGTGGCGGCCACGGCCCGCCAATACCGCGTGATCCAGCACGATCGCTTCATCGATCAGGCCGAGGTGCCGCCGTATTTCGCCGCCGCGGACTGCGTCGTGTGTGTCTATAAAAATTTCGCCGGGTCGAGCAATGTGCTCCTCCACGCGGCTGCCCATGGCAAGCCGGCGCTCGTCTCGCGCGGCGGCGTGATGCAGGACGCCGTCGAGCAATACGGCTTCGGCGAGGCCGTGAGCTTCGACGATCCCGAAGGGTTCGCCCGGAGCGCACGCCGGTGGATGGACCTGGAGGCCGGCGCCCGTCAGGCGCTCGCTGAGCGCGCCCGGACCTACGCGGCCACGATGGACGCGCGGCGCTACCTGGCGCAGTTTCTCTGAGCGCCCGGCGAGAGACGGAAAGCCTTGAATCGAACCGTTGGGTCGGGTTTATTCGCCCCGTGAAAGTCGTCATCCTTGCGGGGGGCCTGGGCACCCGATTGTCCGAAGAGACTGCGCTCCGGCCCAAGCCGATGGTCGAGATCGGCGGGCTGCCGATCCTGTGGCACATCTTGAAAGGCTACGCCCACCACGGCTTCAAGGAGTTCGTGATCGCGCTGGGCTACAAAGGTGAGACGATCAAGGACTACTTCCTCCACTACCGTCTGCGGTGCTCGGACCTCACGGTGGACCTCGCGACCGGCCGGCACGCGGCCTCCGGCACGCCCGCCGAGGACTGGAAAATCCAGATGGTGGACACCGGCAAGGACACGCTCACCGGCGGCCGCCTCCGTCGGCTGGAGCCGCTGCTGCGGCCGCTGGGCACGTTCATGCTCACCTACGGCGACGGCGTGGCGAACGTCCCGCTGCCCCAGCTCCTCGAGTTCCACCGCCGGCACGGCAAGCGGGCCACCGTCACCGCCGTCCGGCCCCCGGCGCGGTTTGGCACGATGCAGTTCGACGGCGACCGCGTGGTGGATTTCAAGGAGAAGCCGCAGACCGAGGCGGGGTGGATCAACGGCGGATTTTTTGTGTTCGAGCCGGCGGTGTTCGACTACCTGGACGGCGACCAGACGGTGTTGGAGGAGCGTCCGCTGGAGCGGTTGGCCCAGGCGGGGCAATTGATGGCCTTCAAACACACCGCCTTCTGGCAGTGCATGGACACGATCCGCGACAGGAACCGCCTCGAAGAAATGTGGCAGTCCGGCCAGGCGCCGTGGAAGGTGTGGAGTTGATGTTCGACGCCTTCTTCCACGGCAAGCGGATCCTCGTCACCGGCCACACCGGTTTCAAAGGATCGTGGCTCGCCGTCTGGCTCCTCCGGATGGGCGCAAAGGTCGCCGGCTTCGCGTTGCCGCCCAAGACGGAGCGCGATCACTTCGCCCTCCTCGGGTTGGCGGACCGGATGGACCACCTCGTCGGCGACCTGCGGGACGCCGATCAGGTCCGGCGGGCACTGGAACAGGCGGCGCCGGAAATCGTCTTCCACCTCGCCGCCCAACCGCTGGTGCGCCTTTCCTACGCTGAGCCAAAACTGACGTTTGACACCAACCTCGGCGGCGCGGTGAACCTCCTGGAAGCCGTGCGCCAGTGCCCATCGGTGCGCACGCTGGTCTTCATCACTTCGGACAAATGCTACCGCAACCAGGAGTGGCCCTGGGGCTATCGCGAAAACGACGAGCTGGGCGGCCCCGATCCCTACAGCGCGTCGAAGGCCGGCGCGGAAATCGTCTTTGGCGCCTACCAGGCCTCCTTCTTTGCCGCGCGGCCGAACTTCGCGGCGGCGACCGCGCGTGCCGGCAACGTCATCGGTGGCGGCGACTGGGCGGCGGATCGCATCGTGCCGGATTGCGTTCGCGCGCTGGCCGACCAGCGGCCGGTCTCCGTGCGCAACCCCGACGCCACGCGTCCGTGGCAGCACGTGCTGGAACCGCTGAGCGGTTACTTGCGGTTGGCCCAGCGGCTCGGTTCGGCGGGGGGCCAGCGCTTTCGCGGCGCGTGGAATTTTGGGCCGACCAAGGAATCCAACCGCACCGTGCGCGAACTGGTGGAGAAAATTCTCCAGACCTGGGGCAGCGGCCAGGCGGTGATGGATCCCGCCCAAAACAACGACGGCCCGCACGAGGCGCGCTTTCTCCACCTCAACTGCGACAAGGCCCACCAGGAATTGGGCTGGACGCCGACGTGGCATTTCGAGGAAGGCGTCGAGCAGACCGCGCGCTGGTACCGCGACTGGCTCCGGGGCGCCGACGCCTGGAAGCTGACCACCGGGCAGATCGAGGCTTACTGCGAAGCCGCCACCCGGCGCGTGCCGGCGACGGCTCCACAACCTCGGGCGGGGTGAAGCGCCGCAGCATTCGCGGCCGGCCGGCCGGCGGTCCGTCAGAACATGGAACGGCGGACTTGGAACTTTGGACTCACTGCTCGTGCCCCGTGCTGTGCTGCTGCAGCCACAGCACGTCCAGGTTGCCCGGCATCGGCGCGTCGTTGCGGGGCGCAGTCAGCGTGCGCCCATCCCGCCAGTGATGCACGCCCGCGTGGCCGTCGGCGTAGGCAAAGTCGCCGCCCCGCTGGTGGAGGATGCTCGGCTTGTCCCGCAGCATCCAGCCGCCCGGATTGGCGGGCTCAAAGTCGCGCTGCTCCGAGAAGCTGCCGTCGTTGATCGTGTCAATCCGCTCGTCCAGAAACGTCAGCGTCTCCGCTGGCCCCGGCCGCGTGATTTCCGCCAGCCGCCGGTAGGTCGTGGCGCCGGGCGCGCTCCAGGGCGGTCCCAGGAACCCGTTGAGCGAGACCGTCCGCACCCGCGGTTGGGTGACGCCGACGACCTTCGGATCGCGCGTGGCCGGACAGCGCCAGATCGCCACGTCACTCACATACGAGCCGATGAGGCTCTGCTGGAGATACAGCGTGTTGGTGCAATCCGGCCCCGGGAACCCTTCCCAGCCCTGCACCCACGTCTCGCCCAAGGGCACATAAGGCCCGTCCTTGTTGGGCAGAACCAAGTCCTCGTGGTCGCCCGCGTAGAGGTGGAAGGCCACGCCGAACTGTTTCAGGTTGGAGGTGCAGGCGATGGTCAGCGCCCGCGCCTTGGCCGCCGATAACGCCGGCAAGAGCAGCGCCGCCAGAATCGCCAGGATGGCAATCACCACCAGCAGTTCGATCAAGGTGAAGCCATCACCCCCGGATAGCGGGGGCAGCGGTGGGCGCAGGACGAAAGGCTGTTCTTCTCTCCCGGGGCAACCGTCGCGGTAGGGTTTTCATGGTCTTGTCGGAGTTGGACACCGCAGCGCTCCAGAAGTTACGCTGCCAGTTCGGTGATTCTACGGCTGCGGCACGAAATCCGCCACCGGCAGGATGGCGCCTTGGAGCCGCCGCAGGTCCGCCAGGTCGGCGTCGTTCTCCGCTTGCTTCCAATAACTCTGCTTCACCTTGAACTGTTTCGGCCATCGCCATTTCCAGTGCTCGGCGTGCCCGTCGGCGAACGAGAGCACCCCGGACTGGTTGTGCCGGTCGGCGGGCATGTTGACCCAGCGATTGTCCGGGTCGGGCCAGGTCAGGAAATGCGCGTCGTCAATGCTGTCCTCGTGCTCGCAAATGAACACGAAGAGGCGCGCGGGCGCCGGAATCTGTCTCGCGAAGGCGACGGTGTTCTGGACCTCATTGGTCCGGCCGCCCAGGCAGCCGCTCATCGAGTAGCTGCGCGTGCGCAGCATCGGCAATTCCCGGCCTGTTTGGAGGTCGCGCACCCGCGACTTGTCCGCCGGGCAATGGTAGAGCGCGACCGAGCGGTTGTAGTCGTATTTGAACAGCAGCCCCTGCTCGATGGGAGTGAAGTCGGTGTCGAAGGGCGCGCTGCTGCTCCCGATCCACGAATCGGGCGTGCTGCGCCAGGCGCCCGGCGTCAACACCGAGCGGTTCGGCGGCACGCGCCCGCTCCAGTCATCCACGTACATCTGCCAGCAGGTCTGGAGTTGCTTGAGGTTGCTCAGGCATTTGATCGTCGCGGCCCTGGCCTTGGCCTTGCCGAGGGCCGGCAGAAGGAGCGCCGCCAGAATGGCGATGATGGCGATGACCACCAGAAGTTCAATCAGAGTGAAAGCTCCCCTGCGTGCATCGGGAACCGGTGCCGCGGCAAATCCAGTGGTCGCTGTTTTGGTCATCGGCAACGTCTGGGCCAATCACGTCCGTAGGGGGTTGGACAAAGCTGCGGCTATAGGCTCACGCTGGCTCCCCGGACCGCAACTGCGTCTCGCAGACAAGCCGCGCCGACGGCGCTGTGGCGGAAGAACGCTGCCGCTATGACAATGTTCATTCATACCTAGCCGCCTTGTCCTTCGGCAAAACCAGCACCGTTTTTTGTTTCGAGTACCGGATCAGGACCAAGTTTTCATGGCGCATTCGTTTCGCTGTGGAATCCCACCATTCCGGCGTGGCGGTTTGCAGGGCGTTTTCAAAGGCCGCCACCCAGTCAACTCCGTTCATCACTCTGGGACAGCCGAACCAGACGCTCCCACTCGCCACGTCCATGTCGATCAGGTAGCGCCGCCGGAAACCTCCATGCACTGGTTCAACAAGCCGCTGATCGAACAATTTTGAACCGGCGACAACGGAAAAGTATAGGTCAGAGGATGACCGAAATTCAGCTTCAGGAGACTTGGCCCAACGGGGAACGTTGTCGCCCAGAAATCCGTCGGATCGAACGGGGGCTTTCTGATTTCGTAAATCGTGATCAGGGTCGTTCCGGTCGAGAGCAAGATCCCGATCCCGACAGCCAGCGCCGTCTTCGCTTTTGTCCAGGCCATAATCTTCAATGCTCCGTGTATGAGGGTTAAAGTTGAACCACCGACTGCCGCGCCATTGGCGAGGGCGACGGCGGTCACAGCTTTGGCCAGACCGACGGGCGCGACTTGAACCGCATGAGTGGAGAGCAGGCCAGCCACCGTGCCAGCGGGCATCACACTGCCGTGCCGAGTGAAAAACGTTCTCAGCTTTTCCACCGCGCGGGAAACCCGCTTCCGGGCGGCCTCTTCGGTGGTTCCCAGCGCCAGCCCGACTTCCGCCAGGTTCTTCCGCTCGAAATAGCGGAGCAGCACGGCATGGCGGTCGCGCTGGCTGAGCCGGGCCAGGGCTTCGTCCAGGAGCGGCGCGATTTGCTCCCACTCCGAAGGAGGGTCGGGTTCGGTTTGGATCATGGATTCCATGTGCGCCTCCTGTTCCCGGCGTTGCCGTCGGGCGGCGGCCCGCAATTCCGCCGCGGCGGTAAAGCGCACGGTGTTGAACAGCCAGCCGGTGAGAAGCGTTCCCGGCCTTAAAGTGCCGGCCTTGCGGGCCAAAATGGTGAAAACCGCCTGGGCCACCTCCTGGGCCACGTCGGGATCCCGGACCTGCCGCAGCGCGGCCGAATAAACCCAGTGGACGTGGCGCGTGACCAGCGCCGCGAACGCTTCCTCGGAATTCCGAGTCGCGTAGGCCCGCAACAGTTCCATGTCCGGCAGCGCCCGCATTTACCTATATATGACCGCCCGCGGCAAAACCGGACATTCTTTTTGGGCAAGAGTCGGTCCCCGCTCGGGCGGTTCCGCCACCGGAGACTTGTCTTTGCTTCCGGGCGTGTTTTCGGCTTTCATCGGCGCGTGAAATCCGTCTTCCACTTCCTGGCCGCCGGGCTGCTCGCGGCTGCGGCGCCCGGCCCGGCCGCATTCGGCGCCGCCGCTCCGGACCCCATTCTCCTCTGGCCGCAAGGCGCACCCGGCGAGAAAGGAAATCTCGGCGAGGAAAAGGACCTCACGAAGCCGGGCGATGGCCTGGTGGCCGGCCAATCGGTCATCCGCCTCGGCAACGTCTCCCAGCCCACCCTCACGGTGTATCGTCCGCCGCCCGCGACCGACACCGGCGCCGCCGTGGTCGTGTGTCCGGGCGGCGCCTACCACATCCTGGCGATGGACCTGGAGGGCACCGAGGTCGTTCAGTGGCTCAACTCGATCGGCGTCACGGGCGTGCTGCTCAAGTACCGGGTGCCGGCGCGTCCGGGCCGGCCGCGACACGAGGCGCCGCTTGAGGATGCGCAGCGCGCGCTGGGGCTGGTGCGGCAACGCGCGGCCCAGTGGGGCCTCGACCCCAAGCGCGTCGGCGTGATGGGCTTTTCCGCCGGGGCGCACCTGGCGGCGGCGCTGAGCAACAACTTCGAGCCGCGCGTTTACGAGCCGGTGGACGCGGCGGACCAAACCAGTTGCCGGCCTGACTTCGTGATGCTGGTTTATCCCGCTTACCTGACCGTCGAGAAAGAAGGCGACAAACTGGCCCCCGAATTGAACGTGACCGCCCAGACGCCCCCGACCTTTCTGGCGCAGGCCGAGGATGATCCGGTGCGCGTGGAGAACAGCCTTTTTTACTATCTCGCGCTCAAGCGGGCGAAGGTCGCCGCTGAGTTGCACGTGTATCCGGCGGGCGGTCACGGCTACGGCCTGCGCCCCTCGGCGCAGACTGTCACCACTTGGCCGGCGCGGGCGGAACAATGGCTGCGCAGTCTGGGAGTCCTGGAGCGCCGGAAATAGGCCGGCCGCCGGGCTTCGTTCTCGGCTCCATCGTGGCCGGAATGGAGCAATGCCGCTATGGTGTCGGCCCATGAACTCCGCCGCCGAGCAAAAGCGCCTGCGGGCCGAGGCCGACCGCCGGGCCAACTGGAAGCGCTGGGGCCCTTACCTCTCGGAGCGCCAGTGGGCCACCGTGCGGGAGGATTACTCCGCGAACGGCGACTGCTGGAATTACTTCCCCCACGACCACGCCCGCAGCCGGGCCTACCGGTGGGGGGAAGATGGGTTGCTCGGCCTCACTGACCGCGAGTGCCGGCTGTGTTTCGCGCTGGCCCTCTGGAATGAGAAGGATCCGATCCTGAAGGAACGGCTCTTCGGCCTGACCGGCCCGGAAGGCAACCACGGCGAGGACGTGAAGGAGGCGTACTTCTACCTCGACGCGACTCCGACCTATTCCTACCTCAAGGCGCTCTACAAGTATCCGCAGGCCGAATTTCCCTACGCCCGGCTGGGGGAAGAGAACCGTCGGCGCGGCCGGGCGGACCGGGAGTTCGAGTTGGCGGACACCGGGATATTTGACGACCACCGCTACTTCGACGTCTTCGCCGAGTACGCCAAGCGGTCGCCGAATGACATTCTGATCCGCCTGACGGCGATCAACCGCGGTCCGGAACCCGCCCCGCTGCACCTGCTGCCCACGCTCTGGTTCCGCAACACCTGGTCTTGGCAGCGCCCGCCCGACGGCTGCTCGATCAAGCCCGCCATCGTGGTGGAGCAGGCGGACCGGCTTTCCTTGATCCACGGAACGCTCGGCCGGTACTCGTTCGCCATCGGCCCCGATCCGGAGGGCGCCTGGCCGCGCGTGCTCTTCACGGAAAACGAGACCAACCGCCGCCGGCTCTTCGACGACGGCCCCGCCGGCGCGTTCGTCAAAGACGCCTTCCACGAGTGCGTCGTTCACGGCGACGCCCGGGCCGTCAACCCCGCGAACACCGGCACCAAGGCGGCCGCGCATTACGTGCTGCAACTGCCGGCCGGCGGCGCCCAGACGGTGTTGCTGCGGCTCTCCGATCAGCGGGAACGGCCGCGGGATCCCTTCGGCCGCGGCTTCCATCAGACTTTTGCGACGCGCCTCCGCGAGGCCGATGAGTTTCACGCTTCGGTGTCCGGCGCTCCGTTCACCGAGGCCGAACGGCGCGTGGTGCGCCAGGCCCGCGCCGGCCTGCTCTGGAGCAAGCAGTACTACCATTACGTGGTCGAGGAGTGGTTGGGGGGCGATCCCGCCGGACCGCCGCCGCCCGCGGGGCGGTCGCTGGTCCGGA
>JAJXZI010000099.1:3751-5298 GCA_021780115.1 bacterium | reverse complement strand
TGGACGATGGCGATGGTGGTCGTCGGGCTCATCGCCCTGGTGGGTTGGAAGCTCTTCCAGGGTTCGCATCTGTCGCTGCATAAATTCGGCGGGCGCTTTCTGGTGCGCTCGGATTGGGATCCGGTCAACGAGAGCTTCGGCGCGTTGCCGTTCATCTTCGGCACGTTCGTTTCCTCGTTCATCGGTTTGCTGATCGCGCTGCCGCTGAGCGTCGGCACGGCGGTGTATCTGACGGAGTTGGCGCCGCTCTGGCTCCGGCAGCCGGTCATCATGGTGATCGAAATGCTCGCCGCCATTCCCAGCGTGATCCTCGGCTTTTGGGGCAGCACGGTGATGGTGCCGTGGCTGCGCGACCATCCATTTCCGATTCTGAAAAAGCTCTTCGGGTCCACGCCGCTGTTTCAAGGCCCGATCTACGGCGTCAGCATGCTGGCCGCCGGCGTGATCCTCGCCATCATGATCCTGCCGATCATCACTTCGGTCTCGCGCGAAATCCTCCGCTCGGTCCCGGATCTCCAGCGCGAGGCCGCCTACGCCCTCGGCGCGACGCGCTGGGAGGTGACGCGCCTCGCGGTGCTGAGTTACGCCAAGCGCGGCATCTGCGGCGCGGCGATTCTCGGCCTGGGCCGCGCCCTGGGCGAGACGATGGCCGTCACCATGGTGATCGGGAACCGGCCTGAGATTGCCGCGTCGCTGTTCGCGCCCGGCTATACGCTGGCCAGCGCGATTGCCAACGAGTTCACCGAGGCCACGACCGACATTTACCTGAGCGCCCTGTTTGAACTGGGCCTGGTCCTGCTGATCGTCACCGTCGTCACCAACATTCTGGCTCAAGTGCTGATCGGCGCCTTTGGCGCGGTCACGCTCAGCCCCGCGCGGCCCTAAAGTGATGAAACCCGGACCCGGATGGAATAGTGACGGCGTGAGGATGCGAAGCGGCCTTGCCGCACCGCCGGCGGTCGCGGGCTTCCGGCACATCTGCGCGCTCTCGCGGATCCGGTGGACGCCCCCCCCAGCATGAACCCGCGGGCCTTCCATTCCACCTGGCGCAAAGCCAAGAGCGCCTGCGTCTCCTGGCTGTGCTTCCTCTGCGCGCTGATCGTGGTCGCGCCGCTGGCGCTGGTGTTGTTTCACCTGATCCGCTCCGGTGCCGGCGCCGTCGATTGGCACTTCTTCACGCACCTGCCCAAACCCGTCGGCGAAGCGGGCGGCGGCATGGCCAACGCGATCGTCGGCACGCTCACGCTGCTCGGGCTGGCCTCGCTGGTCGGCGTGCCGGTCGGCGTGCTGGGCGGGGTGTATCTCTCCGAGTACGGGTCAGCGCGGACCAACTGGTGTGTGCGCTTCGGCGCGGACATCCTCAACGGCACACCCTCCATCGTGTGGGGTATCGTGGTCTATGCCTTGATGGTCGTGCCGTTGAAAAGCTTCTCCGCCTACGCCGGGGGCGTCGCGCTGGGTTTCATGATGATTCCGCTGATCATCCGCACGACCGAAGAGATGCTGGCGTTGGTGCCCAACGGCTATCGCGAAGCCGCGTTTGCCCT
>JAJXZI010000099.1:0-3741 GCA_021780115.1 bacterium | reverse complement strand
GGCGGAACGGCGCCGGGCCGCGGTGGAAGGTCATCGTCCACATCGTGATGAAGACGGCGCGCAAAGGGATCATTACCGGCGTGCTGCTGGCGCTGGCGCGCATCGCGGGCGAGACGGCGCCGCTGCTGTTTACCGCCTTTGGCAACCGGTTTTGGAACCACGATTTGCGCGAACCCATCGCCGCGCTGCCGTTGCAAATCTTCACCTACGCCATCTCGCCCTACGACGACTGGCACCGCCAGGCCTGGGCGGGCGCGCTGGTATTGATCCTCCTGGTATTGGCCGTTAACGTCGGCGTCCGGTTTCTGACCCGGGGCAACCCCGGTCGCCCGTGAACTCCAAGGCGACGACCATGAACCAGCGACCCCCAACCGGCCGGGCGGACCCCACCGCTCCAGCCCAGGGCCCGGCCGCACCGAACGGCCCGGAGCACCCCGGCCCGCGCCTGGCGACGGCGGTGGACGTGCAGGGACTGAGCGTCTGGTTCGGCCCCCAACAGGTCCTCCGCAAGGTTTCCCTGCAAATTCCGGCCCAAGCGGTGACGGCCATTATCGGCCCCAGCGGCTGCGGCAAATCCACGTTCCTGCGCAGCCTGAACCGTATGCACGACTTGGTGCCCAGCGCACGGCTAGAGGGCCGGGTCGCCTTGTTCGGCCAAGACCTTTACGCGCCGGGCACGGACCCGACGCAGGTGCGCCGTCGGGTCGGCATGGTGTTCCAGAAGTCGAATCCCTTCCCGACCATGACGATTGCCGAGAACGTGACGGTGGGTTTGCGTTTGAACGGCCTGCGCCGGCGGGACTTGCTCCAGGAGCAACTCGAGGCCTCGCTGCGCATGGCCGCGCTGTGGGACGAGGTCAAGGACCGCCTGCACGCACCGGCCGTGAGTCTGTCCGGTGGCCAGCAACAGCGGCTGTGCATCGCCCGCGCCCTGGCGGTCCAGCCGGAGGTGTTGCTCATGGACGAGCCGGCCTCGGCGCTGGATCCCATTGCCACCTCGCGCATCGAGGACCTGATTCTCGAGCTGAAGAAGGACTTCACCATCGTCATCGTCACGCACAACATGCAACAGGCGGCGCGCATGTCGGACCACACGGCGTTTTTTTATCTTGGCGAGCTGATCGAGTTCGACCGGACGAAGAAGATCTTCACCAATCCGTCGAAGAAGCAGACCGAAGACTACGTGACCGGACGATTTGGATGAGGGGGCGCCATCGGCTGTCAAAATGAGAAGAATCCGACTGTTCCGACGCCCCGATCCGGGGCCGGGGACCGAACGCGCAGTTACAGTCCGGTGCCGGGCCTCCGCTTGAAACTGAATTCGATTGCCAGACTATGCAGTACTTTGAGCAGGAACTTTCCGAGTTGAAAGAGCAGCTTCTCACCATGGCCAGCCTGGCGGAAGCCGCGGTCAACCAAGCCGTCCAGGCGCTCCACGACCGTGACGACCCGCTCGCCCGCCGCGTGTGGGAGGCGGACACCGGGATCGACCGGCTGGAAGTCGAGATCGATGAAACCGCCATCACGCTCCTGGCCAAGGCCCCGCTGGCGAGTGATCTGCGGTTGATCACCGTGGCCATGAAGATTTCCCACGACTTGGAGCGCGTCGGCGACGAGGCCACCAAGATCGCCAAACGAACACTGGAGTTGAACCTGGAGCCGCCGCTCAAGATCAGCCTCGATATTCCCGGCCTGGCCCGGCTGGCGGTGGACATGTTGAACGGCGCCTTGGACGCCTTCGTCCACCACGACCCGGCCGGGGCGCGGGCGCTGAGCGAACGGGATCGCGAGGTGGACGCGCTGAACCGGCAAATCCACGACCTGTTGGCGCACGCCATGGCGGCCGACCCGCAGAACATCAGCCGCGGTCTGAATCTGATGGTCATCGCCAAGAGCCTGGAGCGCATCGCCGACCACGCCGTCAACATTGCCGAAGAGGTGGTTTATCTCTGCGAGGCGCTGGACATCCGCCACGCCAAGCACCTGGCCCCGCCCGGCGCGTGAACGCCCCTTCGCGGTCTTCCCCTATGACAACGAAACCGAAAATCCTGGTCATCGACGACGAACCAGACGCCGTGGAACTCGTGGAGTTCAACCTGAAGCAAGCCGGGTTCGAGGTGATCACGGCGGCCGACGGAGCGGAGGCCTTGCGCCAGGGCCGCTCGCATCTGCCAGACTTGGTCGTGCTGGACCTCATGCTCCCGGAAATCGACGGCTTGGAGGTCTGCAAACTCCTGCGCCACGATCCCACGACCGCCGCGATCCCCATCGTCATGGTGACCGCCAAGGCCGCCGAGGTGGACCGCATCCTGGGCCTGGAGTTGGGCGCCGACGATTACGTCACCAAGCCGTTCAGTCCGCGCGAACTGGTGCTGCGCATCAAAAAGATCCTGGAGCGGGGCCGGCCTGCGGCCGCCAAGAAGGAGAAATTCGTCTTCGGCGAGTTGGTCATCGACTTGCCGCGCCACCTGGTCAGTGTTCGCGGCAAGCGCATTGAATTGACCTCAACGGAGTTCCGGCTGCTCACTTTGCTGGCCGAGCGCGCCGGGCGCGTGCAATCGCGCGACCAGTTGCTGCAAGACGTCTGGCACTACGACAACATCATCGACACACGCACCGTCGATACGCACATGCGCCGGCTGCGCGAGAAACTGGGCCCGGCGGCGAAGCATCTCGACACGGTGCGTGGTGTCGGGTATCGGTTCGTGGAATAGCTGGAGTCTTGGCCGACGACCGACGCCCCAGCGAAGCCCGAGATCCGAATGCCGAAGTCCGAAAGACACCCGAAGCCCGAAATTCAAATTCGCCCGCGGCCCAATCACTTTTGGGGGGGTTGGAGATGCGCCGCATGTGGCCCGCGTTGACCATCATTTTCGCGGCGGCGCTGGTCGCCCTGCACTTCGGGTGGCAGCGCCGGTGCCGGCGCGCGGAACGGACCTTCCACGCGGAACTCGACGCCCTGAAGCGCAAACAAGAGCAGGCCCTGTCCCGCGAACACGCCCAGGGCGCCGCGCTGTTCGACAGCATGGTCGAGGGCTTCCTGCTGCTCGACACCGCCGGGCGCGTCCAGATGGGCAACCGCGCCTTCAACGATTTGTTCGGCATCACGGGCGACGTGCGCGGCAAGACCATCCTGGAAGTCCTGCGCCGGCATGAGTTGGCCGAAATCGTGACCCGCTTGACCACGCAGGACCGCGTCCTCGGCCACGAGCTGAGACTGGGGGGGGGCGCCGGACGGTGCGTCGAGGTGAACGCCGCTGCGATCGTCGGCCCGGCGGGCGAGCGGCGCGGCGCCATCCTCGTCTTCCACGATCTGACGCGGCTTAAGCGCCTGGAACAGACCAGTTCCGAGTTCGTGGCCAACGTCAGCCACGAGTTACGCACGCCGCTCTCGATGATCAAGGGCTACGCCGAGACGCTCCTGGCCGGCGCGAAAGAGGATCCGGAGGTGGCGACCAAATTCCTGCGAACGATCGAGCGTCACGCCGATCGGCTGAGCTTGCTCATCGAGGATCTGCTGACCAGTTCCGAACTGGAGTCGGGCCGCGCCATCATGAATTTCAAGCCCGTCCCACTGCGTCCGCTGGTGGAGAAAGTGTTTGAGGACTTCGAAGCACGAGCACGCGCCCGGAAGGTACGGCTGGCGAACCAATTGCCGGAATTGACCGCGCGGGCCGACTCCGACCGCTTGCAGCAGGTCTTTGCCAACCTGGTGGACAACGCGATCAAGTACGGCCGGAT
>JAJXZI010000148.1 GCA_021780115.1 bacterium | reverse complement strand
TTCGCTCTCAACTCCTTCTTGCGCGGGAAGTCCACCATGACCAGGACCAGGTGGTCCTTGGCGTACTGGGCGAATTCCGGCGTGGAGAAGACTTCTTTGTCGAACTTGATGCACCATGGGCACCAGTCGGAGCCGGTGAAGTTGAGGAGGACCAGTTTTTTCTCGGTCTTCGCTTGCTCAAGTGCCTTCGGCAAATCGGTCGTCCAGGACAAATCTGCCGCGCGCGCCTGCACCAAGGCCAGGCAACTCAAGAGGGCAAGAAGGGTTCTTTTCATGGTCATGCGTATGATTTCTGTATGGTTAGAGTGTAGCAGAACCGGCTGTCTCCCGCCACACGATCTTGCCGCCTACGATCGTCAGAACGGTTCGGCCCTTCATCGGCCAGCCGTAAAACGGACTGTTGAACGATTTACTGGCGGTGGCCGGACGTTCAAAGCGCCACTCCCGATCCGCATCGAACACCGTCACATCGGCGTCCGCGCCGACGCTGAGGGTGCCTTTGGCCAGGTGCAACAGCCGCGCTGGAGCCACGGTGAACTTCGCGATCAGGTCCGGCAGTGGGAGCCGCCGGGCGTGGTAGAGCTGCATCAAGGAAAGCGCCAGTTCCGTTTCCAAGCCCGTGATGCCGAACGGCGCAGCGTCGAACTCCACCTCCTTCTCGTAGTCGCAATGGGGCGCGTGGTCGCTGCCAATGATCTCCAGCGTCCCATCCGCCAATCCGGCGAGCAGGGCTTCCCGGTCGCGCGCCGAGCGCAGGGGGGGGTTCATCTTGAAATGCGTGTCATAGGCCGGCCACGAGGGCAATTCCCCTGGGCGCGCCTCAAAACCGATAATCCCCCGGCCATCGCTGGCCCAGAACTTCTCGCTGCCTGCCACCGCCGCTTCCGTCAGGGTGAAGTGGTGCGGGCAGGCCTCGCCCGAAATGGGCAGGCCACGCTGCTTGGCCTCGCGAAGTAATTGCACGCTGCCGGCGCAGCTCAGATGCTGGCAGTGAACGGGCGTGCCCGTCAGTTCGGCCAGCAGGATGTTGCGCGCCACCATCAGTTCTTCACCCGCCGCAGGCCAGCCCCGGAGGCCCAACAGCGCGCTCCAATATCCTTCGTGCATCACGCCGTCCGTCACCATCGAGTAATCCTGGCAGTGATCGAGCAGCGGCAGGTCAAACATCCGCGCGTACTCCATCGCGCGCCGCATCAGGTCGTGGTTCTGAACGCAATGGCCGTCATCGGTGATCGCCACCACTCCGGCTTTCTTGAGCGAGCCGATGGACGCCAGTTCCTCGCCCGCGATGTTCCTCGTGATCGCACCCGTCACGAAGACGTTGACCACGCCCTGCGCGGCGGCGCGCTGCTGGATCAACGCCACCGTGCTGGCGCTGTCAATGGCCGGGGAGGTGTTCGGCATGCAGACGACGGAGGTGAACCCGCCCCGGGCCGCCGCCGCCGTGCCGGTGGCGATGGTTTCCTTGGCCGTCTGGCCTGGTTCGCGCAAATGAACGTGTGAATCAATCAACCCGGGGCACACCACCAGTCCGCGGGCATCCACGCGCTCGACGCCGGCGGGTGATGTCGCTACAGCGTTGCGCCCGACCGCCGCGATGCGCCCGTCGGTGATGAGCACGTCGGCGATCTGGTCGAGCCGGTTCGCCGGATCGACGACTCGACCGCCGGACAGCAACGTCGAACTCATGGAGCGGGAAGATACACGCCGACGGATTGACAAGGCAAGCCCGGTGGCTACTCTCGGGAGCGGTTGCGGGTGTAGCTCAATGGTAGAGCTCCAGCCTTCCAAGCTGGCCACGTGGGTTCGATTCCCATCACCCGCTCCACCCGCAAAACCCCTGATAAAATCAAGGCTTTCCCGCGCATGAGGCGCAGCAGACAGATTGGCCCCTGTGCGACTCGGTTTCCCGGGAGCCGAACGGTTTATTGTAGCGTCAGGGGAGCCACGATGAGAGACACGGCGTTCCCCCCCATGCCTTCCTGAGCCACAGCGCGCAGGACAAGGCGGTGGTGCGCCCGCTGGCAGCGCCAAGAGCCGGCCATATCTGGCGTTCGTCCATCCCGCTAGGCCGGCGACGGCTCCGATAGGGAGGCGCGCCCCGCCTGATGGGTCCGCCTCAGCCAAACTTGCGGTTGAGCCGCCAATGATCGTACGCCCGGCGCTGCGCCGAATTCATCTTCGCAAAATCCGGCGCGCCGTCCGCCTCCCGGGGCCAGTCTCCTTCCACCGGAGTAGCCGCTGGCGGGAGGCCCTGGCTTCCCCTCAGTTCCAGATGAGGCTTCGACTGAGCGAGCGGGTTGGCTCGCACCTCCACCGCCGTGCCTGCCCCGCCTTGGCCGTAGCTCATGGCCGCGTCGGTCAGCGCCAGATCCTGGTCGAGGGGGCGATGGGGCTTGATGCCTTTGGCCTGCAAGACACCGTGGTAGGCCCGGACGGCTTCTTCCGGTGTGATGCGGCCGTCGGTAATGAGCCGCAGCATTTCGATAAAGGCGAGTTGGTGCTCGGCGTGGTTGATCTTGCGGCCGAAGAGCGCGACGCGGGCTCCGTATCGCTGGGCGTCGTGGATCAGCTTGAAGGCGTCGTAGGTCGTGCCCGCGCTGCCGCCGAGAATGCCGACAACCAGATTCGGATCGTACTGCGCCAACTCCTCCATCGCCCGCGGGCCGTGATAAACAATCTTCAGGAACAGCGGTCGCCCGGCTTCTGGCACACCGGCGAGACTACGGAGGATACTGTCATTGATGAACTCGCCCAACTTCTCCGGCGGCACGCCACCCGGCACGTTCGGGTCGAAAACTTCGAGGAAATAGTGGAATCGCTTCCGCTCGGCTTCCTCACGAAATTGTTTGAAGGCCAGCAGCGTTTGGCGGTCCTGCTCCAAATCGTTGACGAACGTGACGGAGTAAAGACCGAGGTTCGCGCCGGGGAATTCGCTGCCGTCCCGCTCGCAATCGACCTTGCCGCACTGGATCTGGTCAATGCTGGCCGAGCGGAAGGGCTGTGCCGGCTTCGTGAGATACGCGCCATGGCGCACGGCCCAGACATCGGTGGCGTCGTTGGCCCGCGCCGCGGGCGTGACATGCGAATTGCGGAACAGGCCCTCCTTGATGGTGAGTTGCTCGTTCACCGAGGCGGACATGAGCATGATGTCCACGAGGCCCTGATGCGTAACCTCGCGGACGATGTCGAGGAATTCCGGTAGGTTGCGGTGGCCGAACTCCCCCCGCGTCCACACTTCGGGCGAGAATTGCGCCGGCCGCGCTCCCTTGGCCGACAGGTACGACCGCGGCCCGGTGGCGCGCACGCCGAAGGCCATGTCGGCGTCTTTCGCGTCGGCGAGGATGAAGGTGCGCGAGGCGCGGTCACGCTTGATCTCGGCGAGCTTGGTGTCGAGGGATTTCATCATGGGTACCGCGGGTTCAAGACGCTTGCTCGCCGACGGAGGAAATGGCGTCGCGGTAAACGGAATCTGACAGGCGAAAGGTCGTTTCAGTTCGCAACCGGTCCAGCTCTGCCCGAAGGCTGGGTAACAATCCCTCCCGGCGCGCCCGCGCCAGCAAGCCGACGGTGCCTGTGATTTTGACTCCCAGCTTCAGGGCCACGTCGCGTCCGTGAATCTCGTCAATGGCCAGTAGAGCATCGTTCTCAATCGCCAATTGAATCGCCTCGGTTTCGCCAGGGTCAAGGTCTTCGGTGTCTGTTGGGCTTATTGTCAGTCGCCCCTGTGGAGACTCGACGCGCAGCCAGCCTTCCTTCGCAGCCTGTTGAGCGGCTGCTCCCTCGGGCAAGGCACTGCCGCGGACAGCCACTTCCCCCCCCACTGCGGGAGGCACGAGGACGGCCTCATGCAACTGGCGAAGGAGGCCAAGCCGGCCTAGCCGAGTCAGATAGATCAGCGGCGTGGCATCACAGACGACCAAAAGCATAGCGCAGATCCTGCTCCAGCATTTCTTTGGTGTAAGGCGCCTCGACTTTCCGCGCCATCAACACGTCCATGAATTGCCATCGGTCCATGCCGGCAAACTCACCCGCTCGTCGCGTGCTCCACCGACCCTTTCGGTACATACCAATCGCCAGCTCCAGCTTCGCATTCCGCGCCACCTCTTCATCCGTCGCGCCGAAACTGCGGGCGTAGGACTCCGGGATTTCCAGGATCACAGTGCTCATGCCAAAGACAGTCTAGCACGATGCGCTCGATGGTGAAGCCCCGAGGCGTACTCGTCGAGCGCCATGTCGGCGTCCTTGGCATCGGCGAGGATGAAGGCCCGCGAGGCGCGGTTGGCCTTGATCTCGGCGAGTTTGGTGTCGAGGGATTTGGTCATTTGGCGGTGATCCCACCCAGCGCCGGTGTCGCAAATTGTTGCGAACTCTTCCGCTCGATTTGGCGAAGGCCTCGCCTCATTTCATTCTTGCCAGAATCTGCTCCGTGATCGCCTGCACCGCCGCCTCCGCTTCCGGATCGAAACCGGCGGCGGACGTTTCCTTCGCTGGCACCTGGCAGGTCACGCCCGGCCGCCACTCGTCGTTGTCGCACAACTCGCATTCCTTCAGACCGAAGCGCGGATCGGGGATGCCGAGGCTCTGCTTGATCTTGAGCAGGTCTTGGAGCTGCGTCGGCGTCATGGTGTTGACCGGCCTCCCAAGCTGCGACGCGACCAGCACGGTGCGGCAATAGGCTTCGAGGATTTCCATCTTAAAATAGGCGTCCTCGACGCTGTTGTGGCTCCAGGAGACGACGCCGTGGTTGGCCATCAAGATCACGTTGTGCTTGTCCACAAGGTCGGCGACGAGCTTGCCCATCTCCGGCGTGCCCGGCGTGCGGTAGGGCGCGATCGCCACCGAGGCGAAGACCTCGAATTCCGGGATCATGCACGTCGGCGGCTCGATGCCCGCCACCGCGAACGCCGTCGCGTACGGCGGATGGCAATGCACCGACGCCACGTCCTTCGGCTGACGCTGCATCATCTGCAGGTGCATCAGGATTTCGCTGGTGCGTTTCTTGGTGCCGGCGAGTTGGTGGCCCTCGAAATCCACCAGGCACATGTCCTCGGGCTTCATGAAGCCTTTGCTGATGAGCGTCGGCGTGCAGAGCGCGAGGTCATCGCCAACGCGGATGGCGATGTTGCCGCCGTTGCCATCGACGTAAGCGCGCTGCCAGAGTCGGCGGCCTACGTCACAAATCTGGAGCTTCAGGTCGTGGCAATACGGCGAGTGGAAGAAGGCTTCGATCTCGGGCTTGGGGCTCTTGGAAGTGAGCGGCCTGGCCGGTGGCTGGGGCTTGGAGTCGGGCGGCGGAGAGGCAGGCGAACCCGGCTTCGCGGACTGCCCGTTCTTCAAGGCGCCGTTCGTCTCCAAGTCGCGCAGGAAGTCCCGCGCCGAGGGCGTGAGAATAGCTTCCGCCGGCAAGGACCTCATGTCCTCGCCCCGCTGGTGCATGTCCTCCAGGTCTCGTAAGCTGATAACGTTTTTCATTTGAAGGGTGAGTAAAACATTTCGTCCACGAGCGCGGCGTTGATGGCGTCCACCGGCGTCGGCTGCGGGAACGGTTGCGCCGCCTCGCGGCCCTCGACATAACCGATGACCTGCCCCACGCCGCCACCGAGGTCGTCATAGACCACCGGGCTCGGGTCTTTGCCGAGGCCGAGGGGCGCGTCCAAGCCGTGCTCGTATTGCTCACGGCCAAACGGGCTGACGATCAGGAACCGCCCGCCGGCGAGCGACGGCTCGCTGCGGCTCAACGTGACACGGCCGATGACGGTGCCGAGTTTCATGCCCGCACTCCCGGTTCTTTCTCGTCCACCACACCGATGACCAGCCAGCGGACGGGGCTTCGGTCGTCGCCCACCGCTTTGCGGGCGGCGAGGCCATCGGACGAAATGACGACCTGCTGGTGCAGCCCGGCGCCGTGCGAATCAATGGCCACCTGCGGCGCGCCTTCGAGCCGGCCGTCCTTGCCGATCGGCTGGCAAATCAGCAGCCGCCAGCCCTGCAAGCTCGGATGCTTGCGGGTGGCGACGATGTTGCCTTCGACACGGGCTAAGAGCATGACTCAGAAAATTCTCAGCTTGTCCACCATCACGCAGCGGCGGACCCGCGTGAACGTGCGCGGATTGCAGATGCCTTCGCCGGTCGTCGTGGCGATGGAGAAATTGGGATAGCCCTCGCCGCCGCTGCCCAGGCCCGCCAGACACGACCCGTTCTTGATGAACAGTGTCGTCTCCAGCGCCTTGGCCATGGCCGTCATGTTCGCCACGTCGTGGGAATGGATGATGGCGGAGTGCTTGTAACCGTGCTCGGCCCTCTTCGCCTGGACGATGCCTTCGTCCACCGTCTTCACGCGGACGATCGGCAGGAAGGGCATCATCTGCTCTTCCTCGACGAAGAGATGATCGGCGGCGGTCTCGGCAAAGAGCAGTTGCGTGCCGGCCGGCATCGTGGCGCCGGCCACTTTGGCCAGCACAGCCGGATCGCGGCCAATCAGGTTCCGATTCACCACAGGATGCGGGCAGCCCGCGCCCTGGCCCGCCGGGAAGACGAACGCTTCCTTCGCCAACCGCTCGACTTGCGCGTCGTTCAGCCGGACCGCGCCGTTCTTCTCCAGTGCGGCCGTGAACTGGTCGTAGAACGGTTCCAGCACAAACACCTCCTTCTCGCCGATGCAGAGCAGATTGTTGTCGTAGGCGGCGCCGAAGACGACGCACTGGGCGGCGTTGTTCAGGCAACTCGTGCCGTCCACGAGCACGGGCGGATTGCCGGGACCGGCGCAAACGGCGCGTTTGCCGCTGGCCATCGCCGCCTTCACCACGCCCGGCCCGCCGGTCACGCACAACAGCTTGACGTGCTCGTTCTTGGCGAGGGCGTCGAAGGACTCCAGCGTCGGCGACTCGATGATGCAGGCCAGGTTCTCGATCCCGAGCTCGTGGCGGATGGCCTCGTTGAACGCCCGCGCCGCCGTCACCGCGCACTGGGCCGCGCCGGGATGCGGATTGAACACCGCCGCGTTGCCCGCGGCCACCATGCTGATGATGTTGCAGGCCATCGTCGGGATGGAATGCGTGATCGGGGTCACGGCGCCGATGACGCCGAACGGCGCGTATTCCTCCAGCGTGATGCCGTGGTCGCCGCTCAGGCCGTAGGGCTGGAGAAACTCGACGCCGGGAATGCCACGCTGGCCCTTGAGCTTCTCGATCTTGTGGTCGAGCCGGCCGATCTTGGTTTCCTCCAGCTCGATGCGGCCCCACTCGGCGGCATTCGCCTCGCAGAGCGTCTTGATGATCTCCACCACGCGCGTCCGTCCGGCGACGCCTTTCGCGGAGAGTTGTTGGAAAGCGTCGTGGGCGGCGGCGCACGCCTCGTTGGCGTCCTGGAAGACGCCGAAGCGATGGCGGGCGGAGCTGCTGGGCGTCTTGGTGGGCGGCGGGCAGCCGCAAGCGGGAACTACCGCGGGTGGCGGCGCCGGCTGGCTGGCAGGTTTAGGCACTGTCGCCGAACCGCCCAAGCGGCCCAGGACTTCTGCCACGACATCACGGATCAAGGTTTCGTTGACTGCACTCATACTCGGTTAGAAATGTCAGAACAATGGCACTGCATTGTGACGCCGAAGTCGCGGTGGTACCGCGGTCAAGTTTTGGCGCTGTAAATCATCTTCCCCAGCACGTCCACCGTATCCACGATACCGATGATGACGGCGTCCACGGGGGCGTCCTTCATGCCGCCGGCGAGGCGCGCGGAACTGCCCTGGCAGAACATCACCATCTCGCCGATGCCGGCACCCAAGGTGTCCACGGCGACGATGGTGTTGACGCCAGGCCGGAATTTCGTCGGGTCTTTGTCGTCCACGAGTTGCGGGCGGAGCAACAGCAGCTTGCGCCCGCTCATGGACGCTTCCTTCTTGGTCGCGACCACCGCGCCTTCGACTTTGGCGAGAAACATGATGTCCTTTCTGCGGGGAGCACGCGCCGTTGGCGTGTGGTTTTCGGCGGCCCGCCGAAAACGCCTTCCCCGAACCCAAGAGCATTCCAGAGGAAGGAAGAATCCGGCGAGGCCGCCGGATTCGGCACGCGGGCCGCATGCGCTCCCCAGCGGGTTACTTCGCGGCCGGTTTCTTCGGCAACACCGCCTCCACGTCGTTGTGCGGGCGCGGGATGACATGCACGCTCACGAGCTCGCCCTTGATGGCCTTGACGGCCTGGGCGCCGGCATCGGTGGCGGCCTTGACGGCGGCGACGTCGCCAACCACGCAGGCCGTGACGAGGGCGTTGCCGACCTGCATCATCGGGCCAATGAGCTCGACATTCGCGGCTTTGAGCATCGCGTCTGTGCCCTCGACGAGGGCGACGAGTCCGCGGGTTTCGAGGAGTCCAATTGCTTGTTGTGCCATAATTCGGTTTTCGATTTCAGGTTTGAGATTTACGGGTGTGTGAAGGGCGATTTCGTTTCGCGGTCGCCGGCGATTTGTCCAACGCCGAAAGGGCTTTGCGGTGCGCCGGCGCGACTTCATCCCACGAACTCACGGACATGCCGAGGTCGCGAAGGAGGCCGTCTCGAAGACTGTAGATCCAGCTATGCACGTGCAATTCCTGTCCGCGCTGCCAGGCGTCACGGGCGATGGTGGTCTCGCAGACGTTGAGCGCCTGCTCAAGCACGTTCAGCTCGCAAAGCCGGTCCACGCGCGGGTCGCCCGCCGGCACGCTGTCCAGCAGCGAGGCGTAGCGATCACGCACGTCCTGCACGTGGCGCAGCCAGTTGTCCACGAGGCCGAAGCGGTCGCCGCGCAACGCCGCTGTCACGCCGCCGCAGCCGTAATGCCCGCAGACGATGATGTGCCGGACCTTGAGCACGTCCACGGCGAATTGCGCGACGGACAGGCAATTCAGGTCCGTGTGGACGACCACGTTCGCGATGTTGCGATGGACAAAAATCTCGCCGGGCAGCAGGCCGACAATCTGGTTCGCCGGCACGCGGCTGTCCGAGCAGCCAATCCAGAGATAATCGGGTCGCTGCTGGCGCGAGAGCGTGGTAAAGAAATCCGGGTCCTTGCGGCGGATGCCCTCCGACCACGCGCGGTTGCTGGCGAAAAGCTGGGGAAGAAATTTCATCGCGCCTCCAGCAGCCGTTTGGTTTCGCGGGCCACGACGAGTTCTTCGTTCGTCGGAATCACCATCACCTTCACTCTCGAGTCTGCGGCGCTGATGACGGCTTCCTGACTGCGCGTGGCGGCGTTCTTCTCCGCGTCCAGGATGATGCCGAGTTGGTCCAGGTTCGCACAAATCGCGGCGCGGATTTCGGCACGGTTCTCGCCGATGCCGGCGGTGAAGACGATGGCGTCCGCGCCACCCATTCCAAAGAAGTAACTGCCGATCCAATGCCGCGCGCTAGCGACGAACACGTCCAGCGCCCGGCGCGCCTGTGCGTTGCCCTGCTCGGCGGCGGTGGTGATGTCGCGGATGTCGTTCGACACGCCGCTGAGACCTTTCAGGCCGGATTCCTGGGTGAGCTGACGTTGCGCTTCCGCGACGGTGAGGCCGAGCGTCTTCACGGCGTAGGGCAGCGCCTCGGCGTCGAGGTCGCCGACGCGATTGTTCTGCGGAAGACCGGATTGCGGGCTCATCCCCATGCTGGTGCCGATGGCGACGCCGTTGCGAATGCCAGTGATGCTCGAACTTCCTCCGAGATGGCAGGAGATGACGCGCAGGTCGGGCGCGCTCACGGGCGACTTGCCGGCATCCAGGTAGAGACTCTGCGCGCGGCGGGCGACGTCGTCGCGGCCGAGGAGTTGCGCGCTGCGCTCGGCGATGAACTTGTGGCTCGCGCCGTGGAAGCCCCAGCGCCGGACGCCGATGTCGTGCCAGGCGGGCGGTACAGCGTAACGCATCATCGGCTCGGGCGCGAACTGGTAAAACGCCGTCTCGAACAGCGCCACCAGCGGCACGCCCGGCACGCGGCGCACGAACAGCCGGATGCCGGTGAGGTAGGGCGGATTGTGCGCCGGGGCGAGGCCGTTGAAGGCTTCCATCGCGGCCAGCACGCGGTCGTCAATCCGCACGCAGCCGGTCACGCCCTTGGCGATGACGGTCTTGAAGCCGACAGCCGCGAGGTCGCTTTCGTTGGCAATGGCGCCGGCGTCCTTGAGCGCGGCCAGGCAGTCCTCGATCGCCTTGGGATAATCGGCGACGCGCTCGAAGCCGCCTTTGTGCAGCAGCGTTTCGGCGCCGTTCGAGAAATCGAACAGCCGCCACTTGAGCGAGGTCGAGCCGAGGTTGGCGACGAGGATTTTCATTTCGTGACAACCACGAATGAACACCAATGCACACGAATGGCTGGCTCACCAAGCGCCCACGTCAATTCGTGTGCATTGGTGTCCATTCGTGGTTCAAACTCACTGGAGCCACTTGCCAAGCACGCCGAGGTCGTCGTGCGGGCGCGGGATGACCTGGACGCTGATCACCTGGCCGACTTGCGCGGCGGCGGCGGCCCCGGCGTCGGTCGCGGCTTTCACCGCAGCCACGTCGCCCCGGAAGAACCCGGTGACGTATCCGCTGCCGACCTTTTCCCAGCCGGTCATGGTGACGTTCGCGGCCTTGAGCGCGGCGTCGCACGCCTCCATCAGCGCGCAGAGGCCCTTACATTCAATCATTCCAACAGCTTGCTGTGCCATAAATCGGTTGATAGTTGAGAGTTGCGATTGATTACTTGGCGGCGGCGGGCTTGGCGGCTTCGCCGAGGAAGGCCTTCATCAGGTCTTCGTGCGGGCGGGCGATGATGTGCGAACTGATCAGTTCGCCCACCTTGCCGGCCGCGCGCGCCCCGGCGTCCACGGCGGCTTTGACGCTGCCGACGTCGCCTTTGGCGAGCACGGTGATGAGGCCGCCCCCGATGGGGATGGTCTTCACCAGACTGACGTTTGCGGCTTTCACCATCGCGTCGCTGGCTTCGACGCTCGCGGTGTAGCCCTTGGTTTCGATCATGCCGATGGCTTCACTCATAGATTTGGGTTTGGTTTACGGTTTGCAGATTCAACCACGAATGAACACGAATCAAAGGACGATTCTTTCCCACTCCAACTTCGCGTTCTTGAAATTCAAGATCACACCGACGCGTTTGCCGGTGATCTGAAGGTAGTTCAGCATCCGCCCGCGTTCGTGGTCCGTGATGCGGTCGATCACCTTGGCATCCACCACCACCGCGTCGTAGGCAATCAGATCGGGCACGAACTCTCCGACCAGAACGCCCTTGTAAATCACGTTGAACCGCGGCTGCTGCGCAAAGAGAATCCCGCGCAGTCTGAACTCCACGACCAGCGCATTCTCGTACGGCTTCTCGTGCAGCCCGTGACCAATCGCGTTCAGCACTTCGATGGCTGAACCGACGATGGCATACACCTCGTCCTTCAGAAGCAGCTTGTCCTTGCTGTCTTCCATTCGTGTCCATTCGTGTCCATTCGTGGTTCACCTGATCAATTCGCAAGGCGTCTCCGGCAGCAGATTGCACGCGTTCCCCTCATCCGTGTCAATGTGGACCTCCAGTTTGAAACTCGGATCCACGCGGCAGAGCATTTTGTCCAGGGTGATCGCGCACGGCCCGCCAATCTTGAGTTTCATTTCGTCGCCGGCTTTAACGCCGTAGAACGCGGCGTCATCCGGGTGCATGTGGACATGGCGGGCAGCGCGGATCACGCCGTCCGTCATCTCGAAGAAGCCCGCCGGCCCCATCAACATGCCGCCGGGCGTGTCCTTGATGTTGCCGGAAAGCCGCAGCGGAATGTCGAAGCCCAACGCGATCGAGTCGGTGTAGGCCAATTCGACCTGGTTGAGCGTGCGGCAAGGACCAAGGATGCGCAGGTTGGAAATCACGCGGCTGCGCGGCCCGATGAGCGTCACCGTCTCTTTCGCGGCGAACTGCCCTTCCTGGTAGAGCCACTTGTGGACGGTGAGTTGGCGCCCCTTCCCGAAGAGTTGCTCGACCGCCTCCGGCGTGAGGTGGCAGTGCCGCGCGCTGACGTTCACGACCAGCGGGTTGGGAGCCGTCGCCAAGCGCGGCAAGGGCCGGCCGAGCCGGTTATACACGGCTTGCCGGACCAGATGCTCGACGACCGCGCGATGCGGAGTGGCGGCAGTTGCTGACATAGTTCGGGTGTGATTTTGGAAGAAATCTGCCGTCATGCAACTAAAATATTGCAAAATCTTCCAAACTCTGCCAAACACGCTCAGAAACCGTGCAAGAAATGCAGCAGACTTGCCGGCCTGAAAGGCCGATGGTGTATCAGCTCAGGGCAAGCCAAGCGCCGCCCTGGGTCCAGTCGCCATCGCGCAACCGCTCTGAAGGAGCGGGCGTGACCAACCGCGCTCCTACAGAGCGCAGCGTCGGATCGAACCGTGACCCAGGGCGGCACTCGCTTCGCTCGTTTGCCCTGGGCTGGTGGACTCCAACCCTTTGGGCTGAAGTAACGCTACGGCGTTTGGCTTTCAGAATCCCGACGGGATTCGACGTGAGTAGCCGTGGGTGCAACCCACGGAACCGGCGATGCGCAGCCTCGGCCCTAAAGGGGCCGAACCACTGGCCGGCAAGCCCGTTCGACCCTTGCAGGGTCGGGGATTGTGGTGGGGGACCGTTCTCCGGGTTTCACCCGGAGCTAGTCACGCTGCGCCCCTCCGGGGCGGGTGCGCACCTTGATCGATTGGAACGTGCTCGGAACCGTCGTTTCGCTGGAGCAAGCCATTTCAAGTCGTGGAATTGGGCTGACGCGCCCAATCAAGAACGGAATCAGGCAATTCAATCCCAGAGATGATCACATGAGCAAAAACGCAATGCTGCTTCTCGTTATTGGCTGTTTGTCGGGGTGCTGCAAAATCACGCCGAAGGAAATGACGCATACTGCGATGATCGAGACTTTCGTGCGCATCGACATTTATGCCGAAACCAACCATTCGATCCCTGGGTCGCTTGAGGTACTGCCGAGGCGGAAGGGCTATGGGAACCAAACGACAGACGGTTGGGGACGACCGCTTCACTATCGCGTCACGCAAGACGGAATCATAACGCTGACGAGTTTGGGCGCCGACGGCAAGCCAGGCGGCGAAGGCGAGAATGCTGATATTTCCCTCAGCTATCGTTCCAGGAGGCCCGACGGCAGTCTGTGGGTAGGGGTCTCCAATGTGGATCGTCGAAGCGGAGATTCATAGCCAACAAAGTGGTGGAGTGGATTTGAGCCAGCCGATGAGATCACAGACAAACGGAACGCCATCGGCAACTGGTTCCCATCGCTGATTTCTTGGACATCCTTCCCCCATGACCTCTGAAGAACGCAAACATCGTCTGGCGCAGTATCTCCAAAAAGCCGAATTTGCCTCGCTGGAGGAATTGGCCGCGCAGGCCGAGGTGTCCGTCTCGACCGTCCGGCGCGACCTGACCGTGCTGGAGAGCGAGGGCTTGATCCGGCGCACGCACGGCGGCGCGCGGCTCGTGGCCCCGCAGACCGACGAGTTCGCCTTCACCGCCCGCGACACGCACCAGCTCGACGAGAAGGAAGCCATCGGCCGCGCCTGCGCCGAACTCATCCGCCCGAACCAGAGCGTCATCATTGACGCCGGCACGACGGTTTATCACGTCGCGCGCTACCTGGAACCGAAGACGCCGCAGATCGTCACCAACTCGCTGCCCGTGGCGAACCTCTTTGCCGGCGCGGGCAAGGTGGAAGTCGTCGTCAGCGGCGGTGTGATCTACCCGCGGCTCGGCGTGCTGGTCGGCCCGCTGGCGGTGGAAGCCTTCTCCAAGATGCACGCCGACGTGGCGATCATGAGCGCCGGCGGCATCACGCTCGACGGCCTGACCAATTCGCACGGCCTGCTGATCGACATTCAACTCGCGATGATGCGCGCCGCGGCCAAGGTGATCATGTGTCTGGACCACACCAAATTCGGCCGTCGCTCCGTCACACCCTTGTCCGGCCTGGAAGAAATCGACACCATTGTGACCGACAACGCGGCGCCGACGGAACTCGTCGAGGGACTCCGGGCAAAGGGAATCGAAGTCATCGTCGCGCCGTCCGCCTGAAAACATTCACTCGGCCGGGACCAGTCGGCCAAGCGGTAGCCACCCGGTCAATTCCCGGACCACCCGCTCCACGGGGAGCGCTCCCAATCCCCGGGATTCGCGCACCACCACCGTCTTTTCGCCGCGCGGCCGCCAGACTTCTTCGACGGTGCCGCCCCAGAGCACGAGGCAGGGCAATCCCAGCGCCGCCGCCAGGTGGGTGATGCCGGAGTCGTGGCCGACAAAACCAGCGCACGGTTGCAGCACGCCCGCCAACTCCACCAGCGGCAGGCTCCGCGCCAGGGTGCAGCGGTGTTTCGGCAACGGCGCGGCCAGACGCTGCAACCGATCGCCTTCCGCCTCGCCGCCCACGAGGAGCAGGTTCAAGTCCGTCCGGTCGATCAAGTGCGTGAACAACTCCCGCCATCGCGCCTCCGGCCAGTTCTTGCGCGCGCTGCCGCTGCCGGGATGGGCGGCCAGTCGGTTGACGGTTGTGGGCCGGGAGTCGATAGCCAGACGCGGCGTTTCGTCGGCATTGAAGATCGCCAGACGCTCCAGCGGCTTGAGGTAAGACCGCGTCGCGTGGATCTTTTGGCTTTCGGCGGCCCGGTACGGGCCAACAATGAATTGCGCCGCCGAACAACGGGCCACGTTGTCCTGGAAAATTTCGTCCGGGTCGTACAGGTAGGACACGATGAGATCGAACTCGGAAAAATAATCGCACAGTTCCTCAGCCAGATCGCCGCCGCGGGCGAAGAAGCCCGCCAGCGCCCGCGCTTCAATAGGCTGCACGGCGTCCACCAAGCCGCCCGCGAGCGCCAAGTGAGCGATGTGCGGATAGCCGAGCACTTCCAGGTGGACGTGGGGAAACCGCCCGCGCAGCGCCGCGATAGCCGGCAGCGTCAGGATGAAATCACCGATGGCCCCGCCGCGAATGACCAGAATCCTGCCCCGTGTGCCACTCACAGAACGGGCGCGCTGTCAAAATCGTCGGGCGCCGGCCGCCGGGGTAAAGTCGCTGGTCCAGGGCGGTCGGTGGCGGCGCACCGGCAACCGGCAACTTGAAAGCGGGAACCGCGGAGCACCGCCTGGGGTTCCTGGATTTCTTTCGCTTCCGCCGCGCGAAACGCCGTCAACCCGAGCAGGACGATCAACAGTCCGAAGGCCAGCCGCGCCGTGCAGCCGACCTTGATGCGCTGTTCGCTGGCGGTGGCCCAGGCGATCAAGTCGCGGCAGCGCCAGGGCGACACCGTGAGCCACATGCCGGCGATCACGAGCACGTAGGCCCAGCCGACAATCACCAGTCGCCATTCCGTGTCCGCCCAGCGGGCCGTGTCCACCATCAACTTGGCCAGCAGCAGGAAGACCACCGCCAGCCCGCGGACGGCGAGAAAGTCGGTCACGAAGATGCACGTCCCCAGCCCGATGGCGGCGAAGAAGATCATCATCTTGTCCTTGTAGGTGGCGAAGTCGGACGCGGCCTCGGCGTTGACGTTGAACAGGAACCAGGCGGTGCCCAGCCCCATGAGAACGTAGCCCGCCAGCAGGGAGCGCGGGAATTTGCGCGCCGTCTCGGCGAAGCCCTTCGGCGCCACCAGCCCGTAAATCTGCGGCAAGCTCAGGCCCAGCCCCAGCAGGATGGACAATGTTGACAGCTTCATTTCAGCCATAATCGACGACGGGGAGGATGAACGAGAGCCGACGGAGGAGGGAAGAAAAAACGAATGTTCGCGGTACGGGGTGCTTCCATCCTCCGGCTGCCGGGCTCAAAGATTCACCACCGTCGGGTCGCCGTAGAGCGTGAACGCGCTGGCGCGGGTGATCCGCACGTCCAGCAACTGGCCGCGGTGCCGCGCCGCGCCGGCGAAGATCACGATCTTGTTGCTCCGGGTCCGGCCCGTCAGGCGCGCGGGGTTCTTCTTGCTCGGCCCTTCGACGAGAATTTGGACCGGCTGGCCGACGCAGGCGCGATGCTTTTGCCCGCCCACTTCGTTCAGCAACCGGAACAAGCGCGCGTGGCGCTCCTCGCGGACTTCCATCGGCACCTGGTCCGGCAGGGCGGCGGCGGGCGTGTCTTTGCGCGGCGAATACTTGAACAGGTAGGCCTGGTCGAAGCCGACTTCGCTCACCAGCGACAACGTCTCCTCAAAGTCCGCCTCCGTCTCGCCGGGGAAGCCGACGATGAGGTCCGTGCAAAGCCCGATGCCCGGCTGCACCCGCCTGAGTTTCTCGATGATCTCGAGGTAGCGTGCGCGGGTGTAGCCGCGGTGCATGAGCTTGAGAATGCGGTCGCTGCCGCTCTGCGCCGGGAGGTGCGCGCTCTCGCAGAGTTTGGGCAGCCGGCCGTAGGCCGCAATGAGATCGTCCCCGTAGCCCTTGGGATGCGGCGAGGTGAAGCGAATGCGCTCCAACCCGTCGATTGGGTGGACGGCTTCGAGCAGTTGCACGAACGCTGACCGGCCGTCGTTCACCGGAATCTCGCGCCGGCCGTAGCTCGTCACGATCTGGCCGAGCAAGGTGATTTCCTTCACGCCTTGCGCGACGAGTTCCCGGCACTCGGCGACGATGTCCGCGATGCTCCGGCTGCGCTCCGCGCCGCGGGTGTCCGGCACGATGCAGAAGGTGCAGCGCTGGTTGCAGCCCTGCATGATGCTCACGAACGCCGTGACGGCTCGGCGGCCGTGGCCGTTGACCAAGTGCTCGCGGATGGCGGACTGGCTCCCCTCCTCCTCCGCAATGTCCACCACTTGGGCCCGCCGGCCTGCCCGGAGGTCGTCGAGGTACTCGGCGGCGCGATGAAACTTCTGCGTGCCGAGGACCAGGTCCACGTCCGGCAGACGATCAATGAGTCCCTGGCCGCGGCTTTGCGCCATGCAGCCCAGGAAGCCCAGCACGACGCCAGGCCGGTGGCGGCGCGTTTCGGCGACGAGGTTGACCATCTTGCCCAGCGCCTTCTGCTCCGCGTAGTCCCGCACGCTGCACGTGTTGAGCAAGATCACGTCGGCGGTCGCCTCGGACGGCGCGAGGGCGTAGCCTTTGGCCACGAGCTGCGCGGCGACGGCCTCGCTGTCGCGCTCGTTCATCTGGCAACCGTAGGTCTTGATAAAAACGCTCGGCATGGTTCGAGACGGGCGGGAAAATAGGACAGGGGGCGGCCTTTGAACAATGGGATTCCGCGCTCCCTCGTCCGGCGATCGACCTCACAGGGATCCAGCCGGGGGTTGACTCAAGGAGGTCGAGGGTTCATAACCTTGGCCGCCGACAACCGCCGTCCGGTGCAGCGTCATGAACATTGGATTCCATACGGATGCCTTCAACTCCGCCTATTGGTCTTTCGAGAGGTGTCTCCAGTGGGCGCGGCGCAACGCCGTCCACTCCATCGAGTGCGGCCTCATCGACGGCGTGAGTTGGATTCACGGCCTCGGTTACCAACCGCACGTGGCGCTCTACGAAGACCCGGTGCTCCTGCGCCGCAAGATGGACCGCCACGGCGTGCGCTTCTCGCAAGTGGACGCGGCCTATCCGCTCTCCGGCGAGGACGGTCCGCTGCGCGGCGTGCCGTACGTGATGAAGTCCATCGCCTGGGCCGCGCAGCTCGGCTGTCCGTGCGTGGATACCACCGACGGGCTGCACGCGCCGGAGGGGCTGAAGGACCAGGAGGCGATGGCGCTGATGAAACGCAGCTACCAGCAGATTCTGCGCGTGGCCGAGGCGCACCAGGTCGTCGTGAACATCGAACCGCACGGCTACTTCACTACCAACCCGGACGCGATGGCCGAGATGCAGGCGTTCAGCGACAGCCCGTTTCTGCGGATGAACATGGACACCGGGAACACCTTCATCGCCGGCCAGGATCCGGTGAAGTTCCTCACCCGTTTCTTGAAGCGCGTCAGCCACGTCCACGTCAAGGATGTCTCCGCATCGCTCGCCCAGGCGGTGCGCGGCGGACAGACCGGCATCGCGGTCAGCCACTGCGCGCTCGGCGAAGGCGTCAACGCGGACAACATCCGCCAGTGCCTCGCGCTCCTGCGCGACGGCGGCTACGACGGCACGCTGAGCATCGAGTGCGAAGGCGCCGGCGGGCCGATGATCGAGAAATCGCTGGCTTGGCTGCGGCACACATTGCAGGAACTCGGCATCCCGGAAACACGTTGAACTCTCCGCCCCGCGGACCCACTATCCGCGCAAATCACACCATGAACACGCAAACCCACGCCACCCCCACGGACGGCCTCACCCGCCGCAACTTCCTCAAAACCTCCGCCACCGCCGCCGCCGCCACGACGCTCGGCACCCTCGATCTGGCCCGCAGCGCCCACGCCGCCGGTGGCGACACCCTCCGCGTCGGCATGATCGGCTGCGGCGGCCGCAACGCCGGCGCCGCCATCCAGGCGCTCACCGCCGATCCTGGCGCCCGGCTCGTGGCCATGTGCGACATCTTCCTGGACCGCGTCCAGGGCAAGTTGGAGGAAATCCGCAAGCAGAAGCCCGACCAAGTGGCGGTGGACAAAGACCATTGCTTCACCGGTTTCGACAGTTATCAGCAAGTCATCGCGGCGTCGGACGTGGTGCTCATCGCCAACGCGGCGAAGTTTCATCCCTTCCACGCGCTGGCCGCGCTCCAGGCGGGCAAGCACGTCTTCGTCGAGAAGCCCCACGGCATCGACCCGCTTGGCATCAAGACCCTGCAAACCGCCATTGACTTGGCCCGGGAGAAGAAGCTCTCGCTCGCCTCCGGCCTGCACAGCCGCCACCACCCCGGCTACATCGAAACCATCCGGCGCATTCACGACGGCGCGATCGGTGACATCATCGCCATTGAGGAAAATTTCCTGCGCGCGCCCTACGGCATCACCGAGCGCCGGCCGGGGCTGACCGAATTGGAATGGCAATGCTCCACGCAATACCACTTCAACTGGCTCTCCGGCGACGACGTGCCGCAGTCGCTCGTCCACAACATGGACCGGGCGCGCTGGGTGTTGAAGGAACTAGTGCCGGTCAAATGCCACGGCCTGGGCGGCCGCTCGACGATGGTCGAGCCGATCTACGGCAACGTGTTCGACCACCACTCGGTCGTCTATGAATTCCCGAACGGCGTGCGGGTGTACGCCTTCTGCCGGACCACGACCGGCTGCTACGACGAAGACTCCAGCATCGTGCTCGGCAGCAAGGGCCGTTGCTCGGTCAAGGCCTGCCAGATTTGGGGCGAGACCAACTGGCGTTGGCGCGACACCGGCAACGATCCGCATCAGAGTGATCCGTACCAGATCGAACACGACAAACTGTTCGCCGGGATTCGTTCCGGCCATCCGGTCAACAACGGCGACTACATGGCGCGCAGCACGCTGACGACCATCATGGGCCAAATCTCCTGTTACACCGGCAAGGAAGTTTCGTGGGACCAGGTGAGCGCCTCGGACTTTTTCTATCTGCTCAAGCCGGAAGACTGCCACGACGGCATGGAACCGCCGGTCAAACCCGGTCCCGACGGGAGCTACCCGGTCTATAAACCGGGGCAGACAAAACTGATCTGAACCCGCGATGAAAAACGCCTCCGAGCTGATCCAAAACGTTGCGTGTACCTATGCGAAAGGGCCTGACAACGGCAACAGTGATTGGCGTGTTGGCGGCAGGGATTTATCTGTTGTTGTTTCATAATCCGGTTGGGATGTTCATGATAGTCTTCAAGCAGAATCCCGGTCATTTTGATCGAAAGCATTTGGACTCAGTTGTGGCGCAAGTTCGGCTCGCTGGACTGAAGCCGGGTGAGGAGCGAGAATTCATCCTGGAGAACGTATCAGACCCGCAGTCGCTCCGTCCACTTCACTCAGATGAGATGCTGCTCCGAGAACGTGGCGCAGGCCATGTGTGGGCGGAGGTCTCGTCAGACGGCAAGCTGAAGGTAGTGATTGAGACTCGTTACTTGGGACATGCAGGAGAGTACGGCTTTGCATATTCTGATGCGCCCCTGTCACCCAAGCCCTTCGGCGGCAGTGGCAATTGCTTCTCGCTCGATGTTCCAGGCGTTCTCAACCAGATCCTGCCGAGTATGAAGATCGACGAGCACTGGTGGAAAGTGGAGAACAATCAGGATTGAGCGCCCAGCAAGACCGCAACAGTCAACGGTCACCAGCGCCGGTGCGTGGCTGCCCGTAGCTGGGTTTCGTCGTTCGACGGCGCACTCGGCGCGCGCGCCCTACCCGATTGTCGTGAGGTAGGACGCGACCTCCGGGCGTGTCAACGTCGTGCGCCGGCAGCCAACGCAACAATGAACAACATGACAATTGCATTCGCCCGTTACTTCGCCGCAGCCACCGCCGCGGTGGCATTGATGATTGAATCGAATTTGCGGGCCCAAGACGCCTCCGTCGCGAAACCGGCTGCGACCCGCATTCTCCTCGTTACCGGCATCGACTACCCCGGCCATCTGTGGAAGCAAACGGCTCCGGTGCTGAAGGAGCTGCAGGGAGAGGACTCGCGTCCCGTGGAGCCTTTCCTTCGAGAAGCTTGATGAACTCTCCCGCCCGGCTAAACTCGAGCCATGAAATTGAAGGCGATCATTCACGAGGCGGAAGAAGGCGGCTATTGGGCTGAGGTTCCGGCCTTGCCGGGCTGTGTGACCCAGGGAGAAACCGTGGAGGAGGTGACCTCCCATTTGCGGGAGGCGATCGAGGGATGGCTTTCGGTCGAGACGCCGGAGGCCGAGGGGATGCAGGGTGACCGCGTCGTTGAGTTGGCCCTGTGAAACAGGTTTCGGGCAAGGAGCTGGCGCGGGCGGTCCAGCGGAGAGGCTGGACCCTGGCACGGGTGAACGGCAGCCACCATGTCTTCGTCATGTCAGGACGGCGGGAGCGGATCGTCATTCCGCTTCATGGCAACCACCCGCTCAAGATTGGCTTGCTCCGCGCTTTGATGAAAATCGCCGAGATCGAGGAGGGTGATTTGTGATGGCTTCGGGCCAAACTTGAAGATTATGAAGAACACGCTTTCGCTGTGCCTCGCCTCGGCCACCGTCGCGGTGGCACTGATGATTGAATCGAATTTGCCGGCCCAAGATGCGCCCGTCGCGAAGCCGGCCGCGACCCGCATTCTCCTCGTCACCGGCATCGACTATCCCGGCCATCTGTGGAAGCAAACCACGCCGGCGCTGAAGGAGTTGCTGGAGAAAGATCCCCGCTTGACGGTGCGCGTCGTGGAAGATCCGAACTTCCTCGACTCGTCGGCTATCACGAACTACGCCGCCGTCATCCTGCACTGGAAGAATTGGGAAGTGCCCGGTCCCGGCCCGGCGGCGCGAGAGAATTTGAGGCGCTACGTCGAGAACGGCGGCGGCCTGATGCTCACGCATTTCGCCTGTGGCGCGTGGTACGGCGAGTGGCCGGAGTTCAAGAACCTCGCCGGCCGCGCCTGGTACGGCCAGGACGGCGGCCGGCAGCACGACCCGCGCGGCCAGTTCGCCGTCGAAATCGCGGACCCGGCACATCCGATCACCAAGGGCCTGG
>JAJXZI010000064.1 GCA_021780115.1 bacterium | reverse complement strand
CCTCAACATTCAAAGCGGACATTTTGAACATTATACCCAATCTTTTGACGTTGCCCGAAAGACAATTAACGACAATGCTGTGTATAAAATCTATCGGAACCGGCAAAATGTATTCTTTGTTGGAACCTACTTTGGAGGTGTAAATATAGCCAAAAGCCGCCGTACAGGATTTAATGCCATTTACCCGAATGACAACAGCGGATCCCTGCATGGCAAAGCATTGAGCAACATAGCCCAATCGCCCACCGGTGAATTGGAAGCCGCCGTAGCCGGACTGGAGGTTCTGGCCGCCGTACAGATCCGAACCCGGTGAGGAGGCATCAATCGTGGTCGAAACCTCGCAATTCTTCCCAACCAGACCCCGATCCTCCGTAACGCGCGTGCCGCTTTCCCGGACATTGAAGCTGGGAGTAAGGATACTCACCTCCGTCTTCGGGTTGAACCCCCCACTGACAGGTCCTGCCAACACCGCAATCACGTTCACCTCAAGGTTCGTGGTCAGTCCGCTGTGAAACAACGTGCATATCTTCAACGAGTCCCCGCCGTCTTTGGGCGCGTGGGCGCGCAGCCCGCCGCCGCAGGGATCCCAGAGATCCTGGTACAGCGCGTTGAAGACATGCGCGCCGAGTCCGTGCCCGCCCAGCTTGATGATGAGGTTTGTGTAGCCCCAAAAACCGACCATCGGGATCGGCGGAACGATCTGCTCGGACACGGTCAGCACGCCCGCTTCCAAGTCGTAACGGAACGTCTCCGTCGTTCGGGACAGGGCCCCGCTGGTGTCTTGGTTGGTGCGGTAGCTGCCGGCCTCGCTGATCCGAAGGGTTCCGAACCATTGCGGCACGCAGCTCATCAAGTCACCGGGAACATCAAGCGAGCCGCAGTGACCGTCCGTCATGCCCATCAGTTGGCGCTGCCGCTCGAGCCCCAACAACTCCGTCACCAGCCGCATGTCCCCGCCCTTGAGGTTGCAGCAGTCCTCAATCTCCTGCTGACATTCGGCGAGCAAGGCGCACATGAAGGCGCCAATCCCATCCACCTCGTCCCCCGTAGCCGATCCCAGCAACTGCCGTTGACGCTCCGCCGATAGGATCCACTTCAGTAACTCCTGTCCCACGCGACAATGCTGCTGGGCGGCAGGCATCCGGGGCATGAGTTCGTCATGGAGCCAATCCCCCAATCCTGAGAACGCGCCGACGACCAGAGGGTTGTCCGGTTCTTCCACCCCCAGCAGGGCCTTCATTCGAGCTTCCTGGAGGATGGCGGCCGTTCGCTGCGCGATGGGTGCCTGCTTGCGCGTCAGTTCCGCCCGAAGTTGATTTGCGGCCCGCACATTCTCCGGGTAGCAATCATCCAACGTCGCCTTCGGAGTCCGGGCAGAGGACGCAGGAGGAGATGGCGGCACGGTCGCGGCCAAAGCGTGCAACTCGTCCAAGGTAAAGACCCCGCAGCCATAGCTGCGCAATTGCGTCACCCAGATCCGCACGCGGTTCGAGCTGACAAGGTCGGGCGTGAGGTGCAGGTCGGTACCGTCGTTGTTGAAGGTGTACGAGGCGATCTGCGACGACGGTATGTTCGTGGGGAAATCTATCTGGAGGAGCACCGGCGCTGTGAGCGGCAGTCCCTCCGGCTCCAGCCGCACTGCCGCGAGGAACCCTTTCGCGGCCGGCACGCCCGTCACATTCGTGATCAGAGTCAGGGAGATGGCAGTGGACTCCGCAACTCCATTGGTCGGGATGGTCAGCGTGAAGACCACCGCGGCCTGGGTTTCCAGTCGCGCCTCACCGCCGGCTTCGGGCGTAACCACACCCTCGACAAAGAGATTGGGATCGGCCGCCGGTGTGACGTTCGGATAGACCGCCGCCGCGGAGGCCGACACGCCGCGATAGAAGGCCCACGGCGCCCCAGCGGTGTTCACCGGCTGAAACGTCAGCAGTCCGTTCACAGCAACCCCGGAATCCACCTCGAACCACCTCGCAAAGTCCGTGGATCCCTCGAGCCGATAGCTTGCCCCCACATCGCCGCGAAGACGCAGCGTCACGTTCCCATTCGTCAGCCCGACGACTTCGAGCATGGGTTGCGCAGCGCCCAATCGGCCAAGGCTGACCATCGCGAGCGCACCCATCGCCAGAGCCACGGATGGGAATTTGCGTTTGACGCATCGCGCGGCGAGAGACGAAAAGTGCGCCGCAGGCCAGCAAGGGCCGGCCGGGAACGCGGCATCCGCGGCGGAGCATATCTGAAGTGGCAGGCGGGGATTCATGTCGCATCCTTCCTTGTTTGAGGCATGAAGTTACTTGTAACTTCTCGACTCCAAACAGTCAAACCATTTCCGGGGCGTTCCAGGGCGTGGATGAGCCAACTGGAATGGCCACCGAGCGCCCGATTCATTCTTGCCCGAATTGCCGGCCTGCGCCCACACTCTCCAATAATCCGAAGCGACGATTGATTATTTTGCCACCTCGCTGCCGATGATCCTCTTGTTCGACGACCACCTCCAGTTCCGTCCTGCGGCGCGATCCGAACCATCCCCGCGCCGCCGACCTGCTGCCGGAAACCGTTTGATCAGCGTGATCCCGAATCTGCACGGATGTCTGCTCTCCGCCCGCGCTTCGGATGGAACGGGCCTTCGGCCTGTCCGGCCCGCCGCAACCCTGCCCCCGAAGCGGCGCCGGGAGCCACAGGCGCGACGCCTGTTCCACCCAAGCACACCATGAGCATCGCGGCGAACAGTGAAGGCCCGACCGTCCCGGGCCGCTTCCACGCCGGCTACATCTGGACCATCTCGCTCGTCGCCGCGCTGGGCGGACTGCTCTTCGGTTACGACTGGGTCGTGATCGGCGGCGCGAAGCCGTTTTTCGAACGGTCTTTCGGCCTGGCGGACGCGGCGTCCCAAGGCTGGGCCAACAGTTGCGCGCTGCTCGGCTGTCTGGTGGGCGCGCTCCTGGCCGGCGCGCTGAGCGACAAGTTCGGGCGCAAACGGCTGCTGATTTTCTCCGCGTTCCTGTTCGCGGTCACGTCGCTCGGCAACGCCGCGGCCGGTAGTTTCTCCGTCTTCGTTTTCTGGCGGATGCTCGGCGGCGTGGCAATCGGCCTGGCGTCGAACCTCTCGCCGATGTACATCGCCGAGGTGGCCCCGGCGCCGCTGCGCGGCCGGCTCGTGGCCGTCAACCAGCTCACCATCGTCCTCGGCATCCTCGCGGCGCAGTTCATCAACTATCTCATCGCCGACAAACTGCCGCAAGGCGCGACGGAGGAGTTCATCCGCAACTCGTGGAACTGTCGCGTCGGCTGGCGCTGGATGTTCGCGGCCACGGCGGTGCCGTCGCTGCTGTTTTTCGCCGGCATGTTCTTTGTGCCGGAAAGCCCGCGCTGGCTGGCCAAAAACGGACGGACGGAGCAGGCGCGCGGCATCCTGTCCCGCGTCGGCGGCGGCGACTACGCCCGCCAGGCGCTGGCGGAAATCACAGCGACGCTCGTGAACGAAACCCGGAGGGTCAACTTCCACGACCTGCTCGAACCGCGGCTGCGGCGCGTGCTGGCGCTCGGGGTCGTCTTGGCCGTCTTCCAGCAGTGGTGCGGCATCAACGTCATCTTCAACTACGCCGAGGAAATCTTCGCCGCCGCCGGCTACAACATCTCGGACACGCTCCTGAACATCGCCTGGACCGGCTCGGTGAACCTGGCGTTCACCTTCGTGGCGCTGGGCGTGGTGGACCGCGGCGGACGGCGCATCCTGATGCTGCTGGGCGCGGCGGGGCTGGCGGTCATCTACGTCGCGTTGGGCTTTTGCTACCACGCCGGCGTGAAAGGCTGGCCGATGCTGACACTGGTGCTGGCCGCCATCGGCTGCTACGCCATGTCGCTGGCGCCGGTGACGTGGGTGATCATCGCGGAGATTTTCCCGAACCGGATTCGCGGCGCGGCAATGTCCGTGGCCGTGATGTCGCTGTGGATCGCCTGTTTCATCCTGACGTTCACGTTCCCGATCCTGAACCGGACGCTGGGCCCCGCCGGCACCTTCTGGCTCTACGCGGCGATCTGCGCGGCGGGCTTTGTCTTCATCCGGCTGCGCCTGCCGGAGACGAAAGGCAAGAGCCTCGAACAAATCGAGCGGGAGTTGGTCGTCTGACTCGACAAGCATGTGCCGGATCAAGGCTGATCGAGGGCGAATCAGGCCCGCGTCTGTTCAAGCTGGCCGTGGAAGGAATCCGCGCCGTTCTGCCGCACGCCGAGCACCCGGTGACGCGGGGCGTGGCGCACGGCCTGCCGGTCGAAGCCCCGCGCTATTTCAACGACGCGCTGCGCGGGTTTCTGGCGGGCCGCTGACCCGGACTTTGCCCGGAATTCGCGTCGGGGCACTGGGGCCGTTGAAGACGCGCGCCGGGCAGCGCGTCCGATGGGAAGTGCGAAAATACGCATGAAGAAGCAGATCAATCACCGGGCGGGCGACCGGATTTTGCTGGGTACCGCGCGCGAGTCATCGCGCCTACCATCGCCGAACCCGGCCGCGGAAGCACGGGCCGGGTCGAAACTAGATCACTCTCCAACCACATGAAACCACGCGCCACGAAGTCTCCCGTGTCCAGACATGACGCCCTCTCCCGCCGGGCATTCGTCCAGCGTTGCGCCCTCGGCGCCGCCGCCCTCGCCGCGGGCGGCTTGGTGGGATGCCGCACCGCTTCGCGGAGCGGCGCGCGGAGCGGTCCAGCGAGCGGAACGCTGCCGTTGGATGGCAACTGGCTCTTCGGCGGAAAATTCCGCCCGGGCACGGAGGCGCCGGAGTTTGCGGACGCGGCCTTCTCGCGGATCACCTTGCCCCACTGCGTCGCCGCACTCTCCTGGCAGCGGTGGGACCCAGCGCTTTGGGAGGACGTTTGGATTTACCGGCGCCACTTCGTGCTGCCGCCGGAGTTCCGGGACCGGCGCGTGTTTCTGCATTTTGACGGCGTCATGACGGGCGCAACGCCAACGCTCAACGGCCACGCCTTGCCGGCGCACGCCGGCGGATACCTCCCGTTTCGTTATGAGGTCACCGACCTGCTTGCCGCCCAGGAGAACGTCCTGGCGGTGACTGTGGATTCGCGCTGGCAGAACGTGCCGCCGGAAGGCTCGCCGCGCGGCCCGAGTTCCATCGATTACCTGGAGCCGGGCGGCCTCATCCGATCGGCCAGTTTGCGCGCGGTGCCGGCCGTGTTCATCAGCGACGTCTTCGCCAAACCGGTGGACGTGCTCGGTCCCCAACGGCGGGTCGAAGTGACCTGCACCGTCGATGCCGCCGTTCTGCCTTCTCAGCCGCTCCGGCTCGAAATCGCCCTGATGGACGGCGCTCGCGTTGTCACCCGCACCTCGCGCAATCTGCGGCTGGAGAAGACCGGCGCGACCGATGTCGCTCTGACGCTCGCCGATTTGGGGAACGTCACGCTGTGGGACGTGGACGCCCCGCGGCTTTACGAGGTCGTGGCCACCCTGGTCCTGGCCGACCAACCGTGGCATGACTATCGCACGCGGATCGGTTTTCGCGACGCGCGCTTCGAGCGCGACGGTTTCTTCCTGAACGGCCGCCAGCTCCGGATCTTCGGCCTGAACCGGCACGAGTTGTTTCCTTACGTCGGCGCCGCGATGCCCCGGCGGGTGCTGCGCCGCGACGCGGAGATCCTCCGGCGCGAATTCAACTGCAACTTCGTCCGCTGCTCGCATTATCCGCAGTCGGAGGCGTTCCTCGAAGCCTGCGACGAACTGGGCCTGATGGTCTGGGAGGAAATCCCCGGCTGGCAATACCTCGGCGACGCCGCGTGGGAGGACCTGGCGGTGCGCGACGTGCAGGACATGATCCGGCGGGACCGCAACCACCCGGCAATCGTGATCTGGGGCGTGCGCATCAACGAGTCGCCCAACCATCCCGCGCTTTACCGCCGCACCAAGGCGGCCGCGAAGGCGCTCGACGACTCGCGCCCGACCTCCGGCACCATGACGCGCTATTCCACCGCGAACTGGCTGCAAGACGTGTTCGCGTACGACGACTACCACGCCGATCCCCCCGGTCATGTCGGCCTGCGCGCGCCGCTGCCGGAGGTGCCGTTCCTGGTCAGCGAAACGGTGGGGCAATTCAATTACTCCACGGCCAAAGGGTTTGGCAGCAAGTACCGCCGCGCGGGCGATCCGGCGCTGCAGCAGCGACAGGCCCTCCTGCACGCCGAGGCGCATGACAAGGGCGCCGCCGACCCGCGCTTCGCGGGCGTCGTCGCTTGGTGCGCATTCGACTACGGCAGTCTGATGAACTCGTTCGATGGCGTGAAGTGCCCGGGCATCGCCGACGTCTTCCGCGTGCCGAAGCTGGGTGCGGCGTTTTACCTGGCGCAAGTCGATCCCCACATCCGACCGGTGATCGAGCCGGATTTCTATTGGGATTTCGGCCCGCAAACGCCCGCCGGCCCCGGCCCGCAGGCGGCGATCTTCTCCAACTGCGACCGCCTGGAACTGTGGGTGAACGGGCGACGGCACGCGACGGTTCATCCGGATCGGACGAACTTCCCGCACCTGAAGCATCCGCCGTTCTTTGCCGATCTAAATCTCGACGGCGCGGCCCAGCCGGAGTTGCGCATCGACGGGTACGTGGACGACCGGTTGGCGCTGTCGCGCTCCTTCTCCAGCGACGCCACCCGGGACCGGCTGTGGCTGCAGGCGGACGACGCGGAGTTGAGCGGCGACGGCGCGGACGCGACGCGGTTGGTATTCCGCGTCACCGACAAGTTTGGCGCGCCGCGCCCGTTCACCGGCGGGACCGTCACGCTCCGTCTGACCGGTCCGGGAGTGATCGTCGGCGACAATCCATTCCCGCTGGCTGACACCGGCGGGGTGGGCGCGGTGTGGATTCGCACCGTGCCGGGCGGCGCCGGGCGCATCAAAATCGCGGCGACGCATTCCGCGCTCGGCACGAAGTCGGTGGCGATCCGCGTGCTTTCCGCTCGCGGATAGGAATGCGGGTCGTTGTCTCGAAGCCTCGGAATTATGAAGCCAACAGTCTATTTTCCCGCGCTCGTGGTCGGCGCGGCGCTGGTGCTGGCCCGGTTCGCTCCGGCGGCGTGCGCGGCCGAGGCGCCAACATTGGAAACACCGTTCCTGCGCTTCCAAATCGAGCCGGGGACCGGCCGTTACGAAATCCGGGACAAGTCGGCCGGGGTCGTCTGGAGGTCCAATCCGTACCAGGCGCGTTTCGGCGAAGCCACGCTGAGTCTCGACAGCAGGCCGCGCCGCGTTGATCTGGCGGCCTGCGAAATCCGGCGCACGCGCGGCGGTCTCGTCGCGGTTTTTCATCCGCTGGCCGAAAAAGCCGACGCCACCCTGCGCGTAAGCATCCGCCCCGAAGCCGGCGGAAGGACGCTGGAGTTTGCTTACGACGCCGACCCGGCGTTGGGCGTCGAGACGGTCCGCCTGCTGGACGAGGCGTTGTGGAGCACGGATCGCGAGCGGGGCGGGATCTTCGTGCCGTGCCGCGAAGGCTTGCTCGTGCCGGCGGACGGCGGTCTGACGTTCACGCACCGGTTCGAAACGTTCGCCTACGAAGGCTGCCACATGGAAATGCTTGGCCTCGTGAAGATCGGCGCCGCCGCGCTGGTCACCTGGCACGATCCCTACGTGGCGGCGGACGTACGGAGCGCCGTCACGAACGCCGACTGGCTCGCCGGGCGCCAGGCGTTGTCCGCGTCGCTCGCCTTGCGCCAGTCCGCCAAGGCATTCCGCGTGCAGTTCCTCGGCAAAGGGGGTGTGGTCGAAATCGCCCGGGCCTATCGCCAAGTGGCGCAGGAGAAAGGCTGGCTGGTGACGTGGGACCAGAAGTTGAAGGAGAATCCGGAGCGGGCGAAGTATTTCGGCGCCTCGAATTTCAAGCTCTGGAGCACGCTCTCGCGGACGATGAGCGAAGACAGCCGCCAGGAATTGTCCGTCCACGTCAACTGGACCTTCGACGAGGCCGCTCAAGTGGCCGAGCACCTCAAGCGCGACCTCCAACTCGACCGCGTGCTGTTCATCCTGGGCGGCTGGATCCATCGCGGCTACGACAACCAGCATCCCGATGTCCTGCCCACCGCGCCCGAGTGCGGCGGCGATACGGCGTTCAGCAACGCCTGCCGCCGGGTCCGCGCGCTCGGCTACCTGCTCAGCCTCCACGACAATTACGAAGACATGTACCGCGACGCGCCGTCATGGAACGAGCAGTTCCTCAACAAGAATCCCGACGGCAGCGTGACGAAAGGCGGCCATTGGGCCGGCGGACGGGCCTACGTCACATGTTCGCAAAAGGCGCTGGAACTCGCGCGCCGCCCACAGAACCTGCCCGCCGTGAAGCGGCTTTCCGACGCCGACTCCTATTTCATCGACACCACCTACGCCGCCGGGTTGATGGAATGCTTCGACAAGAATCATCCGCTCACCCGCTGGGACGACATGAAGTGGAAACAGGCGCTGTCGGACTACGCCCGCGGCGTCTTCGGCAGCTTCGGGAGCGAGGACGGGCGCGAATGGGCCGTCCCGCACGCCGATTTCTTCGAGGGTTTCACCGGCGTGAGCGGCACCTACTTTCACAATAAGGATCTGCCGCTCCAACTCGGCGCCATCCCCGTGCCGCTGTTCGAAATGGTGTACCGCGACTGTATCGCCGCCTACGGCAAATACGGCTACGACATCACCCAGGCGGCCGAGTACGTCCTCCACCACATCAGCCTCGGCCGCCCGCTCAACTACCACAGCGTCCCGCCGCACCTCTATTGGAAAGACGCCGCGCCGGACGCCGCGCCCCTGGCGCTCCGCCCCGCCGTCGCCGCGGTAAAGCAAACCGGCCCGCGCCAGTTCGAAATCCGCTACCGCTGGACGGTGGACCAAACGCCCACCAACGATTGGCGCGTGTTTGTCCACTTCACCGACGCCGCGGGGGCAATCAAGTTCCAGAACGACTACGAACCGCCGACGCCGGTGTCGCAGTGGCCGCCGGGCGCCGTGAGCCACGGGCCGTTCCCGGTGAGCGTGCCGGAAGGATTGAGCGGCACCTTCCCGATCCGCATGGGCCTCTTTCGCCCGGCGAACGGCCAGCGCGCCCAACTCACTGCGCCGCAGGCGGACGACCGCGCTTGCCTCGTCGGCCAACTCAAGGTCAGCGGAGGCGGGGTCGAATTTGAGCCGGCACCCGCGCCGGCCGCGCCGCCCGCCGGCGATCCGGGCCTGTTCGTCCACGCCGACCACGGCTGGGCCGAGGGGTTGCATCCGCTGGACCGCTTCGTGAAGAACACCCACGAAATTCTCTCGCCGCTCAATGAACTCACCGCCCGGATGCTGATGACGCAGTACCAGTTCCTGACGCCTGACCGCAAAGTCCGCCGCTCGGTCTTCGGCACCGGCGCCGCGGCGGTGGCCGTGACCGTGAACGGCGGCGACCGGGATTACCGGCTCACCGCGAAGCTTGGCGGCGAGGTCGTGTTGCCGCCGTTCGGTTTTGTAGTGGAGGGCCCGACCTTCGTGGCGTTCCACGCGCGGACCTGGAACGGCCTGACCTACGACGCGCCGGTGCTGTTCACGCTGCGGAGCCTCGACGGCCAACCGTTGTCGCGGTCCCGCCGGTTGCGCGTCTTTCACGCGTTCGGCGACGCGCGTCTGAAGTTGGGCCGGCAGATTAACCGCGTCGAGCGGGAGAGCGTCGTCGAGCGCCCATGAGCGGACTTTGCCGGCGGTCAACGGTTCCGGCCGGCTGCCGCGCCGGCCTTCGTCCCCTCGATCCGTGCGGGGGATAACACTCAGGGCGCCGGCTCCAGCTTCACGTAATCCAGCCCGAACATGTAGTTTTTGACCGCGGCGGGGTTCGCGCCGGTGATCTCGACCGTGAGCCGGTGCTCGCCGGCGGAGAGCATCCGCGTGCCGAACCGGACTTCACCGCTTGGCACCACGCTGGCATGGAAGAAGTCCATCGGCTGGCCCAGTTTCCGGCCGTCCAGGTAAAGTTGCGCGATGCCGTAATCCGGCGCTTTGGTGAATTGCATCGCCACCTGGTACTCGCCGGTGCGCGCCACGGGCAGGGCGAGGTCCAGCTTGTCGCCCGGCTTCGCGTCAATCCACCAGAGGTGGGCGTCGTTGCTCCACTGACCGGCGAAGCCCGTGAGGTCTTGTTCCTGGGGATTGCCACCCGTCTTGCCGAGAACCTTCAACTCCTCGCCTTCGAGCGCGCCCTTCACCTTCCCGGTTTGCACGTCCGTCCAGTAGCCGGCGCGCTGGTCCAACGGCACCGGCCCATACGGGTCTTTGCCGCCGGGCGCGAGATACCAATAGACGGTGGCGGCGTAGAGCGTGGGGCGCTGGTTCGGGTAGTATTTCTCGATGTCGCCCTCGAACGACTGGTCGAACGGCACCTGGTCGGCGATCTGCCAGCGGTTCACGGAGACGTGGCCTTTGCTGTTGTGGTCGTTGTGGGTCTGGTTGTGGTAAGCGTGCTGGAACAATTGTCCGCTGGACCACGCGTAGCCAAAGTAGTCTTCCGACCCGGTGCCGAACGTGGAGGGAAATTTCTCGCCGTCCACGAAGAATTTCTCGTCGCCCTCGCCCCACCAGCCGCCGCGCGGGTTCCACACGTGCAACATCACGCCGACGAACCGGCCCGCGCCGTCGGTCTTGAGCATCGGCCAGTCGATCCGCCGCTCCGGCTCGGCGGGCAGGAAGGCGTCGCGGTGCCACTTGGCGTGGAAACGGGTGTAGCGGGACACGTCGCCCGGGAGGGGCACTGACGTGACTTCCAGGTCAACTTTCACCGGCATTTTCCCTTCTTTTTTGACGGTGATCTCCGCGCTTTTGGCGAAGGGCATGAACCAATTGCAGTACCACCAACCGTCCTCGGTCACACCGAGCGGAAAGGAACGATACCGGTTCAGTCCGGGCGCGGTGCCAAAGAAATCCCCCAGCGGCGCCCAGACGCTGGGCTGGGACTCGCCGTCCCAGCGAATCTGGAGCGTGACCGCCCGCAGGGCCTCCCGGTCGGCCGGCGGCGCCGGCGGCTCGATCCGGGCGCGGATCAGCGCAATCGCGGCCGGACCTTCCAAGGTGCCCGAGGTGGTTTCCTCGCCGGCGGTCGGACGGTCGGCCTCGCCCTCGCGCAGCGCGAGCTTGACGCCTTTGACGCCCCGCGGACCGCACTCGCTCAATCGGCGGTCGGCCTCGTCCAACGCCGCGTTTTCCTCGGCGGACAACTCGCGCTGGAAGGTCGGCACCTGCGTGCCCGCCGGATAGGTGGTATAGACGAAATGGTAGTAAGCGCCCCAGCCTTTGTCGGCGACGATCTTGCACGATTTCTGGTAGGGAATCGGCGTGTAATTGTTCCAGCCCATTGCCACCGTGTGGACCAGCGCGGGGCGGTTGAACGGCGCGTTCTTCCGGTCGAAATAGCCGATGAAGGGCAGGTCCACCGCTGGTTCGCTCGCGCCATCCAGGTAAATCCGCACGTGGCCTTCCTTCGGCGCGGCGGACCAAATGCGCCAGAGGCAACCCGGCCCCGTCATCTCGGCCAGCACGAACTGGTCCCCCTCCTTCCGGATGTAGCCGCCGCCGTCGCCGTTGGCGTCCCAGGCGACATACTTGCCGGTGGCGGCGTCGTAGCGGCTGGCGCGGTCGTAGCTGGACCATTGCGCGGTCTTCTCGCCCGGCGCCGGCCGCGTGGCGAGCCGCTCCAGGTCGGTCAGCCGGTGGACGAGATTGACGTAGGTCAGGACCGGTTGGGACGAGGCGAGCGAGGCCCACCCCGCGGCAAAGACGAGCGACCACGCGAGCGTTTTCATGCGGTGATTCCTTTCGTTGTTGGATTCATGGCTGCCAGACGCCGGCGAGCGTAACAGACGGAAGCGCGTTTTCAAGACCCGCGGCCGGGGGGAAGATTAAGCGGGATTCCGGCAACCATTACTTTTCCCTTGCCAGACAACGGCGGCTGTGTTTGACTAGACACCGTTCTGCGCAGCCCGCGAGCGCCGTTGTCGTCGTCCTTGTGGTTCGCGCAGAAAGTCGTCAAAGCATGAAACACCAGCCTGAAAGGAACCAACCTATGCGCAAACTCGCCGTCACAACTCTCGCCGCCTTGTCGCTCGGGTTATGGGGACCCGCCTCCCTGCGAGCCGGCACGGTGAACTACGACTTCAACACCGATCCCGGCGTGAGCCTGCCGGGCTACACGAACTTCGGCAACGCCCTCTGGGTATCCTCCGGCGGCGTGACCAATTCGGGCTACGTCCAGTTGACTGACACCGGCGGGCTGGAAACCGGCGTGATCGTGCTGCCGGACTTCGACAACGGCGCGGTCATCAAGGCCTTTTCCTTCTCGGCCAGCGTCATGATCGGCGGCGGCTCGGACACGCCCGGCGCGGGCTGGAGCATCAACTTCGTCAACGACACCAATCTATTCGCGACGGGCTCGGGCTTCGGCTGCGACTTCAACAGCGTGTGCGACAAGCCTGAACGCGGCACGGCCCAGGGACTGAGCTTTGCCATGCTCGAAGTCAGCGCCACCGCCGGCGGCGGCGACGTGATCGGGCCGAACATTCATTACAACCAGGGCACCAGCCAGGTGGCCTTGTTCTCCAAATCGCTGGCCACCTTCAATGGCGCCTGCACCAACGCCAACTCCCTCCAGACCGGACCGGATACCAACGGCTTGGCCGGCTTGTGCTGGGCGCCCATCACCGCCACGATGACCAACGGCGTCGTGAACCTGTGGTGGAAGGGCGTTCAAGTCATCCAGGACTTCCAAGTTCCCGGTTGGTCGCCGTCCTCCGGTCGCTTCGTCATTGCCGGGGCCACCAGCAATGTGAACTACTCGGCCCACCTGATTGACAATGTCTCCATCACCACGCTGGCGGCGGACACCCCGTGGGTCACTTACTTCAACGGCAACGCCGGCGGGTTCAGCTACACGATTGAGGACATCGGCGCCGTCTCCATCCTCAACAGCAACTCGATTGTCCTGAATCTCGACGGCACCGCCGTGACGAACATCCAGGTCAGCAAGTCCGCCGGCCTGACCACGGTCAGCTACAGCACCGCCCCGAACTTCTTCGCCGCCGGCTCCTCGCACACGGTGGCGCTGACCTTCAGCAGCACCGGAGGCGCCAGCGGGGGTTCCACCAACACCTTCAAGGTGCCCGCCTACATCACCGTGCCGGCCAGCTACGCCGTGACCGGCGTGGACACCAGCCAACCGGGCTTCCGGGCGCGGCCGTATCAGACGACGGCGGCCAATCCGGGCAGCGTGGCGTGGACGGAACTGCAACTAACCGGGGCCGAGGGGCCGAACATCGCCGATTTGTCCGGGGCGGACGCGCAGGGTTTCTACAGCATCGCCACCGTCATCAATCTGGACGAAGACAACACCGTCGCCAACGGACATTTCAACTCGCCCCAGTACCCGGACGCCGCGTTCCCCGGACTGGCGAGCGGCTCCCAGAGCGGCAACCCGATGCCCTACGGATCGGAGGAAATCATCACCTTCCTCTATTTCCCCGCCGCCGGCACCTACACGATGGGGGTCAACAGCGATGACGGTTTCAAACTGACGACCGCCCCGAGTGTGCGGAATCCCGCGGGATTGCTGCTGTGCCAGTTTGACGGGCCCCGCAGTTCCTCCGACACCATGACCACGTTCCTGATCCAGAAACCCGGTTATTACCCGTTCCGCCTCCTCTATTTCAATGTCACCGGCGGGGCGAACTTGGAATGGTTCACCCAGCAGTCGAACGGCAGCCTGGCGTTGGTGAACGACACCACCAATCCGACTGCGATCCGGGCCTACCGTGCCGGACCCAACGGGCCTCCCTATGTGCGCTCCTTCAACGGCTACTTCGCCGGGTTTGAGATCGACTTGCAGGACGGCGGCACCACGGTCAACGCCGCCACCGTTCAGACCCTCCTGGATTCCACGAACATCACGCCGAGCATCACGCAAACCAGCGGGATCACGGCCATCGTTTACACGCCGGCGGTTCCGTTTCCGCCGAACTCGAGCCAGAACGTCCAGCTTGTTTTTGCGGATTCCGCGGCGTTCTACCAGACGAACAATTTCGCGTTCACTGTCGCCGGCGCGGAGGTGCCCGCCGTTTGGGCGGTGCCGTCCGGCTCGGTGGACAAGACCCAAATCGGCTTCCGCACGCGGACGTACCAGACCACCGCCGTCCAACCGGGCATCACGGGCGCCGCGATCGAGTGGTCGGAACTCCAACTGGCCGGGTTCAAGGGGCCGAACATCGCCGACCAGTCCCTTGCCAACAACGGCTGGGTCACCAACAACGGCACGCCCAACTACGACATCGCCGGGAGCAGCGGCACCGCCGGCCACTTTAACAGTGGTAACGGCTATCCGGCCAACTACTTTCCGGGACTGCCGGGATTGTCGAATACGACCGACAACGCCTCGATGGAGATTCTGACCTTGGTGGAATTCCCCGTCGCCGGCACCTACACCATGGGGGTGAACAGCGACGACGGCTTCAAGGTCACGATCGGCCCCGATCCGCGGGACCAGCACGCGCTGATCGTGGGCGAATTCGACGGTCAGCGAGGCGCCGCGGACACCACGTTCCAATTCTACATCGCCCAGGCCGGCATTTATCCGATGCGGCTGCTTTGGGAGAACGGCAATGGCGGCGCCAGTGTGCAGTGGTTCTCCGTCCAGGCTGATGGGACATTGGCTCTGCTCAACGACCCCCTCGCCTCCGGTTCGCTCAAGACTTACGTGGTGGGCCCCGCCGCGCCGGCCTACGTCTCCACCCTCTCGCCCAACCAAAACGAGCAGAACGTGGCGCCCAACGCCGGCATGCTCATCCAGATCACCGATGGCACCACCACGGTCAGTCCGGCCGGGGTGCTGAGCGTCTCGTTGAACGGCACGGCGGGCACGCCGGTCGTGGGCAAGAGCGGCAGCGTCACCACGGTGAGCAATTCCTGGAGCGGCCTGCTCCCCGCCGGTTCAACCAATACCGCCACCCTGGTGTACCGCGACAGCGCCTCCACGACCTACACGGACGCGTGGAGCTTCGTGGTCGCTCCGTACGCGAGCCTGCCATTGGCCACGCGCACCCCGCCGGGCAGCGGCGACAGCACCCAGCCCGGCTTCAAAGTCCACCCCTTCCAGATCCCGTATGGGGCCAGCAGCAGCACGCTGCCCTACGATCTGATCGAAAACGCCGAGCAGCAGCTTGCTGGATTGTGGAATTACGCGACCAACAGCAGCCCGCCTTGGTACATCTTCTCCACCAATCTGGCCATCCTCACGGGGGCCGACACCAACGGCTTCCTGCCGGACCCCACCCTCGTCAACTTCCAGGCCGGATTCACGAGCGAGCAGGGCAACTTCACGTCCGCCAACGGCTATCCGGACATGCCGATTCCCGGATTGCCGGGGTATCCGGACCCCACGACGGGCACCAGCACCGCCGATTACAACATGTGCGGTGAGATCGTGACGTACGTTGAGTTTCCCGCCGCCGGTTTCTACACCATGGGCGTCAACAGCAGCAGCGACTTCCGGGTGAAACCCGCCGACAAGCAAGGCTACATCCCCTGGATGGTGAGCGTGACGTCGCCCGCCTCGCTGACGTGGCTGCGCACCGCCGGCGCGGCCAGCACCCCCACCATCGGAGGCATTGGACCGGAATGGCCGAACAATCCCTCGATGACGGGCAAGCTTGTGTACGTGGATAACGGCACCGCCTGCGCGGCTCCGGGGAATGCCGCCGCCTTGGCGGGCAACATCGCCCTGGTGGACCGCGGCGGTTGCACCTTCTGCTCGAAGCTGCAAAATGTGTATGCCGCTGGCGCCATCGCGATCGTTATTGTGAATAACAATCCGGCCTATCCCATCGGCATGGGCGGCTGTTCCGGCCAGCCCATCCCCATCACGATGATCAGCGAGGACGCCGGCCAGATCATTGAAGCCGCGCTCAAGACCAACGACGTGTACGTCACCGTTAACGGCCTGGATCCGCAAGTGATGCTGGGGCAGTCCGATCCGTCCGGCGGCCAAGCGCCGACGGAGACTCAGTTCTCCTTCGCGGTGCCGCAGTCCGGCGTTTACCCGATCCGCTTGGTGTGGGAAAACATCGCTGCCGGCACCGAGGTGGAAATGTTCATGGTGGATCCGGCCACCGGCAATCGGACCCTGATTAACGACACCGTCCCCGGCGCCCTGAAGGCCTACCGGGCGCGCACCGCCCCGGCCAACCCGCCCGCGCTGAGCATCGCGCGTTCGGGCGCCAGCGTGGTCATCACTTACGAGGGCGTGCTTCAGTCCGCCACGGTCGTCACGGGACCGTACACGGACGTCTCCGGCGCCACCAGCCCATACACGGTTCCGGCTTCCGGGAGCGCCAAGTTCTTCCGCGCTCACCGCTAAATCGGAACCTCCAGAATCTCGAATCGAGGGCCGGGTGCAAACCCGGCCCTTCTTGTTTCTGCGGGCGCCGAGCGTGGCGGCCCGCCGGGGTGGCCGATCGCCGCTCTCCCACGGCCGATGTTATTCCGGACTCCCGGTTCGGTGGGGCCACGCTCTCGCTCCCGAAGATCGGCGCGAAAACAAGTTTCCCTTTGCCCGGTTCCTGAACGACATTGCGCCCGCTATGGCAGAGCAAACTCTCAAGCCGCTGCGCGTCGGACTGTTTGGCGTCGGCCTCGACACCTATTGGCCGCAGTTCGCCGGTCTGCTCGACCGGTTGCGCGGCTACCAGACGCAGATCGCCGACCGCCTCCGCGGCTTCGGCGTGGACTTGGTGGACGCCGGCATGGTGGACAACCCCATCAAGGCCCGCGAGACGGCGTCGCTCTTCCGCCGCGAGGAGGTGGAGTTCATTTTCCTCTACGTCTCGACGTACGCGCTTTCCTCGACCGTGCTGCCCGTCGTGCAGCAGGCCCGCGTGCCGGTCGTCGTGTTGAACCTCCAGCCGGTGCCCCAGCTTGATTACGCGCGGTTCAACGCGCTGGGCGACCGCGGCGTGATGACCGGGATCTGGCTGGAGCACTGCCAGGCCTGCGCCGCGCCGGAAATCGCCTGCGTTTTCCACCGCGCCGGCATCGCCTACCACCTCGTCACCGGGCACCTGCGGGACGCCGAGGCGTGGCGGGAAATCCGCGACTGGGTGGACGCCGCGCAGGTCGCCGCCGGCCTGCGCGCCAACCGTGTCGGCGTGCTGGGTCATTACTACTGCGGCATGCTGGACGTGTACAGCGATCTGACCCAGCAGTCGGCGGTCTTCGGCAACCACTTCGAGTTGCTGGAAATGTGCGCCCTGCACCAACTCCGCGAGGCCGTGACCGAGGCCCGGGTGGAGGAAAAAGTCCGGCAATTTCGCCGCGAGTTCGAGGTCTCACCCGAATGCGCGCCCGCCGAACTGGTCCGCGCCGCGCGGACCTCCTGCGCCCTCGACGCGCTGGTGGAGCGGCACCAACTTGGCGCGCTGGCTTACTACTACGAAAGCGAGGAGGGCCGGCCCTACCGCGACATCGTCACCTCGGTGATCGCCGGCAACACGTTGCTGACCGGCCACCATGTGCCGGTAGCCGGCGAGTGCGAGATCAAGAACGTCCAGGCGATGAAGATCCTGGATCTGTTCGGCGCGGGCGGCTCGTTCTCGGAGTTCTACCTGGCGGATTTCCAGGATGACGTGGTCTTCCTCGGCCACGACGGCCCAGCGCATTTCGCCATCGCCGAGGGGCGCGTCGGCTTGGTGCCGTTGCCGGTCTATCACGGCAAGCCGGGCAGGGGACTCTCGATCCAGATGACGGTCAAACACGGCCCCGTGACGCTGCTCTCGGTCGTCCAGGGCGCGGGCGGAAAGGTCTCGCTGCTCACCGCCGAAGGCGAATCGGTGCCGGGTCCGGTCCTGCACATCGGCAACACCAACAGCCGGTACCGCTTTGCCATCGGCGCAAAGGCGTTTCTCAACCAGTGGTCCCAGGCCGGCCCCGCCCACCACTGCGCCATCGGCGTCGGCCATCTCGCGGGCAAGCTCGACAACCTGGGCGCGCTCCTCGGATTGGAAGTGAAGCGCGTGTGCTGAGCGGCCCGCGCCGGCACCGGAGGCGGTGAATGGCTTGGGGACGCCCGACGACGACGGTCCCAACCCCGCGCCACGACCGGCGGGGAGAAGACGTGGCCGGCCGGCTCGCGCAGGCGCCGCTTCCGCTTGCCCCTCTCCTCCGTTTGCCCCTAAATCTTCGTCATGTCGAAATTCGCGCTGAAGTCCACGCACAAGGAAGTCCGCGCGTACTACGCCTCCCTCGCCAAGTTCGAGGAACTGGGCATCCAGCACGAATCCGCCGTCCGCTCGGCGTTCGCGACTTTGGTGGATCACGCCGCCGGCCAGTTCAACTGGAAGCTTGTCCCGGAGTACCCCATCCGCCGCAAAGGCGCCAAGCCGCTCAAGGCCGACGGCGCCGTCCTCGACAACTACACGCTGCCCCGCGCCGTCTGGGAAGCGAAGGACACCGACGACGACTTGGAGAAGGAGATCAAAGCCAAATTCGCCGTCGGCTACCCCAAGGACAACATCCTGTTCCAAGACCCGCGCCGCGCCGTCCTTTACCAGGACGGCAAGCGCATCTATGAGGCCGACCTGACCGACCCGGAGAAGCTGGTTTATGTCCTCAAGCTGTTCCTGGAATTCACGCCGCCAGTCATCGCCGATTGGGAAAAGGCCGTCGAGCAGTTCAAGGACAAGGTGCCGGAGTTGGGCGGCAGCCTGCAAAAGCTGATCCGCGAACAGCGCCAGACCAACGGCCGGTTCGTCCGGGCTTTTGCGGACTTTCTCACGCTCTGCCGCGCCTCCATCAATCCCAACCTGCGCGAGGAAGCCGTTGAGGAAATGCTCATCCAGCACCTGCTCACCGAGCGCATCTTCCGCAAGGTCTTCGCCGTGGCGGACTTCATGCGGCGCAACGTCATCGCCGTCGAGATCGAGAAGGTCATCGCCGCCTTGACGGCCCAGGCGTTCAGCCGCGATGACTTCACCCAGCGGCTCGATCATTTCTACGGCGCCATCGAGAACGCCGCCGCCACGATCCACGACTTCAGCCAGAAGCAGCACTTCCTGAACACCGTCTATGAGCGGTTTTTCCAGGGCTTCAGCGTGCGGGTGGCGGACACCCACGGGATCGTCTATACGCCGCAGCCGCTGGTGAACTTCATGGTCGCCAGTGTCGAGCACCTGCTCCAGCGGGAGTTTGGCAAGACGCTCGCCGACCGCGACGTGCAGATTCTGGATCCCTTCACCGGTACCGGCAATTTCATCGTCAACCTCATCCGCCGGATGGCCGAGACCTGCAAGGCCGCCCTGCCGCACAAGTTCGCCCACGAGCTGCACTGCAACGAGGTGATGCTCCTGCCGTACTACATCGCCTCCATGAACATCGAGCACGCCTACTACGAGGCGGTGGGCTGGTATGAGCCATTCGAGGGCATCTGCTTGGTGGACACGTTCGAGACGATCAACGGCCGCATGTCCTACTACGCGCTCAACGAGCGCCACGAACAGCAGGAAATGGTGGCGTTCAGCCCGAAGAACACCGAGCGCGTCAATCGCCAGCGCGCGGCCCCCATCCGCGTCGTGCTCGCCAATCCGCCCTACAACGCCGGGCAGCTCAACGAAAACGACAACAACAAGAACCGCAAATATCCGGAACTCGACCGCCGCGTCAGCGCCACTTACGGCGCAGACTCCGCAGCCACGCTCCTGCGCAAGCTCGCCGATCCCTACGTCAAGGCCATCCGCTTCGCCACCGACCGCATTGGCGACCAGGGCATCGTCTGCTACGTCTGCAACAACAGCTTCGTCACCGAGAAGACCTTCGACGGGATGCGCAAGCACCTGGCGCACGACTTCGACCTGATCTACGTTCTCGACCTGGGCGGCAACGTGCGCAAGAATCCGAAACTCTCCGGCACCACGCACAACGTCTTCGGTATCCAGGTCGGCGTCAGCATCAACCTTTTCATCAAACGCTCCAAGGCCAAGGATGAGCCGCATAAGCCGGCAAAGATTCTCTACCACGCCGTGCCCGTACCGTGGCGGACGGAGGAGAAATACAAATTTCTCGAGGCCCAGGCGTCCGTTGCCGGCGTGACTTGGAAGACGCTCAAGCCCGACCAGAAGCACCATTGGCTGACTCGGAAAAACGACGAGGAGTTCGCGGAGTTCCTGCCACTCGGGAGCAGGGAGGCCAAGGCCGGCGCGGCCGTCCCGACGATCTTCCACACCTATTCGCTCGGAGTTTCCACGAACCGGGATGAGGTGGTCTATGACTTCGACGAAGAACGGTTGGTGAAGCGCATCGACCACTTTGCCGACGATTACAACACGGAGGTTTACCGCTGGAAGGCCAAAGCACATCCGCCCGAAGACCCGATACTTCGGTCGCAGTACGTGGACTCGTTCGTCAACTACGACAAAGTAAAGTGGAGCGAGACACTGAAGAGGCACTTGGCGGAGGCACACGAGGCGAGCTTCGTGAAGAAGCGGCTCCGGCAATCGTTATACCGGCCTTTCACCAAGCGAGCCCTGTATTACGACGCTCTGTTCGTTGACCGCCCTGGCGCCTTCGACGAGTTCCTGCCGACGGCGAGAGCAGAGAAGGACAACTTGATCCTGCTGACACCAAGCACTGGAGCTCGAAGCCCTTTCTGGGCTTTCACTTCAAACTCCACGCCGAATTTGAACTTCGTTTCCATTGATTCGGCGCAGTGCTTTCCACTGTTCACTTACCGGATGGACGGGAAGGAGCGTCGCGACAACATCAGCCCACTAGCCCTCGTCCGTTTCCAGAACCACTACGACGACCAGATCACGGGGCGGGACATCTTCCACCACGCCTATGCGATGCTGCACCACCCGGCCTATCGCGAGCGATACGCCGAGAACCTGAAGCGGGATCTGCCACGCATCCCCTTCCTCGCCGCCGGTGCCGTCTCGGCTCCGCTGGATGGCACCGCGAACACCGGCGATACCCGCACGCCCAAGGAAATCCAGCAGGACCGCGAGGCGTTCTGGGCCTTGGCCGAGGCCGGCCGGCGGCTGGCGGATTTGCACGTCCATTACGAACAGCAGCCGGAGTTTCCATTGCAGCGCGTCGAGAACAAGACCGCCCACCTCGACTGGCGCGTCGAGGCCATGAAGCTGACAAAGGACCGAGCGACGATCCTCTACAACGACTGGCTGACGCTGGCGGGCCTTCCGGCGGAGGTCTTCGATTACCGCCTCGGCAATCGCTCGGCCCTGGAGTGGGTGATTGACCAATACCGCGTCCGTCGCGACGCGGACCGGAACATTGTCAGCGACCCGAACCGCCTGGACGACGAACAATACATCGTCCGCCTGGTTGGCCAGGTCGTCCAGGTGAGCGTCGAAACCCTCCGCGTCACGCGCGGTCTGCCGGAATTGAAATTCCCATGAGACGTCGAACCCGAACGCCCACGTTCGCCCTGCTGGCCGAGAAGGGACGGCTGGCCGTCGTGAACCCGGAAAACGGCCACCGGTTTGTCATCGCCATGCGCGACTGGGAGCGGTGTCTTTGGGACGTGAGCGTCATCCCGCATGAAC
>JAJXZI010000203.1 GCA_021780115.1 bacterium | reverse complement strand
GCCACGGCGGAAGTGGTCGCCCGCGTCGCCAGCGAAGGCTTCGGCCTGCTGGACGCGCCCCCGCAACGCCTCAACGCCAAAGACACACCGGTGCCGTTCCATCCCAACCTCTGGACCTCCCACCGGCCCACCGCGCGCAGCATCGCCGCCGCCGCCCGGCGACTGCTCCGACTCTGACATGAAGCGCGCGACTGGAAGGGGGCGGGGGTTGCCCGGCGGCGAAATTCGGTCTGCCAGGGCCAATCGTCGCGGGGCCGGCGAAAATCTTCCGGCCACGCGCGCCGCCCAACCTGCGGATTTCGAGTGTCGGATTTCTTTCGGACTGCGGATTTCTGATTTCGGATTTGGCCGCTCCTTCCTTGTTTGATCCCATGCCCCAGATTCCCATCATCATGCCGCAGCTTGGCGAATCCATCGCCGAGGCCACCATCGTCCGTTTCCTCGTCCGGGCCGGCGACTCGGTGAAGGCCGATCAAGACTTGATCGAAGTCGAAACCAACAAGGCGACGATGGCGGTCACCGCGCCGTGCTCCGGACGGCTGGACAAACTCGCGGTGGACGTGGACCAGAGCTATCCGGTGGGCGCGGTGCTGGGCTACGTGGAAGCCACGCCGGAGGAGGCGGCCCGCCTGGGATTGGATGCGCCCGCGTCGGCCGCCGCTCCCGGCCGGTCGCAGGCGGAAACCGAGTTGGCCGACGCCAAGACGCGGGCCGGCGTGCAGCCCACCGTGCGCGGCCTGCCGGTGCCGGCCAACGCCGTCGGGGCCAGTTACATGTCTCCCCGGATGAAGGCCCGCATGACCGAGTTGGGTCTGCACGCCGCCGACCTGGCGGGCATCGCCGGCAGCGGCGCCGCCGGCCGGGTGACGATCGAGGACTTCGAGCGCTTCCTCGCCCATCTGGAAAAGCACAAGCTCACCCCGGCGTCGTCCATGCGCGTCGCCGTGGCCGACGCGATGCGGCGCAGTTGGACCCGGCCGCTCGCCATGGTGGCGCTGCCGCTGCGGCTCGATCCCTTGCTGACGCATCGCAAGAGCCTGGCGCTCAAACCCGGTCCCGCGCTTTACGCCCTGCGCGCGCTGGCCGTCGCGCTGGCCGAGAACAGCGCCCCCGCCGGCCGCTTGGTCGGCAACAAGATCGTCCATCCCCCTTCCATCGACCTCGGCGTCGCCGTCGAGGCGGAAGAGGGCGTGCTCGTGCCCGTCCTCCGCCAGGCGGACCGGCGGCGCTTGAACGATTTGGTCCGGCCCTACCACGACTTGGTCGAACTGGCCCGCCAGCGCCGCCTGCCGCCGGACGCGACCGGCGCCTCCATTGCCACCGTGACCAACTACGGCACGTTCGGGTTGATGCTCGCGACGCCGATCCCACTGCCGGAACAAACGCTCGTTCTGGGCCTGGGCGCCGGGCGCAAGGTTCCGAATTGGGACGAGGCGCGGCAGCAGTTTGTTCCCGCGATGGAGGCCAACCTCACCCTGAGCTTCGACCACCGCGTGCTCGACGGCGGCGCGGCGGGCCGTCTGCTGGCGCGAGTGGCCAGCTTGCTGTCCCGGCCGGAAACGCTGTAACCGGAAGCAAGGTGCCGCCTCAGGGGTGAAGTTCCCCCGTGGCGGTTGGCTTCGGTTTGGATTCTGTCCTGAAGCCGACGTCGGATCCAACCGCGCCCTCTGACTTCCGCTGCCCACTTCTCTCCCTCAGCCAGGGAACGGGCGATGACATTTCGCCATCCGCGGAGCTTGGGTTGAGGCGGTTTGGCCGGTCGGATGAGACACCGTTCACGCAGGCCAACTCTGGTGAGGGCGCAATGTTGCGGCCAGCAAACGATGGCCGGGGCCGCTTGCCTTGACTTTTCCCTTCAGGGGTGTGAGTGTCGCACTAGTAGTTCCCACAGGTCGTGGAGAGCCACAAAGCAGTCGCAACCAAAATCCGTCTCACACTTGAGACATAAACTGAAGAGTGAGTATGAAGATGAACGAAGACAGAAAAGCATTTGCACTGGCGGGTTTGCTCGCGGCCTGCGCCTTGGCTGCGCCGTGGGCGGCCGGCGCGGCGAAGATCCGTGTGCCGGCCAATTATCCGACCATCCAGGCGGCGGTGACGGCGGCCGCGCCGGGGGACATCGTCCTGGTGTCCGCCGGGACCTATCGCGAACCGCAAATCGTCATCGACAAGCCCCTGATGGTGTTGGGCGCTGACGCCGATGTGACCATCATTGACGGGGGAAGCGCCAGCCTGTCGGCGGAGGGACTGGTGCGCATCACGGCCGGTGGCAACGTGGTCCTGAGTGGCTTCACGCTGCAAAACGCAGGCGCCAGCGGGGGCGTGACGGTGGGCCTGTTTGCCAGTTCTCCCGTGGCGGGAAGCCGCTACACGATCACGGACAACAAGATTATCGGATCCCGCGATCCGAACAATGCCCAGGATTACGGCGTATATGCCTACGGTGGCTTGGAGAACTTCGTTTTTGAGGAGAACGCGGTCACGGGTACTGGGGCGAACGCGGTGTTGATCGAATTACATGCCGGCCCAACGGACATCAGCGACAATACGCTCGACGTGGGGGTCTATGGCGCCGACGCCATCTTTACAATGACCTACGGCGGCCTGGATGTCACCACGGTCCAGCGCCGGAACAACAACGTGATCAACGTCGGAACCGGAGGTCCGTTCGACGCCGTCCATCGCGCTACGGGCATCACGTTCGCGAGTGCCTTCAGCGGAGGTGGGGGTGACGGGAAATTCACGAGTGTCCAGATCATGCGGAACACCATCTACAACGTGGAAGCCCAGCGCAGAGGAATCAGCCTGTGGAACGACGATACCGCAAATCCCCCGGGCGGGGACATCGTCTCGCCCCAGGTGGTGGGGAACGTGATCCGAGGGGTTGACGACGACCCTGGCAGCGCAGGGATCCAGTTGCTGGGCCTGGTCTCCGACGCAAAAGTGATCAATAACCACTTGGCCGACCTTGACGTTGGCATCCACCTCCGGGACTGGTTCGGCTTTGCACCGCGCGATACAAAGGTCATCGCCAACCGCTTTCAAGACGTGGGAACGCCGGTCAGCATCGACCCTGGCACTGAAGGCACCAAGGAACACGAACACCATCAGCTTGCCGTTGACACCCAACAGCATGCGGACCGCCTGATTGCTCCGTAGTTCGCTCGCCAATCCGCTTGGCGGCAGACTTTTTCGCCGTACACAGGCCAACCCGGCCATTTTGGGTTGGCCTGTTTTGTTTCGCCGGTTCCGAGGAGAGTAACGGGCGCGAGCGGCGCCGCGGTTGGAACGGAGACATTCAGGGCGGGGACGGGGCGGTGGCTCTCAGCCTGCGGGCGGCAGTTCCTCAAACGCGGTCCCGAACGAGAACCTGTGCAGCTTCAGCAGCTTGTGCCGCGACGTACGGCCCCGCGCCAACTCGCCCCGCCCGCGCGGGCAGTCGAAGCGCTCGGTTCATGCAGGTGATTATCACGGACCAGCACGGCTCCGGCAGTTCCGGAGCATTCGCCGACTCGTTTTGCCTGTGAAACGTCCGTTTTCACCAGGTAGAATTTACTTGACCGTCTATGGATTTCAGATCAAGCTGCGATTCATGTGATGTGGAAGTATAGCCAGCCTCCACGACCCCGCAAGGTGCGTGGCCGCGTTGAATCGAAGTTGGCGTCACGAAACGGAACGAAACCAAGCGGTGACAGGGGTTGCCGCGCAGAGGAGACAAAAATGAAAAAACTAACCTTAGTGAGCGCGGGCGCTCTCTTTCTGGCGAGCGCCTTCGGAGTCTTCGCCGGTGACAAGAACACGATTCTGGTCGATCGGGGCTTGCCCACAGCTAATCTGAACAATGGTGCGGGTCCTGATCGCTCCAATGTTGCGTGGGCTGATAACGAATCCAGCTCTACACCCACGGAATACTGGTTGCCTGGAGATAGCTTCCAGATCCCCAAGCCGGGTATCTACGGAATCACCAGCATTCGCGTCTGGATCGTGGGCGGGTCAACCGACGGTTTAACACTATGGGGCGGCGTTGACGGTTCCACAATTGTCCCAATATCAACGACCTACACAGTTACTTCGGTGTCTTACGCGAATGGCCAAACCTACCAAGGTGGAGGCGGTTCGCCCTACCCAATCTACCAAGTGGACTTCACCGTCAACTTGAACCTGATGGGGGGACAAACGTTTGACTTCTTCGTAGATGGCCCCTGGGCGTCATACGAAGGCGGTTTGTATTATGTCAATTCGTTCCTCCATGCGTCCAACAAGGACTTGAGCGGTTCCCTACAACAGGGCAGCGATGATTGGTTCCTTTGGCTCGACCGCAGCGGCTCAGGAAATGTCGTTGAAACCTGGAATTCGGAAACCGGAGATGGGACAGCTTGGATGGCTTGGGGCCTCCCCGGTCCTGCTTCGGCGGCGGGCTGGGACAAGCCGTCTGACGCGAACGTCCAAGTCTTTGGTCATCAGGGAATCGGAAAAGGGCTGAACAAGTAAGCAGGCTGACAATCCTTGGGGCACCTTGGCGTGGCTGAACTAGTCCTGCACGCTGGAGACCCCTGCGCCGTGGTCAAGAGTGCTGGGGCAAAGTAGCCACAAGGAGGAATGACGCAACAACAGGCCGGAGAGGTCGCTACCGATCTCTCCGGCGTTCTGTTTGGCAAGGCGACGGCAGAGGCCAGCAGGGAAGAATGGTCTGTCGAGCATAAGCGGATGGGTTCGGTTGGCGGTCACCCATCCTGAGTTGGAAACAATGCGCTCGCTTGAGCTATGACAGATTCGGCAATTGGGCCGTTGAGTGGCGAGCATTCGTCACCCGCCCAGCCGCAACCTTACAAGTGCCACCTCGGCGGAGATGCCGTGAAGTTTCACCACCTTGTGCCGCGAGGTGTGGCCGCGCAACAAGTCGATCCGCCCGCGCGGGCAGTCCAGACGCTCGGCCAGCAGACGAACCAGCGCCTCGTTGGCGGCGGCATCCACGGGGGGCGCGGTGACTTTGATGCGCAGTTCGCCGCCCAGCGGCTCGCCGATGCCGTTCGCCGACGCGCGAGGTTGCAGTTTCACCGCGAGCAAACAGCCATCGGGTTGTTCGCGCAAAAAGGCGGGTATGGCCATGACGATGGTGGATGTGGGCGCGATTCTAAAAAGTTGCCACGCGGGCGTCGAGCGCCGATGCTGGCCGCATGAGAAGTCCGAAGATGAATCGCTTCGCCGGGGTGGGATTGCTCCTGTCGGTCGCCGCGCTTTTCCTCCTCGCCGCGTGCGCCTCGAAACCGGCGGCGTCGAGCGTGGCCACGCAGCCCGAAGCGACGCCGCCGCCCCCGGCGCCTTCCGCCGCGGCC
>JAJXZI010000280.1 GCA_021780115.1 bacterium | reverse complement strand
GGTATTCGCCGCGCGCTGGCGCGCTCCGGTCGGGGCTACGCCCCTCCCTGCGCACGCCAGCGCGGAACAACCAAAACCATGAACCAAAACTCTCATAGCACATGGATCAACAAATGGGGGCTTGCCACTGGGGTTGACTGGCGACGGCGTCCCGCGTTACTTCCCGATGCAAAACCGGCTGAAGATGAGGTCCAGCAAATCCTCGGTCGTGGTTTTGCCCACGACTTCCCCGACGGCGTTGACCGCGATGCGCAATTCCATCGCGGCGAGTTCGAGGCCTTCGTCGGCGCACAGCACGCCGAGGGTCCGCTGCGTGGCGGTACGGGCCCGGTGGAGCGCGTCCTGATGGCGCGAGTTGATCATCACCGGCAGCATCTCGGCGTTCACTTCACCCGACCAGACGAGGTCCTTGATGGCGTCCTTCAGGGCTTCGAGGCCAGCACCCGTCAGGCAGCACACATCGACAATGGGCGGCTGGCCGGGCTGGCCTGGCATGCGAGTTTCCTCTCCGGTCGCCTGCACGCGGTCCGGCGGTGTCACGGACGAGGCCGACCGCGCGTCGGCCGCGCTGCGCAAAGTTTCGCTGCCAAGGATCGCGGGGAGATCGGTCTTGTTGCGTACCAGGATGCGCTTCTTGCCGGCGAACTCGGCGAGGTAATTCGCATCGGCCGGGGTCAGCGGTTCGGCGGCGTCAAACACGTGGAGGATCAACTCGGCCCGGTCGAGGGTCGCCCGGCTGCGGCGGACGCCTTCGATTTCGATCTCGTCACGGGCCTCGCGCAAGCCGGCGGTGTCGATGAACACCACCGGCAGCCCGCGAATATTGGCGGTTTCCTCGATCGTGTCGCGCGTGGTGCCGGGGATCGGCGAGACGATGGCGCGGTCATGGCCCAGGAGTTGGTTCAGCAGGCTGGACTTGCCGGCGTTGGGCCGGCCGACGATGGCGGCGCGCAGGCCGCGGCGCAGAATCTGGCCTTCGTTGGCGGTGCGCAGCAGGTCGTCCATGAACGCCACGCCGCGTTCGAGCCGCTGGACCAGTTGTTCCTGGGTGTCGGGCGCGATGTCCTCGTCCGGGAAATCAATGTGGGCCTCGACGTGCGCCAGCGTCACGAGCAACTCATCGCGGAGCTGGTTGACCCGGCGGGAGAGCTTGCCTTCGAGCTGCTCGTTGGCGGCGCGCAAGGCCAGTTCCGTCCGTGATTGAATCAGGTCGGCCACGGCCTCGGCTTGTGCCAAGTCGATGCGCCCGTTCAGAAACGCGCGCTTGGTGAACTCGCCGGGCAACGCCAGCCGGGCGCCGCCGCGCAGCACGGCGTCGAGCACCAGCTTCGCGGGCAGCAGGCCGCCGTGACAGGTGATTTCGACGACATCCTCCCGGGTGTAAGTGCGCGGGGCGCGCAGGACGGCGAGCATCACCTCGTCCACGCGCCGGCCGTCGTGGATGATCCGGCCGTAGTGGAGGGTGTGCGTCGGCGCGGCCGAGGGCTTGGGCGAGGATCGGCCGAGCGGCACGAAGCACCGGTCGGCCACCGCCAGCGTCCGCGGACCGGACAGGCGCACCACGGCCAGACCGCCTTCGCCCAACGGCGTGGCGATGGCCGCAATGGTGTCGTCGAGCATGGAGAACGTTACCGGGCGCCGACTGGCCGTGGCAAGTGGGACGCGGAGCGGAGCGGCTTCCCCTTCGTCGCGGCAACTACGGCGCCGCCGCTCGGTGGAACCTGGGACCGGCAGGCCGGGGCCGCGAAGCAAGCCAATTCCGTCCGCGCGCTCTCTCCGTGCCTAAAGGTGCAACTGGGTGATCAAGTGGCCGACAAACGACTGCACGGCGGCCTGGACCTTGCCAAATCTCCCCGCCGCCCACCACGCGGTGAGGAACCGGCCCAGGCCGGTGGTCATGGCCAACAACAAACTGCTGGTGAGATAAAGCCCGAAAGCGTGCGGGGGATCGGGTTCCATCACTCGCGGCACGCCATGATACATGATGGCCACCGAGAGCATCATGCCGATGGCGAACGTGACCCACCACGGCATGGAGGGAAAGGCGTCCAGCAAACGCAGCAAAAACATCGGACTCAGTCCGTAGGCGACAGCGCGGAAGGCCTGCGTGTAGGTGTGGCGGCCATGGAAGGTTTCGCCGAGGGCCTTGAGCAATTTGGCGCCGACAAATACCACCACCAAGCTGACGAGCAGTTGCAGGATCTCGTACACCACCACCTCCTGCACGGTGAATTTCTTGAGGCCGGTCAGCGAGCCCAGCCATTTGCCCCAGTTCATCATGCCGTAACCCTCAACGGCACAGACCAAGGCCAGCAACGGCAGCAGAAAGAACGCCACCATGAACGGCAGTTCCCGCCGGTCCTGCACGATGTCGTCCCAGGTGTTGACCGGATCAAAAACCAGCAGAATAGCCTTAATCATGTGGCGGAAAGTGTTAGCGGCGACTGGGGGGAATGACAATCTTTTTGGGGCGGCGATCAATCTTGCCCGCGCCGGGCGCAAACCGCGGCTGGCGGTGGCCGCGACATCCCTGCCGGGCCGCGTCTGGCGGGCGTTTGCGGGACCGGGATTCCGGGCTAGGGTACGGCCATGAATGCGACGTGGACTTGGCGCTGGATCGCCCGCTTCAGCGGGCTCCTGGTGATGATCGCGCTCGGGGCGGGCTGCCAGACGACCCCGAAAATCGATTGGGCGGCGCGCGTGGGGGCTTACTCCTACGACCAGGCCGTACGCGACTTCGGCCCGCCCAATCGTAGCGCGAAGCTGACAGACGGCTCGACGGTCGCCGAGTGGGTTACACAGCGCGGCTATTCCCGGACCTACATGTCCCCCGGATTTGCCGGGTTCATGTATGGCTACCCGTACGGCGGTCCGGGTCCGCTCCTACTCGACACCTATTCGCCGGAATACGTGTTGCGGTTGACGTTCGGCCCGGACGGCCAGCTTGCCGCCTGGAAGAAAGTCGTGAAATAGTTGGTCCTTTTCTTTGCGGGCTCGGCCTGCTTGACTGACGCCGATGAACGCGAACGTGGGCATCTGGGGCCGGTTGACGCGGGTGGTCTTTTTCCTCCTGCTGCTGGCTGGCCTGCTGGGCGTGGGGCTGTGGTACGCCCCGCTCATCGAGCACAACGAACGCATGCGCAAGGAAGTCCTCCGCCTCGACGACCAAATCCAGGCCGAGGAAGGCCAGGCCCGGCAACTCAAATCATCTATTGACGCGCTTAGCCATGATCCCAAGACCGTGGAGCGTCTGGCCCGCGAGACTCTGGGCTATGCCAAACCCGGAGAAACCGTCATCCATTTCGGGGAGCCGGAGACCAATGCGCCGCCGCGATGAGACGGTGCGTCGTCGGCCCTCCGGATCCGAGACGCGAAGCCCGAAACCCCGCGGCAGCCCGGGGGGTTGCGAGCCCAGCCGCAACCGCCCCGCCTGTCAGACGACGTGGCGGAGAAATGTTGCGGTGGGCCATTTTGCGCTTTGAACTTCGCCACAACGACCCTAGCCTGCCCGCATGGCTGCCGCAGAGATTGATGTGAAATACGTCGCTCACCTGGCGCGACTGCATCTGACGCCGGAAGAGGAGAAGAAGTTCGGCGAGCAGCTCAGCCACGTGCTGGGCTACGTCGAAAAACTCAGGGAATTGGACGTCTCCGGCGTGGAGCCGACCGCCCACGCCATCCCGCTGGTCAACGTGACGCGGGCCGATGCGGTCCGCCCCTCGTTGCCGCCGGAGGAAGTCCTCCGGAACGCGCCCGCCACCGCCAACGGCCTGTTCATGGTCCCGAAGATCGTTGAGTGAGAATCCCCCAATCGGGAGGACTGATATGCATGACCCCAGACGTTTTGTCGCCACTCAGTGCCGCCTCGCGGCGGCGCTGCTTCTCGCCGTGGCCGCGTTGAACACCGGCTGCATTTCCACCGACCGGACCGTGTACCGGGAAGAACCGCGAATGAAAGTCGAGTTCGAGAACGACACCGCCGCCCGAATTTTCTACGAGGCCGAAGCTAATATGAGAGACCGCCACGAGCGCACCGAGAGCCGCACCGAAGTCTCCATCCCCGTGGTGTTCGATCACAAAGAACGGGTTGTGACGGGCGATACCATCGCCTTCAACCAAGCCGTCCGGCGATGCGACACCAACGGCGACGGCCGCATCACGGAGCAGGAGGCCCGTATCTTTGCCGAACAGGTCGCCAAGCCATGATCCCCGAAACCGCCATCTTCGGTTGCCGCGTGACGGACATGGCGCGCTCCCGCCGGTACTGGGAGGCGCCGGGCGGGTTCCCAGTGGAACGCGGCGCTGCGGCTATCCTCCACCGGCGCAAAACTTGACCGTTCCCGGCCTGCCGCACCGCGCCTTTCACGTTTCACGCTTCTTGCCGCAATGCCCAACCGCCTCACGCTTTCCGAACTCACCGCCCGGCTGAACCGACGCCAGGTCTCCGCCCGCGACGCCATGCAGGCCTGCCTGGAACACATCCAGCGGGTGGATGGCCAAATCCACGCCTTCCTCAGCTACGATCCCGCCGACGCGCTGGCGCAGGCCGCCAAAGCGGACAAGCTTCTGGCGCGCGGCGGCGACGCCACCAAGCCGCTGCTGGGCGTGCCCATCGCGATCAAGGACGTCATCGCGGTGAAGAGCCAGCCGTTGAACTGCGGCTCGAAAATCCTCGGCCACTTTGTTTCGCCGTACGACGCCACCGTGATCGAAAAGCTCCGGGCCGCCGGGGCGATCGTGTTCGGCCGCCTGAACATGGACGAATTCGCGATGGGGAGTTCGACGGAGAATTCCGCCTTCGGCCCGACGCGCAATCCGTGGGACACGACGCGCATCCCCGGCGGCTCGTCGGGCGGCTCGGCCGCAGCGGTGGCGGCGGACGAGTGCCTCGCCGCGCTCGGCTCCGACACCGGCGGATCAATCCGCCAACCGGCGTCGCTGTGTGGCTGCGTGGGATTAAAGCCGACCTACGGCCGCGTCTCGCGCTACGGTTTGGTGGCATTCGCGTCGTCGCTGGACCAAATCGGCGCGTTCGGCAAGACGGTGCGCGACGCCGCGACCGTGCTCGGCGTCATCGCCGGCCACGATCCGCGCGACTCCACCAGCGTTCCCGAACCGGTGCCGGATTACACCGCCCGGCTCGACGGCAACATCCGGGGGCTGAAGCTGGGCGTGCCGAAGGAATACCGGGTCGGCGGGCTGGATCCCGAAGTGAAAGCCGCCCTCGACGCCGCGGTGCGGGAACTGCAAGCCCTCGGCGCGGACGTCGTGGAGATTTCCCTGCCGCACACGGATTACGCGATTGCAACCTACTACATCATCGCCACCGCCGAGGCGAGCGCCAACCTCGCCCGCTTCGACGGCGTCCGCTACGGCCTGCGGA
>JAJXZI010000120.1 GCA_021780115.1 bacterium | reverse complement strand
ATTGCGTGCCGGGGAAGAGGTAGTGGATGACGGCGTTCACGGCCCAGTTCCACTGGTCCGGCGCGGGGCCTTCGGAGTGGACGGACACCGGCGCGGTCAGGGCGAGCGCCAGGTGGCCGGCCGCCCGCGCTCCGCCTCCCCCGGCCGGGCGCCAAGACAGGCGCTGCAGCCTTGAAATCGGCGCCCCAATGCCCAAGGCTTCGCCGCATGACCGACATCGCCCGCGCCATCGACCACACCCTGCTCCGGGCCGACGCTTCCGCCACGGAGATTGAGCGGTTATGTACCGAGGCGCGCGAGTTCCATTTCTTCAGCGTCTGCGTCCACGGCTCGCGCGTCGAGTTGGCCCGTCACCTCCTTGAAGACACGGACGTCAAAGTGGCCAGTGTCGTGGGCTTTCCGCTGGGCGCCACGGACCGCGACACCAAGCGCTTCGAGACCGAGGCGGTGATCGACAGCGGCGCGCAGGAGATCGACATGGTCCTGAACCTGGGCCGGCTCAAGGACGGAGAGGACAACTACGTCCTGCGGGAAATCCGCGACGTCGTCGAGGCGGCGGACGAGCGGACCGTGAAGGTCATCCTCGAAACCTGCCTGCTGACGCGCGAAGAGAAAATCCGCGCCTGCCATCTCGTTCGCGAATCCGGCGCCCATTTCGTGAAGACCTCCACCGGCTTCAGCACCGGAGGCGCGACGCTGGAGGACGTGAGGCTGTTGCGTGCGACGGTCGGCCCGAAATTCGGCGTCAAGGCCAGCGGCGGCATCCGCGATACGGCGACGGCGCTCGCCATGATCGCGGCCGGGGCGAACCGCATTGGGACTTCCAGCGGCGTGGCGATTTTGAGAGGAGCGGTGGCGGCACCCGGCGGCGGCCCCTGAATCGTCGGCTCCCGTTTGGAGTGGCAAACTCACTCGCGTTCCCACGACACCGGCGCCACAACCTTCGTCTTGAAGACTGCAACCTTGAATTAATCGCCATGAAACCCCTTTCCGACTGCCGCCTCTACACCTTCGTCGATACGGCTTATCTGCACGGTCGCGTGCCGGAAGTTGTGGCCCAGCAGCTCTGCGATGCCGGATCGGACCTGATCCAACTGCGCGCCAAGACCGCGCCGCCCGGGGAAATCTGCCGGCTGGCGGAGTCCATCTTGCCCGTCGTCCGCCGCGCCGGCGTTGGTCTGGTGATCAACGACCACCTCTCCGTCGCCGGGCAGGTCGGTGCCGATTTCTGTCATCTCGGCCAGGAAGATTTTTTCGGTGTCGGGCACACGCGCGTTTCCGAAGTGCGCGGATCGGAGTCCGGGGTGCGGATCGGGTTGAGCACGCACGCGCCGGACCAGGCCAGGCGGGCGCTGGCGGCGGGCGCGGATTACGTCGCCATCGGGCCGGTGTATGCCACCGGCACCAAGCCGACCGCCCGGCCGGTGACGCTCGACTACGTCCGCTGGGCGGCGGCGAACGTGGTGATTCCCTGGTTCGCCATCGGCGGGATCGCTTTGCAGAATCTCGACGACGTGCTGGCGGCGGGTGCGCGGCGGATTTGTGTGGTGTCGGCGATCCTGAACGCGGCGGATGCCGCCAAGGCGTGCGCGCAATTCAAACGCAGGCTGGAGCAGGTGTGACCGCGCTTGCTGCCGGCGGCCGAGTTTTTCCTTTTGCCCGGTTCTCCTTACCCTTTGAATCCGGCGGATGTCGCGCGAATACGCCTTGCAGCCGTTCCATTCTGCGGTCCACCTGCAGATTGACTACGCGCGCGAACTCAACGAGCAGCAACTCGCCGCCGTCACCGCGCCGCCGGGACCAGCCTTGGTCATCGCCGGCGCGGGCTCGGGCAAGACGCGGACGCTCACCTATCGCGTCGCCTATCTGCTGGAGCAAGGCATTCCGCCGGAGCGCATCCTCCTGCTGACCTTCACGAACAAAGCCGCCAAGGAGATGATGCGGCGCGTGGCGGATTTGCTCGGACAAGAACCGGCGACGCTCTGGGGCGGCACGTTCCACGCCATCGGCAACCGCATCCTGCGCCAACACGCGCCCTTGCTCGGCTGGCAGCGCGATTTCTCGATCCTCGACCGCGAGGATGCCCTCGATCTGCTCAAGGTCTGCGTGGGCGAGGCAGGAATTGACGCCAAGGCCACGCGCTTTCCCAAGGTGGACGCGCTGGCGGAGGTGTTTTCCCTGTCGGCCAACACGTGCCAGCCCATCCCCGCGCTGCTGACTCGGCAGTTCCCCTGGTTCGAACCGCTGGCCGGGACGCTCGCCGATCTCCAGCGCCGTTACGCCGAGCGCAAGCGGGCGAACAATTCGATGGACTTCGACGATCTGCTGGCCCAATGGCTGCGGCTGCTCCAGGAACACGCCGACGTGCGGGAGCATTACCAGCGGCGGTTCCAGTTCATCCTGGTGGACGAATACCAGGACACCAACCATCTCCAGGGCGACTTGATCGACCTCTTGGCGGCGCGGCATCGCAACGTCATGGTTGTGGGCGACGACGCCCAAAGCATCTACGCCTGGCGCGGGGCCAACTTCGAGAACATCCTCAAGTTCCCCCAGCGGTATCCCGCGGCGCGCATTTACAAGATCGAAACCAACTACCGCAGCACGCCTGAAATCCTCCAGGTGGCCAATGCGGCCATCAAAGCCAATGTCCGCCAGCATCCCAAGCAACTCGCGCCGGCCCGCAAGGGCGGTGGCCGCCCGGCGCTCGTGGCCTGCCACGACGGCTATCAGCAGGCGGCGTTCGTAGCGCAGCGCGTGCTGGAGTTGCACGAGGAAGGCACCGGCCTGGACCACATGGCCGTGCTCTACCGCTCACACTTTCATGCGCTGGAATTGCAGCTCGAACTACGCAAACGCAACATCCCGTTCACCATCACCAGTGGGATCGGCTTCTTCGAGCAGGCGCACATCAAGGATGTGATCGCGTTTCTGCGACTGGTGTCCAATCCGCGGGACGAACTGGCGTTCCAGCGGTTGGTGCGCATGCTGCCAGGCGTCGGCCCCAAGGCGGCGGACAAGCTCTGGCGCGAGTTCAGCGCTCAGTTGCCGGCCGTCGCCCACGCGCCGAACACCACGCCGTCTGAGGCAGGGCAAGGGCCAGTTCAAGAAGGCGAAAAGCCGTCCACGCCTACCGCCCCGAATGCTGAGCCGCTGGACGCGATCCAACCGGTCGCAACGGCGGGCACCGATCCCGACTGGAGCGTCGAGGATGAGCCGCTCGCCGCCGCGGTCAACGAGTCTGCGCCCTTTCCGCCCGGCGCGCTCGCGGCGGCGTTGAAGGCGAGCGCCAAGGCGGTGCCGAAGAAGGCGGCGAAGGACTGGCCGCAATTCGCCGAAACCCTCGCCCAGCTTGAGCGGCCTCCCGTGCGCCAACAGCCGGCGGAAATGATCCGGTTGGTGCTGGAAGCCGGTTACGAGGAATATCTCCAGGAGAGCTACGACAATTACCAGCGCCGCCTCGACGACCTGGAGCAACTGGCCGTCTTCGCCCGCCAGTTCCACGGTTTGGCCGAGTGCCTGACCCAACTGGCGTTGCTGACCAACGTCGAGGCCGAGGATCGCCAGGCTGCCGCCCGCGACACCGAGCAACTCCGGCTCTCCACCATCCACCAAGCCAAGGGACTGGAGTTCGACGTCGTCTTCGTCATCATGCTGTGCGACGGACTGTTTCCCAACGCGCGGGCGATGGACACCGAGGAGGGCGAGGAGGAAGAGCGGCGGCTGTTCTACGTCGCCGTGACGCGGGCGCGGAACGAGCTTTACCTGAGTTTCCCGCTCCTCCGCGCCGGCTACGGCGACAGCGGTGACATGATGCAAATCCCCTCGCGCTTCCTGAAGGAGATCCCGACGAACCTCGTGGAAGAATGGGACCTGAAGCCGGCGGCGTTTTATGGCTAGCGCTCCTGGAGCAGGAGCGCCGCCCCGCGCCGGTCCAAGGCCGCGTCCGGGCAAAGGCCCATCAGCTTCCGCGCGCGGCCGATGACGTAATCCCATTGGAACGCCGGGCCGGGATCGGTCTTGTTGGTCTGGATGTGGAAGTGGCCCAGCACGCCTTCGTAGCCGCGGAGTTGGTCGTCGGGCAGTTGGTGGGGAATGAGGCGGCCCGCGGCGTCATGCGGATAGTCGCATTTGATTCTCGGCAGCGCCTTGCAGAGCGTGGCGGTGAGCTTGATGAGCGCGTCATACTGCTGCGGCGTGAAGTCGTATTGGATCAACTCCTGGCCCTGGATTACGCCTGCGATCGGGTCCGGCCGGGCGGGGCGGCCGACGAAATTCTTCGTGCGGAGGCCGCCGTCGCCGAAGCGCGCCGGGATGGTCAGGCGCGTGCCTTGGGCGTCGCGGGTGTACCATTCGGCGAACGGATTCTTCTCGTTCCGCCCGTAGGCGCCCATGTTGGCGATCTCGATGCCGACGGAGCGCGAGTTCGAGGTGGTGGCGTGCCAGGCGCGCTCCTTGACGTCGAGCGTCTGGTAGATGGTGCCATCCAAGTCGAGCAGGAAATGCACGCTCAGCCCGCGCAGGTCATGCAGCACCTGGAAGCATTGCCGGCTGGTGCCGCAGACGTCGTAATGCAGGACAAACTGGTCCACCACCCGCCGCAACGTCGGCAGGTCCCACCCTCCGCCGCGCACCCGCTCGACCTCCGCGTCCGTCAGGCCCGCCCGGCGCAGGTTGTAGCGATTGGGCGTTTCCAAGTCCTGGACAGCCGCCTTCGACTTCTGCCAGTCCGCCTGGTCCAGCGGACTGAAGCGGCGCTCGACCCGGTAACCGTCGTAGCCGCCCGGATCCAACCACGTAACTACCCGTGCGCCTCCGGTGTGGATGAACCGGCCGGCCACGACGATTTCGTCGCCTCTGCGGGGCGCGACTGCGCCGGGTCGCGGCGCGGTTTGGCAGCCGGTGAAGCCCGCGAGGGACAGCGCCGCGGCGAACAGGATGGGAAGGCGATTCCGCCAAAGACCGAGCTTCATAAGGGCGGCGGTATTGGGGACTGCCGGCGCGGGTGGGGTCAAGCGCAATTCGGCCAGAAGCGAGCATCGGGGCGCAGGTCAGGCGCCGCGGCCGGGTCCTGCGGATGCAGCGTGCGGGCCGCGGCCCACCGGTGCTGGCTGACGTGGTAAAAGTCCACTCGCTGCCGAGCGCCGGGGAAGCGGTCGCCCGCCCGGTTCCAAATCCACACCGCCCCGTCAGCCACAATCAAAACTGCGTTGGCGCGGCCCAGGCTGCGGCGCGTCGCTTCGGCCCATAGCTGTTCTTGGAGCGCCTCGACTCCGCCGCGGGTCATGACGGAGCCTCGGCGCAAAATCGCGGGCCGACCGGCGGCGCTTTGCCGCCGCGCGGCCTGCGGTTTGATCCCGTCGGCGAACGTCGCTGGCAAGGTTCTTCATGCCATTTCCCAATGGGCCAGCCGTTTCAAGTTCCAACACACACCTTG
>JAJXZI010000152.1 GCA_021780115.1 bacterium | reverse complement strand
AGTCCGAGTAATCCAGCAGGGCATGCAGGGGTTTTGGAATTCCGGCCGGTCGCAATCGCGCTCTTGGAGTGTTTCCTGAACAGAAAGTGTTCGGTCGCCGCGGCCCTGGCTTCTGGCGTCTGGATCCCGCTTCTGGTCCTGCTTGCGGCTCCGGCCTGGAGTCAAAGCCCTCCGCCAACCCAGCCCGTCACGCTGGCTTGGGATCCGAGTCCGGACCCCAGCGTTGCGGGGTATTGTTTCTACGTCGCCGCCTGGGGCACCACCAACGCGCCACAACGGGTGGATGTGGGCAGCCAAACGCAGTTCACCATCACCAACCTGCAAACGGGAGTGACCTACCTGTTCTATGTGACGGCTTACGATGGCTCGCACACGGAAAGCGACCCCTCCAACCAAATTGCCTACACCCCGGGAGGGCCGCCCCCCCCGATCAGTTGCGGGCGGTCGTCACGGGCAGCCATGAAGTCACCTTGTTTTGGAATGACAACTCCACGAACGAGGACGGTTTCAACATCGAGCGGTCGCTCGACGGAACCAACTTCACCCTCTTCACCACCACCGGCCCGGACGTGACCCGTTACACGGTGGTTGACCCGGCCGGTTTTCCCGCGGATACGTATCCGTATTGGTTCCGCGTTTCGGCCTTTCAGGGGTTCACCACTTCGCCGTTTTCGAATCTTGCCACGGCCATCACTAACAAGGCCGACCTCGAAGTGCTCTCTGTGGAGGCGGTGCCCGCCACCCCCGTGGAAGGCGCCCCCGTGTGGTTCAGCGCCACGGTCGTGAACGTGGGCGCAGCCGCCACAAGGCAAGGCGTCGGCTTCCGGTTGGCCTTCCAGATCGACGGCGGGCCACCCGTCGCTTGGGCCGACGCGCCCAACTCCATCCCGCCCGGAGGGACCTTGACGCTGGTTGCCGTGGACGGTCCCGGCGGACAAAGCAGTTGGCGTGCGGCGGCGGGCCTCCACACCGTCAACGCTGTGGTGACAGGGCCGGATCAACCGAGCGCTGCCGGTCAGTCCTTGAGTCTTCTCCTGCTCGTGGCGCCGGCCAACCGACAACTGGCTCTCGCGGGCGTGCCGGCGGACGCCACAGCGGAGTGCGACGCCGTGCCGGCACCGCCCGTCGTGACCGCGACGGGCAACTGCGGTCCCGCCCCGCAGATCGCGATGACGGAAACCCGAGTGCCCGGCGATTGTCCGCAGAGTTACCGGCTGGTGCGCACCTGGACGGCCACCGACGCCTGCGGCAGCCAGAACACCGCCACCCAAATCCTCACCGTGCGGGACACCACGCCCCCGGTGTTGGTCGGTGTACCGCCCGATGCAACCGTGGAGTACGACGCGGTGCCGACGGCCCCCGTGGTCACGACGGTGGACAACTGCGACCCCGCGCCGGTGGTCACGATGACGGAAAGCCGGACGGCGGGAAGTTGTCCCCAGAATTACGATTTGATCCGCACCTGGACGGCGGCCGACGCGTGCGGCAACCAGCGCGTCGCCACCCAGATCCTCACGGTGCGGGACACGACGCCTCCGGTGTTGGTGGGCGTGCCGCCGGACACGACGGTCGCGTCTGACGCCATGCCACCTCCACCGGCGATGACGGCGACCGACAGCGCCGACCCTGCTCCGGTGGTGACGATGACCGAAACCAACCTGCCGGGCAGATCTGCCTCAGGCCACCAACTCGTCCGCACCTGGACGGCGACCGACGCGTGCGGCAACCAGACCAGCGCCCGCCAGACGATCACCATCCACCCCGCCCCCGTGCCGCCGTGGCAATGGGTCGCGTTGGCGAACACTTCCCTGCACTTCAGTTGGGCCGCCCTCGCCAGCCTGGACAGCAACTCCCCCGCAACCAGCCCGTCCTTCGTGGCGGCGGTGACGAACCTCACCCTGGCCGGTGGCTGGGTGGGAGCCACACCGGGCGGGGCGTTCTGTTACTCGCCGCCCAGCGATGCTTTTGCCGGCACCGACAGCCTGTTCTATGCCGTTTCCAACAGCGCCGGCGCCACCGTCTGCGCGACCGGGGCAGTCTTGGTGGTCTCGAATCCCACGGTGCCGGCCGTGACGGTGGATCCGCCTACGGTCGGCGTCCTGGTGACGCTGCGCGGCGAGGTGCCGCTCTCGGTCACCGTGAACGACCCGGCACAGCGGATCGCACGGGTCGAGTTCTTCGCCGGCCAAAACCTGATTGCGGTCGCCACCACTCGCGTCGGCGACTCCTACAGCGCCCTGTGGTCCGGGGCTGGCACCGCCTTATGGATGCTCTCCGCCACGGCTTACACCAGCGACCGGCAGATTATCGGATCCCCGTCCGTTCCGCTGTTTCTGGTGGCGTTGCCTTTGCCGGCCGCCGCCGGCCGCAACGTGGTGGTCGAAGTGTCGCCCGATTTGGTGAATTGGACGGTGATTAAATTCTTCTCCCTGGGATCTTCCCCTCTGAACGCCGCGCCAGGCGCGTTCAATGTTACAGACCAGTCCAGCGCGACGGTGCGTTTCTACCGCGCCCGCACGCTCTGAGTCTTCCCAAACTTGAGCCTGGCCGGGAATGCGCCGCCGCATCCGATCCGGTGGCGGGTTGGGGATTGCGTTCAATCCAATAGGTATTGGGCCGAGATCACCGTCGCAACTTATTGGATGAAATCTTGGGGCTGAGTTGCCAAGCCGCCGTGTTCACGGCAGAATGGAGGGCAACCAGCCTGTTATGGATGAGCACGAGCGGAACCCCACCGCCGCGCGCGGCAAAGCGCGCGTGGCCCCACTCCTCCGTCCGCTGGTCTATGCCCTCGTCGTCCTCGCCGTCCTGGGCATCCTGTACGAAATCGCGGAGCGGACCTGGCTCACCCATCTGGACATGCCGACGATCCACCTGCTCTACAAGGCGGGGGGACTGTTTAGTTCGCTGATGGTGGGTCTGGTGGTCGGTTGGAGCATTCTGAGAGGCTCGCCCGCGTTCCTGGCCCCGCCACAGGCCGACGAGGAATGGCTGCGGCAGCCGCGCCTCACCGAGGCCGAACGCACCCGGCTCTATGCCCGGTGGTTCATTGCGATGCGGTGGATCGCGGTGTTGGTGGCCGCGCTGCTGGTGATTATCACGGTCAAGCTCGTCGAGTGGCTGCCGGCGGAGGTCTGGTGGCCGCTGGTGTTTGTCGTCACCGCGCTGGCCGGCGTCAACGGCCTCTACATCCTGCTGCTGCGCTGGGAGCGCGGCCTGCCGTGGATCCTGCCGGTCCAGGCCTACGTGGACTTGGGGATCCTCACGGTGTTGCTGCAGTTTTCGGGCGGCGTGGAAAATCCGCTGTCCATGATGATGGTTTTTCACGTCATCATCGGCGGTATTCTGCTGTCGCGCCGCCAATGTTACGGGATCGCGGCGGCCGGGAGTTTCCTCTTCGGCGGCTTAATCTGGGCGGAATGGGCGGAAGTACTCGAGCATTACACGCTGGAGATTTACCCGCATTTCGCGCGGGGCGGCGAGGTGTTTCATCCGGCGCACCACTCGCTGTTCGTCGTCACTTCCGGGGTGTTGCACACCGTCATCCTGTTCCTGACGGCGTATTTCGTCACGACGCTGGCCGAGCGCATGCGCTACAACGAGCGGCGCCTCGAAGCGCTGGCCGAACGCGCGCTGGCGGAGCGGCAGCTTCTGGAACGGTCCCTGGCCACGACTGGCGCCGGGTTGCGCGTCTTGAACCGTGCGCTGCAACCATCCTGGGTCAGCAACCGATGGCACGAGTGGTTCGTCACAACGGTGGGAACCCCAACCGCCGCCGCCCGGCTCGAAGGCGAAGACTCGCCCGCGAGCCAGACGTTGCGCGACGGCCAGATCCGGGTGACGGAACTGGCCGACCCGCCGCCCCCCGGGGCGACGGAGCGCGTGTTCCAGGTGACGACCGCGCCGCTGCCGGACGCGGCGGGAAACGTCAGCCAAGTCGTGGAACTGGCCCAAGACATCACGCAGCAAAAGCAGACCCAGGCCCAGATGATGCGGGCGGGCAAGCTGGCGGCCGTGGGCGAGCTGGCCGGGCAGGTGGCCCACGAGGTCAACAACCCCATCGCCATCATTAGCGCCAAGGCCGACCTGCTGTTGTCCGATCACCGCGCCCAGATGTCGCCCAAAGTGGCCCAGGAACTCGGCAAGATCACGGACCTGGCCAACCGGGTGGCCCGCATCGCGCAAGGTCTGCTGTCGTATTGCCGGCCCTCCGTCGGCACCCGCGTCCCGCTCGATGTCCGCTTTCCCATCCGCAAGTCGCTCACCATGATCGAGGAGCACGCCCGCAGCAACGGCGTGCAGATCGAAGACCAGCTTCCCGAGCGGCTGCCCCTGGTCCAGGCCAACGCCAACGAACTGGAGCAGGTGTTTCTGAACCTCTTCTTGAACGCCTTGGACGCGATGCCCCACGGCGGAAGGCTGCGCGTGGCGGCTCCACCGGGTCCGGTCCCGCTGCTCAACGGCAAGGCGGGAGTCGCCGTGGTCGTGGAGGACACCGGGACCGGCATCCCCAAGGAAATTCGCGAGAAGGTCTTTGAGCCGTTTTTTTCAACCAAGAAAGAAGGCCGCGGCACCGGCCTCGGACTCTCCATCTGTTCGGGGCTGATCCGCAGCCACGGCGGGGAGATCGAACTGGCGAGCGAGGTCGGCCACGGCACGCGCTTCACCCTCAAATTCCCCATGGAAATCCCCGAACGAACCGACGCATCGCATGGCTAGGACCCGAATCCTCGTGGTGGACGACGAAACCGGCATGCTCGAAGTCTGCGCGGACACGCTGCAGAAGCTGCCCGACGCGGAAATCCTGGTGGAGAGCGACAGCGTCCGCGCCGCCGAGCGCCTGGCCAAGGAGAGCGTGGACTTGCTGATTGCAGACATCCGGATGCCCGGCTTGGGCGGCGTGGAGTTGCTGCGCTTGGCGCGCGAGCGGGACCCCAGCCTGGCGGTCCTCATGCTCACGGCGTATCCCACCGTCGAGACCGCCGTCGAAAGCATGAAACTGGGCGCGGCGGATTACATCACCAAGCCGTTTCTGCCGGCGGACCTGCTGGCCAACGCCCAGCGGCTGCTCGAGGGCAAACGGCTGCGCGAGGAGAACCGCCTCCTGCGCCGCCAGGTGGAGCGCTCCTACGGTTTCGGCGAAATCCTCGGCCAGAGCGCGGCCATGCGGCAGGTCTTCGAGCACATTCAACGCGTGGCCGAGGTCAACGTGGACGTCCTGATTATGGGCGAAACCGGATCGGGCAAGGAACTGGTGGCGCGGGCCATCCACCAGCGCAGCCGTCGCAAGGACGCGCCGTTTGTGCCGGTGGATTGCGGCGCCATTCCCGATGAACTCATGGAAAGCGAGTTCTTCGGGCACGAACGGGGCGCTTACACCGGCGCCCAGAGCCAGACCCTGGGGCTGCTGGAGTTCGCCAACCAGGGCACCTTCTTCCTGGACGAACTCAGCCAGCTCCCGTTGCGGCTGCAACCCAAACTCCTGCGCGTCCTCCAGGAGCGCAAAATCCGCCGCGTGGGCGGCACCAAGGAGATTGACCTGAACGTGCGGATCGTGGCGGCCTCTTCGGCCAATCTGGAGGACGAAGTCAAACGAGAGCGCTTCCGGCTGGACCTGTACCATCGCATCCACGTGGTGCGCATCGAACTGCCTCCCCTGCGGCGGCGGGCGGAGGACATTCCGTTGCTGGTGGACCACTTCACGGCGCTCTACACCAAGGAGATGGACAAGGGCCGCGTCGAAATCAGCCCGGAGGCGATCGAGGTCCTCACCAGCTATTCCTGGCCAGGCAACGTGCGCGAGTTGCAGAACGTCTTGAAGCGGACCCTCGCCCTAGCCCGGCGCGAGGTGATCCTCGTCGAGGATCTGCCGGATGATCTCGTGGCCCACGCCGGCGAGGCGCCCGCCGACAACGGCGGCTACTTCGCGCTCCGGGAACGCCGGCTGGCCTTGTTTGAAGCGGATTATCTGAAGAACCTGCTCGTCACCTGCCGCGGCGATGTCACCTCCGCCGCGCGCGACGCCCGGTTGCCGCGGGGCACGCTCTACCGGCTCTTGAAGAAGCACGAACTCAATCCGGCTGACTTCCGGGGCGGCGTGCCGGGCACCCCGAAAGCCGGCGCCGCCGGCTTGGCCTAGCCCAACCTGTCTTCGGGCGATGGCGGCCGGGGGAGACGTCCGGGCGGAGAGGTTGTTCCAACGATGTGAATCGGGCGCCTTGGCTGTCACATCCGTGTGACCGCCGGCAGTTCCTTCTTCCGGCGCAACAACTTGCGTGTTGTCTCCCGCTCTCCCGATCAACCTTTCGACGCTTTCACAGCGTCGCATCGTGACAACGGCGCCGCCCAGCGGACGGCCCGAGCAGGCTGGACGTCGAATCGGCGGAATAGTTGTAACCCTTCAACTCCAAGCCACTTGGATGTGGAGTTGGCAACTGCCGTTCACGTGTCCGGAGCACCGGCGAGATTCCGGCACAACACCTGCGGAGGATTCCTCGAACAACATAAAACTCGACCATGAATGCATCAAATCGAGGTCATCAATGGAAGGCGTGCTTGGGTTCCGCCATGGCCGCCGCGCTTGTGGTAATGGGTTTCGGCCCGGCGGTCGCCAGTGCGCGCGACACCTCCAAGGGGACCGCAGTAGTACCGGCCAAACTTGAAACAGGGATTCCGGCCGCCCGGCTGGCGGACACGACGAAAGTCGCTTCGCTTCCTGATTCCCAGGCGCCCACCTATCTCCGCGACGTGTTGCCGATCTTCATGGGCAAATGCGCCCGGTGCCACAATGATGAAAGCCGATTCTTGTACAACTGGCTGGACTACAAGACCGCCTTCGGCGAGCGCCAGCAGATCAAGCGGAGGGTCTGGGACAGTTGGAAGGGGCAGTACTACAAACAGTCCATGCCGGCGGGCAACAGTCCGGAGTGCGAGGCGATGACTGCGGAGGAGCGCGCGACGATCAAGAATTGGGTGGCGGCCGGCGCCACTTACGGCGTTCCACCGGTGGCTAGCAATGCCAAGTCCAAGGCCGAGCGAATTGAGCAGGGTAGCCGGCTCTTTGCCTCCATCTGTGCCTTGTGCCACCAGCCCACCGGTCAGGGAATCCCGAACCAATTTCCCCCGCTGGCGGGGTCGGACTTCCTGAACGCCAACAAGGAACGGGCGATCAAAATCCTCCTCCACGGGCGCCAAGGCGCCATCACCGTCAACGGCCACGCTTTCGACTCCAGCATGCCGTCGCTGCCGCTCGGCGACGAGGACATCGCGAACGCCTTGACCTACGTGTACAACTCCTTCGGCAATTCGGGCAAGGAAGTGACCCCGGACGAAGTCCGCGCGGCGCGTGCGGAGAAAGACGATACCACGACTCCTCACGAACAGAAGGAAGTCGCCAAGGCGCCCCACGTCCCGAACCCCTACGAGTAGCATCGGGTAGTTTTGCGGGCATGGCGCGCGTCGATTCCGAAAGGGATCGACGCGTTGCGTTGCAACGTTCGGACTGTGGAGGGCAAGCCGACTTGCAGTCGGCGGGCCGCATCACCAGGAGGCGAGGCGCGTGAAGCCTGAGCGGACGGTGCCCCAGTGAAGACGAGTCCGCGGGAGCACGCGGTTCCCCGTCCCGCCGAATGCGGCGCTTCACAGAAAGGCTTCACAAAAAGGGGTGCAGCCTGCGCCCCGGGCCGCTACGCTCACCGCCGATGTCTGAGGTTTACGACCGACTCCTGGACGCCGCCATCCGACACCTGGAAGACCTCAAAGCGCACGGCGTCAAGTTCGCCCTGGTTTCTCCGGACACGCTGGCCGCTTTGCGGCCGGCTGGCGGCGTGACCGCCCGCCCGCCCGCCGCTCGCCCACGCCCCCAAGACCCAATCTCGGAAAAGCAGCGGCCCGTCGCCCCGGCCGCGCCGGTTACTCTCGCGCCGCCACCGCCGACTCCCGAACTCATCCTGGCATCGGCTGGCGCGACGACCGAACCGTCGCCGCCGCTCAACCCCGCCGCCAAGGCCGCGGCGTTTGCCGAACTGCGACAGCGCGCGTTGGCCTGCGTGAAGTGCTCGCACCTGGCCGTCTCCCGGAAAAACGTCGTCTTCGGCGTCGGCAGCCCCGATGCGGAGTTGATGTTCGTCGGCGAGGCGCCGGGGGCCGACGAAGACGCGCAGGGCGAGCCGTTTGTCGGCAAGGCCGGCCAGTTGCTGACGAAGATCATCCAGACCATGGGGTTCACCCGCGACCAGGTTTATATCGCCAACATCCTCAAGTGCCGGCCCGACACGCCCGGGCAGCCGTTCGGCAACCGCAAACCGACGCCGGACGAGATGAAGACCTGCCTCCCGTGGCTGCACGAGCAGATCGACTTGATCCGGCCCCGGGTGCTCGTCGCCTTGGGCGCGACGGCGGTCGAGGGCCTGCTGGGCAAGACGGTGGGCATCACGCGGCTGCGCGGCCAGTGGCGGGAGTATCGCGGCATCCCGCTCATGCCGACGTACCACCCGGCGTATTTGCTGCGCAACCAGGCCCTCGGTGAAAAGCGCAAGGTTTGGGAAGACATGCTGCAAGTCCTGGAGAAACTCGGCCGCCCAATCAGCGCGAAGCAGCGGAATTATTTTTTGAAGGCGTGAAAGGGACGAAGCTCTCCGAAACCGCTTGGCCCCATCGGCCTCCGCCCCGAGGCCAGGGCGCTTGCTGAAACGACAAACCGCGTGATGAGGCCGTGGCGCCTCGGTCCAACTCGGTTGGTCCGCCGGAGACTCGGACGGAACGAAACATGAAAGAGCCGCGCAAGATTCTCCTGGCCGCCGGCGCGCTGGCGCTGGCGTTGGCCATCGGCTACCCGCTCTTCAAGCATTATCAGCTCAAAGCCGCGGTGGAAGCCTACCGGCGACAGCTCCGCGCCCAAGGCGAGAAGCTGACCATCGCCGAACTGACGCCGCCGCCGCCGACCAACGGCCCGAACGGCGCCTTCGCGCTCTGGTCGGCCGCCGGCCAACTTGGCCTGCTGCCGGATCCGCCGACAATGACCCTCGTCGCGCCCGGGCGCGCCCGCGTCGCTTGGGTCCAGGCGATCCTGCCGACGCGCGCCACGACCAACCTCTGGCCGCAATTGGCCGCCGCCATCGAGACTAATCGGCCGGTGTTGGCCCAGTTGCGCCAGGCGTTGGAGAATCCCGTGGTCCAGTTCGACCTGAATTACAGCCTCGGTCTCGAGCTACCGTTGCCGCACTTGGGTCCGCTCGAACGCGCCGCCCGCTGGCTGGCGGCGGCCATCGCCCTGGACCTTCACGAAGGCCGCTTCACCCACGCCTGGGAGAACCTGCGCGCCGGCACCGCGCTGGTGGACCATTGCGGCCGCGAGCCGGTGTTGGTCTCGCGATTGGTCCGCCTCGTCATCGCCCAAGACATGTTGAACGCGACGTGGGAGGCCCTGCAGGCGCCTGGCTGGACCGAGGCGCAACTCGCCGAACTGCAAACGGCCTGGGCGGCGCCGGACTTTCTCGACCAAGTCGAAACGAGCCTCGCGATGGACCGGGCGATGGACGAGCAGATGTTCGCGCGATGCCGGGATTCGTATGAAGAGTACCAGTCGCTGGGTGTTTCTTTCTTGGCGGCCATGCGTTCGTTGGATTGGGCCGCCTACTGTGAGGAATTTCTCAAGCATCCGCAGGCCGTCTTCCAGCGCACCCAGGCCGGGTATCTGGCGTGGCGGGGACTGTGGTCCTACGAGGACGAACTGGCGCAGGCGCAACTCTGCCAAGCCGCCGTGGCGTCCATGCGCCTGGCCGCGACGAACCGGTCCTTCACCGCGGCGCTGCGTGGCTTCGACGCGCAGTGGGCGCGGGTGCGCCAGCGTCACCCCCAAGACAGCGGCTGGTTCGCCCAGGTGTTTGTGGCCCGCGACGACTGGATCCGAGTCATATTGCTGAGGCTGGCCTGCGTCAACATCCAGCGCCGCCTGATCGTGACCGCCATTGCCCTGAAGCGCTGCCAGCTTCGACACGGCCGTTATCCGGACGATTTGAGCGCGCTGGTGCCGGAATTCCTGCCCGCCATGCCGTTGGATCCGATGGACGGCCGGCCGCTGCGTTATCGGTTGCATGCCGACGGCTCGTTCCTGCTCTATTCCGTGGGCGTGGATGGCGTGGACAACGGCGGCGATCCGACGCTGCCAGCACCGGCGCCATCCAAGCCGCCCGTCATCGGCGGCTTCGATCCGGGGGACGCGGGTGCGTGGTACCGGGCCCGCGACGCTGTCTGGCCGCAGCCCGCGAGCGCCGCGGAGGTCGCGGCTTGGGAACGGACCGAAGCCCGACGACACCCACTCGAGACCCCGTGAAACAACCGCACACCATCCTCCGCCTCGCAGCCGTGCTGCTGCTCGCGTTCCTCGCGGGTTGCCCGGTCGTCAAGCATTACCAGCTCAAAGCCGCGGTGGAAGCCTACCGGCGTCAACTCCGCGCCCACGGCGAGAAGCTGACGATCGCCGAACTGACGCCACCGCCGCCGACCAACGGCCCGAACGGCGCCTCGGCGCTCTCCTTCGCCGCCAGCCAACTCGGCTCGCTCCAGAATCCGGTGCCTGCGATGACCGCCGTGGCGCCGGGCCGCGCCCGCGTCGCCTGGGCCGAGGCGGTCCTGCCGACGGAGGACACGACCAATCTGTGGCCGGTGTTGGCGGCCGCAGTCGAAACCAACCAAGCGGCCTTGGACGCCGTGCGCGCGGCCGTGGCGAGTCCCGTTCTCCAGTTTGACCTGGATTACTCGCTGGGTCCGGCGTTGCCTCTGCCTCATTTGGCCAGTCTCAAGAAAGCGGCCCAGTGGCTGGCCTCGGTGACGCTGCTGAACCTCCACGAAGGCCGCTCCTCCGAGGCCTGGGAAGACCTGCGCGCCACGACGGCGCTGGCAGCGCGCTACGGCGACGAGCCGCTGCTGATCTCCCAACTGGTCAGCATCGCCATCAACCAAATCCTGTTGAGCGCGACGTGGGAGGCCCTGCAGGCGCCGGGTTGGACGGATGACCAACTGGCCGAACTCCAGGCGGCCTGGGCCTCGCCGGACTTCCTCCGCCGTGCCGAAGCGAGCTTCGCCATGGAGCGGGCAATGGGGCGCCAAATATTCGCGCAGTGGCGGGATTCCTACGACGATTACCGGTCCATGGTGGACTTCCCGCTGAACGGCGCCGCCGCCAACACGTCAGGTCTGCTCGACTACGGCGAGGAATTCCTCAAGCATCCGGCCGCCGTCCTCCGGCGCACGCCGATCGGTTATCTGGCGTGGCGATGGCTGTGGTCTTACGAGGATGAACTGGTGGCGGCGCAACACTATCAGGCCGCCCTGGAAGCGGTGCGGACGGCGCGATCCGACTTGGCTTTCACCACGGCGCTGAAGAACTTCGACACCGCCGCCGACCGAGTCAGCAAGTCGCATCCGCACGCGGACGACTGGTTGCCGTTCATCACGCCCGAACTGATGCGAAGCGTTCTGTTGAAGCTGGCGGACATCGAAACGGAGCGCCGCCTGGTCGTGGCCGCCCTCGCGGTGAGGCGCTACCAGCTTCGGCAGGGACGCAATCCGGGCGAACTGCGGGCGCTGGTTCCCGAATTCCTGGCCGCGGTGCCACTCGACCCGATGGATGGCCAGCCGCTGCGTTACCGGCTGAACGCCGACGGCTCGTTCCTGCTCTACTCCGTCGGCGAAGACGGCGTGGACAATGGCGGTGATCCCTCGCCGGTGGTCAGTGCCTCCACTGGAACCATGAAGACTTGGTGGCGCGCCCGCGACGCCGTCTGGCCGCGGCCGGCGAGCGCCGCGGAAGTGGACGCCTGGGAAACGGAGCAGGCGCGGCAGCATCCGCGGGCCCGAACGGTGGGGCGGCCAGCGCTCCCGGCCGCGCCGGGGGGCGCCGCGCCGACGAATTCCAGCCCGTAGCCGGCGCCCGCAGCCAACCGCCGCCCGATGCCGCTTGCACGGCCCCGTTTTTCGGCTATAACGCCGCGCCGTCATGCATTTCATCAAGGCGCAGATCATCGATCCGCTGCTGCATTGGTACTCCGATGCGCTGACCGCTTGGGGCTACTGGCTGGTCGCCTTGTTCATGGCCATCGAAAGCTCGTTCCTGCCGCTGCCCAGCGAGGTCGTCCTGCCGCCGGCCGCGCATCTGGCGTGGAACAACGGCATTCCTTTTCTGGGTTTGCATTTGACCGGCTGGCCGGCGCAGATCGGCCTCGTGATGGCTGGCGCGCTCGGCTCGTGGCTGGGCGCGACGGGGATGTATTGGGCGTCGCGTTGGGCGGGGCGTCCGCTGGTGATGCGCTACGGCAAATACGTCCTCATCCCGCCGCCCAAGGTGGAAGGGGCGGAGCGTTGGGCGGCGCATTACGGCGCGCTGGGCATCTTCATCTCGCGCCTGCTGCCGGTGGTGCGCCATCTCATCGGCATCCCGGCGGGCATTGTCCGGCTGGACTACCGGCGGTTCTCGCTCTACACGCTGCTCGGTTCGGCCCTCTGGTGCGCGGTGCTCTGCTACGTCGGCGTCCGGATGGGCCAGGACCTGCGCGAGACCCAGAACGTGACCCGCACGATTTCCACCTGGCTCGGCGGCGGGATGCTGGTGCTGGGCGCGATTTACTACTTTTTCGTCCACCGGCAGATGAAGGGAAAGTCCGGGGTCCGCAGGCCGAAGGCCGAAGGGTGAAACGGAATTCGCCGGTGGCCCGCGGGCCTTCCGGATTCCGGACCTTCACTCGTGGACGCGGATAAGCGTCTTCACGGCGCGATTGCCGGCGGCCATTGCCTGGAATAACTCGGGCAACTGCGTCAGCGGACACTCGCCGTCCACGAAATCCCGCGCATGCACCACGCCGGCCTCGATGATCTCCAGCGCCCGGCGGATCGTGCGCGGCGTGTGGTGGAAACTCGCCCGCAACGTCAGGTTGGAATAGTGGATCAGGCCGGTGTCCAGCGACACTTGCGCGCCGGCGGGGCAACCGCCGAAGAAATTCACGGTGCCGCCCTTGCGCACCAGTCGCACCGCCGCCTCCCAGACGCCCGGCTGGCCCACCGCTTCGATCACCACGTCGAACGCGGATTTCGCCTGCGTTTGCAGGGTGTTCACCAGATCTTGCCGGCTGGACACGTCAACGACGCGCGCGGCGCCGAGCCGCTGCGCGGTGGCGAGCCGCTGCGCGCCGCGGCCGGCGACCGTCACGTCGCAACCGCGGTGCCGGGCCAACGCCACAAACATCAATCCGATCGGCCCGGCGCCGAGCACGAGGACGTGTTGACCGGCGCGCGGCGCGGCGTCCTCGATGCCCTGCACCACGCACGCCAGCGGCTCGACCAGCGCGGCGTCGCGAAAGTCGGTTTCCGGCTTCAGCCGCAGCAGATTCTTCTCGACGATCCGTGCCGGCACCACGATGGACTCGGCGTAGGCCCCGTTCAGGAAGAGCAGGTCGTCGCACAGGTTTTCCTGGCCGGCGCCGCAGTGGAAGCAGGCGCCGCACGGCACGGAATTGGCCGCCACCACCCGGTCGCCCACGCGCCAGTCCGGACTTTTGGCCTCCGCGATGACGCCGGCGAATTCGTGCCCGAAGACCGCCGGCGGTACGATCATCCTCGCGTGGTAGCCGCGTTTGAAGACCTTGAGGTCCGTACCGCACGTGAGCGCCGCTTCGATGCGGACGCGCACCTCGCCGGCCTTCAGCGGCGCCGGCTCGACGTCTTCCACGCGCACCTGCTCTTTGCCATACAGAATCGCTGCTTTCATCGGGATCGACTCAAACCGGTAACACCCGCGGCGGCGGGGCCTTCACGAATTTCGTTTCGCGCAGGTAAATCGGCTCCAGCTTCTCGCCCGGCGTGAAATCCGTCCGTCCCCACGCCAACCGGGCCACGACCGCCGCCCGCGGAAAGATCAATAGGCCGGATGAAAACCACTTCGTCACTTCGGGACCGACGACCCGCTCGCCCGCCTCGGCCCACCGCTGAACCTCTTCACGGCCCGCCAACCGCAGCGGTTCGACTTCACGCCGCTCCCCGGCGACGATCTCCCACACCGCCACGTAAAACTCATTGCGCTGGGCGTCGAGGACCACGGTCACCCGGCCGCGCAAGCCGGCCGCTTCGGCCTCCGCGGCGATGGCTTCCGCGCTGCTCACGCCCAGCAACTTCACCCCGCGGGCGAGTTGCCAGCCTTGCGCCAGGGCGACGGACGCGCGAATGCCGGTGTAGCTCCCCGGACCGAGTCCAATGGCCAGGCACTCGATTGCTTCGCGCTCGACGCCCGCCTGCCGGAGCGCGTCTTCGATCATGCCCAGCGGCTTCATGGCGCGATCGCCGCTGGCTTCGATCACCTCGCTCGAAACCTCGCCCACGGCCACCGGCAGCAGCGCGTCCGTTCGGGATTCGGCTTCCGGGATGACGCCCCGTGCGGGCGGCCGACAATTGTCCTGCGTTCCTGCCGCGCTCCCGTGGCTCAGCACCGCCACGCTCCGCTGCGGCGAGGAGAATTCAAGCGCCATGATCGTCATAAGTGATGCGTCGTTCCGTCTCGCCGAGGACTTCCAGGACCACGCGCCGGAGCTTGCCCGGCTCGCTTCGCACTTCGCGCTTCGGACCTCGGACTTCCGCAAACCATCGCTCCGCCCACTCGATCACCGTCACGCCGTCGGGCCGCAGGAATTCCTCCAGGCCGGCACCGGTGATCTGCTCGGGCGTTTCCAGCCGGTAAAGGTCGAGATGATACAGCGGCAGCCGGCCGTCGAGGTACTCGTTGACCAGCGTGAACGTGGGCGAATGCACCCGCGCCCCGCTGCCCAGGCCGCGCGCCAGACCCTTCACCAGTTGCGTCTTGCCCGCCCCGAGGTCGCCGGTGAGCGCGAGGACCCAGCCGCGCTGGGCCGCGCGGCCCCAGCGCTCGCCGAGTGCCTCGGTCTCCGCCGGGCTATGCGAAATGAACGTAGCCATGCGCCGGCAGCGGCCGGAGGTCCTCTTTGTCGCGGAGCGTGACGGCGGGGCCGGCCGTCACTTTGCCAATGCACTTGAGGGCGAGTTGCGGAAACTGCTTTTTCCAGGCGTCGAGCAAGGGCACCGCCGCGCGGCTGGCGACGGTGAACAACAGCTCGAAATCCTCGCCGTCGGTGAGCGCGGCGAGCAGCGGCGGTTTCTGGGAGGCGCCGTCGCGGAACGCCCGCTTCGCCGCGTGGCTGATCGGGATGGCGGAGGCGAGCAATTCGGCGCCGACGCCGCTGGCGCTCAACACGTGGCGCAGGTCCCCGGCGAGACCGTCGCTCAGATCAATCATCGCCGACACCGGAAAATGTTCCGCCAGCCAGCGCGCCTCGGCCAGGCGCGGCTCAAATTCCAAGTGTTTGCCGGCCAGCGAGCCGCCCAGTTCGCCGGTCACGAAAATCGCGTCGCCCGGCTTCGCGCCGGAGCGCCGGAGGCATTTGCCCTTGCCCACCCAGCCCACCAGCGCGATGGAGACCAGCAGGCGCTCCGGGTTCGTGGTGGTCTCGCCGCCGACAATAGCGACGCCTTGCCGTCGCGCCAACTCGCGCATCCCGGCGTAGAGGGCTTCGACGCGGGCCACGTCCAACTTCGGCGGCAGGCCAAGCGTGACCAGGGCGGCGGTGGGCGTGCCCGCCATAGCTGCGACATCGCTCAGGCAACGTGCCAGCGCCTTGTGGCCGACTTTCTCCGGCGGCGCGTCCGGTGCGAAGTGGATGCCTTCCACCACGGCGTCGGTTTTGAACAGCACCCAACGGTCGGGCAGGCCGAGATCGAGCACCGCGCAGTCGTCGCCCGCGCCCACGACGACCGAATCGTTCGTGGGCAGCGCGCGGGTCAGGCGGGCGATCAACTCGAATTCGTTCATGGCTCAGCCGCTTTGGCCCGTCATCTGGGTCAGGTAAAGCATCAGCGCGTTGGCGGCGTTGAAACAGGCGTGCGCGAGGATCGGCGCGAACAGGCTGCCGGATGTTTCGTAGAGCCAGGCGAGCGCCACGCCCAGCAGCGCCAGCGGCAGGAACGAGGGCAGGTTCAGGTGGATGGCCCCGAAGAGCAGCGATGTGCCCCACAGTGCGGCGCGGGGATGGCCGCGTTGCTTGAGTGCCGTGAACAAGATGCCGCGAAAGAGCGTCTCCTCCGCCGCCGGCGCGAGGATGACGGCCGCGAACCCCAGGTACAGCCGCTCAGGCCATGACTCGGCGAGTTGGAGGATTTCGACCATGTGCTGTTCCGTCACCTCGACGTGCAGGAGCGTGAGGAGTTTCGCGCAGCCCGCCTGCAGCAGCCAGGCCGACGGCACGGCGACCACCGCCAGCAGCAGCCCCCACAGCGCCGCGCGGCCAAGACGCTGCGGCCTCAACCCGAAGGCCTCGCCCCAACTGGTTTGGTGCCGGCGCAGGCACCAGTGTGTCAGCGCCAGCGCCGCGCCTTGAAACGCCAGGGTCGAAACCACCACGGGCCAGATCGAGGTTTCATCATCGGTGCCAGGACCGACCGCGTGCTGCACCCAGGCGGAAAGGTTCAGGCTGATCAGGAAGCAGACGCAAAGCGCCGTCAGCCGCCGGGCCGGTCGTTCCTGCGGCCAAGGGCGCAACGCGAGCACCAGAGCGGCGATGGCAAACACGAGCGAAGCGCCCGCCAGCGTGAAAAAGGCCAGCGGCGACATTTGGGCGCGCGCCGCGTGGAAGTCTCTCAGGCTTAGCAGCAGCGGCCCGGTGAGAGCGCAGATGAGCACCCCGGCCGCCAGGCGTGCGAGCAGGTCCATCTTCCACGGTTTTTCGGGCAACACCGCATCAAACTAGGCAACCGCCGCCGGGGTGACGATGCAAAATGTCGCCCCACCGTTCTGCTGCGGGCACGAGTTTTCCCCTTGCCGTTCGGTGTCCACTCCGCGGCTTGCGCCCGCCGGGCCGCCAGCGTATCTTTTGGCACGCGTCGGTTTCCGACGGACTCCCCGCCGGTGCGCTGGAGGCACCTGTTTGGCGATTCCTGACTTTCCTGCCGCGAGTGTCCCTCCCAGTCGAGGGACCGCGCTCACGACTCATTTATGTCACATCCGAAGATCATTCAGGGCGGGATGGGAGTAGCAGTGTCCGGCTGGCACCTGGCGCGCACTGTGTCGCTTTTGGGCCAGCTCGGCGTGGTGTCGGGCACGGCCCTGGCCGTCATCCTCGCCCGGCGCCTGCAGATGGGCGACCCGGGCGGCCAACTGCGCCACGCCCTGCAACACTTTCCCATCCCCGCCATGGCGGCGCGGGTGGAGGCCGCCTACTTTGTGGCCGGCGGGAAAGCTCCGACCGCGCCGTTCAAACCGGCCGCCATGCCGACGCTGCAGCCGGGCGCGGCGTTCGTGGAGCTGACGGTGGTGGCGAATTTCGTGGAAGTCTTCCTGGCCAAGGAGGGCCACGACGGATTGGTCGGCGTCAATCTCCTGGAGAAGATCCAGCTCCCCACCCTGCCGTCGCTCTTCGGCGCGATGTTGGCCGGGGTGGATTACGTGCTGATGGGCGCGGGCATTCCGCGCGCGATCCCCGGCACGCTGGACCGGTTGGCCGCCGGCGAACCGGCCGCGCTGAAGATCGACGTGGAAGGCGCGCCGGCCGGCGAGGAATTTCTGTCCACCTTCGATCCGCGGGCCTTTTGCGGCGGCGCGGTCCCCGAGTTAAAACGACCGCAGTTCCTGGGCATTGTCGCCTCCGCCACGCTGGCGATGACCCTCGCCCGCAAGTCGAGCGGGCGCGTGGACGGGTTTGTGGTCGAAGGCGAAACGGCCGGCGGACACAACGCGCCGCCGCGGGGGCCGCTGCAACTCAGCGCCAGCGGGGAACCGGTGTACGGGCCGCGGGACGTGCCCGATTTGGAGAAAATCCGCGCGCTGGGGCTGCCGTTCTGGCTGGCCGGCTCGTACGGACAGCCGGGCAAGCTCGCCGAAGCGCTCGCCCGCGGTGCCACCGGCGTCCAGGTGGGGACCGCCTTTGCCTTTTGCAACGAGTCGGGCATCGCGCCCGAACTCAAACGGCGGGCGCTCCAACTGAGCCGGGCCGGCGCGGCCCGCGTCTTCACGGACCCGCTCGCGTCGCCGACCGGCTTTCCGTTCAAGGTGGTGCAAATGGAAGGCACGCTTTCCGAGGCGACGCAATATGCCGCGCGGACCCGCATCTGCGACCTGGGCTATCTGCGGCATCCCTACCGCCGGGCCGACGGGACGGTGGGCTACCGCTGTCCTTCCGAGCCGGTGGAGAATTACCTGAAAAAAGGCGGCACCTTGGAGGATACGCGCAGCCGCAAATGCGTCTGCAACGGCCTGCCGGCGACCGTCGGACTGGGGCAGGTCCGATCCGAAACCGAACTGGAGTTGCCGTTGATGACGGCCGGCGACGATGTGGCGCATATCGCGCGGTTCCTCAAGCCGGGATGCGACTCCTACACTGCGGCGGACGTGGTGGCCCAACTGCTCGGCGGCAGCGACGAATCCTTGGCGGCCAGCACCCCGATGGAATGCGACGAAGCCCTGCCTGCGGTGCCGCTCCGGCCGGAGCCGGTGGTGGAGGTCGCCGTCTGACCGGGGAAGAATGAGCGGAGCGGCCGTGGCGAAGCATGACGCGCACGCTGCCCAGAGGACGAAACGTTCCGATCACCCCTTCTGCGCTTCCTTCGCCCAGGCGTCCCGGAGCGTGATGGTGCGGTTGAAGACCGGCTGGCCGGGGCGGCTGTCCGGGTCCAGCGCGAAGTAACCGAGGCGTTCGAACTGGTAGCGCTGCTCCGGAGTCGCTTCCTTCAAGGATGGCTCGCACCGGGCGGTGACGACCTCCAGCGAATGTGGGTTCAGGAACGACTTGAAGTCGCCGCCCGCGTCGGGTTCGGGCACGGTGAAAAGGCGGTCGTAAAGGCGCACCTCCGCGTCCGCCGCGTGCGCGGCGCTGACCCAGTGGATGGTGCCTTTGACTTTGCGGCCGGCATTCGGGCCGCCAGTCTTGCTGCCGAGGTCGGCGGTGCAATGCAACTCCACGAGCTGGCCCGCGGCGTCCTTGACCACTTCGTCACAGCGGATGATGTAGGCGTATTTGAGGCGCACCTCGCCGCCGGGGCGCAGTCGGAAATACTTCGGCGGCGGCGTCTCCAGGAAATCGTCGCGTTCGATGAACAGTTCGTGGCTGAACGGCACCTTGCGGACGCCGGCGCCGGGATCTTCGGGGTTGTTGACGGCCGCGAGTTCCTCGACTTGGCCGGCCGGGAAATTTGTGATGATGACTTTGATCGGACGCAGCACGGCCAAGCGGCGCAGGGCGCCCCGGTTCAGGTCTTCGCGGACGGCGTGCTCCAGCACGGCGACATCGGTGAGGCCGTTGTATTTGGTGATGCCGATGTGGTAGGCGAAGGCGCGCAGGGCGGCGGCCGTGACGCCGCGCCGGCGCAGGCCGGAGATGGTCGGCAGGCGCGGATCATCCCAGCCGTGGACGAGTTTCTCATGCACAAGCTGGAGCAGCTTGCGCTTGCTCATGACGGTGTAACTCAGGCTGAGACGGGCGAACTCGAACTGGCGGGGCAGGATCCGCGGCAGGTCGAGGTGCTCCAGAATCCAGTCGTAAAGCGGGCGGTGGACCTCGAATTCCAGGGTGCAGATGGAGTGGGTGATGCCTTCGAGGTAGTCGCTGAGGCAGTGGGCGAAGTCATACATCGGGTAGATGCACCATCGCGCGCCGGTGTGGTGGTGCTCGGCGTGGCGGATGCGGTAGAGCACCGGGTCGCGCAGCCAGATGTTCGGCGACGCCATGTCGATCTTCGCCCGAAGGGTGCGCGCGCCGTCGGGAAACTCGCCGTTCTTCATGCGGACAAACAAGTCCAGGTTCTCCGCCACGGAACGGTGGCGGAAGGGACTTTCCCGGCCCGGCCGATCCGGCGCGCCGCGGAATTCATCCGTGTCCTCCGGCGAGAGGTCGCACACGTACGCCAGGCCCTTCCGGGTGAGCTGGAGCGCGTATTCGTAGAGTTGGTCGAAATAGTCGGAGGCGTAAAATGGCTCCAGCGGGGCGGGGGCCGGCGCCGGGAGGCCCGGCCCGGCCGGCGCCAGATGGAAATCGGATTTGCCGTTGACGGTCTGCGCCACCGGCGTCTGGCCGGCGGGCTTCAGGCCGAGGCGATCGTCCGCCCAACCGCGAATCAGCCAGTCCACGTCCTGGCTGATGGAATCGACATACTCGACCTCCTCCTTGGTCGGGTTGGTGTCGTCCATGCGCAGATTGCAGCAGCCGCCGAACTCGCGGGCGATGCCGAAATTCAGGCAGATGGACTTGGCGTGGCCGATGTGCAGGTAGCCGTTCGGCTCCGGCGGGAAGCGCGTGTGAACCTGCGGGTGCTTCCCCGTCCGCACGTCCTCGGCCACGATGTCGCGGATACAATCCGACGGCGCTGCCGGAACGGAGGCGGGCGCGGGGGCTGGGCGCGGCGTAGTCATATTTTTGCTGGCACGCAGGCTAACAGAGACGCTGGTCCGTGTCCAACGACACTGCGGTGGGAAGGATCCTGACTTCACAGTGGAGCGGCGCTCTGTGAACACCGAAGCTCCACCCCGGATCAACGCCGGACACCGACCGATGCCGGGTTACTTATTTCCGCGTTTGGACTGAGCTTTTGCCGGGGGCGAAGAAAGCGCCTCCAGCTTCTTCTTCAGGGCTTCAAGTTCCTTCCGCAGGTCGCGGTCTTGCTGCTGCAGTTCGAGAACCTCCTTGCGCAAGTCGCCCAGTTCGGGAGCGGACTTCTGCCGCGCCCGGATGGCCTCGATCGCCCGCTCCGCCGCCACGCGTTCCGGGCTGTCTTTGGCGGCGCTGGCGAAAGTCTGTAACAGCGGCACGGCGCGCGGATCTTCGAGCCGCCCCAACGCCGCGAGCGCCGCAAGCTGCACGGTTTTCCGTGGATGATTCGTGTGCCGGGCGAGCAGTTCGCGCACCGCCGTCCGGTCGGCTTGCTCGCGGTCCAGGTTCGCCAAGGCGGACAAGCCCGTCGCGAGGACACGACTCGGTAAGTCCTTTTCGCGTGCGGACAGCGTTTCCAGCAGCGGCGCGACATAGCCGGGGTCGTCCTGGACTTGCATCGCTCGCATGGCGGCTTGGGCCAGCGACTGGCGGTATGACTCGGAGCGCAAATACTTCAGCAGCGCATCGTGGACTTCCGGCCGCGGATACGCGTCCAGGCCGTTGATCGCTTCGGTGATGATATCCGGGTTTTTCTCTTTCTGGAGCGTGGCCGCGAGCGCGGTGTAAGCGGAGGCGCGATAAAATCCACCGAGGTCGGCCACCACCTGGCGCCGCACGCGGGCGTCCGTTTGCTTGGTGGAAGCGACCAACGCGTCGAGTGCCTCATCGGTGTGGATGGCCCGCAGCGCCTTGGACGCCTCGATCCGCACGCCGTAGAACGCATCGCCGTTCAGCGCGGCTTTCAACTCGGCCACTGCCTCGTGGTCCTTGCGGGACTGCAACTGTTCGACGGCCAGCAGCCGGCCCACCACGTCGGTGCGATCCGCCCGTTGCGCGGCGAGCAGGGCGTTGGGCGGTTTGAAATTGACCTTGGCCAGGACCGTCAGCTCCGGATCCAGGCGCACGATCTCCGGCGCTTGCGGCAGCGGGAAATAGAAATCCTCGGCCTTTTCCTTGACGGTGATCTGCCGGTCCACGATCGCGCCGTGGCATCGGAAGCGCACCGGCAGCGGGAAGTGGAACAGCAGCACCGCGTCGCTCAGTGGCTGCGTCTGGCGGATCGTCAGCTTCGCCAGCTTGGTCGGCTCATCCCAGGAGTATTCCGCCTCCAACTCCGGCTGACGCGCGTGGTACACCCACTGATCGAAGAACTGGTCGAAGGAACGGCCGGACAGTTCCTCGATGACGGCGTTCAAGTCCTCGGTGGTGACGTTGCCAAACTGGTGGCGCTCCAGGTAGGTCCGGATGCAGCGTCGGTAAAGGTCGGCGCCGAGCTGGCTGCGCAACATGCGGAGCACCCAGCCGCCTTTGCCGTAGGCGTGGAAGTCAAACATCTGGCCGGGCTGGTCGTATTTACGGAAGACGATCAGCCGGGCGTCGTTGGTCTGGTCGGTGATCGCTTTCGCTCCCTGGTAAAGCCGGTAAAGGAATTCTTGGTGGCCGTTCTTGTATTCGTCGT
>JAJXZI010000314.1 GCA_021780115.1 bacterium | reverse complement strand
GCTTGATCCACGGTCCGCCGCTGCCGTTCCAGCCGGCGTCGTCGTTCATGTTCACCTCCAGCCCGAGCCGCCGCGCCTCGGCGACGACGTGCTGGAACAAGGCGCGCCACTGGCGGCCCATGAAATCCACCGGTCCCACCGGCGCGCCCTGGTCCACTTCCATGATCAGCACGCCGCCGATGCCGACGCGCTTCATCGCCTCCAAGTCGGCGGTGATGCCGTTGCTGGTGATGTTGCCGTTGAGCCAGAACCAATAAACCCAGGGCCGGGCCGCGGCGGGAGGAATCTGGAATCCTCGCTCAAGTCCGTCCGCGGCCAAGGCGGCGTGGGACACGCCCAGTGTGGTCCCCAGGGCGAGCGCCAAGGCGGCCAGGTTCAGACAGAGGTGTGTGTTCCAGGTTGTTGGTTTCATATCGATCACCGTGTTTGTTTGTTCGCCGTTACTTTCACAATCCGCTTCTGCCGGACCGCCAGGAGCGCGGATGGACAGGCCGTGCGCCTGCGCCTGGCCCACCGCGCAAGCCGTCCGGCGCTACGTTGGGACAAGGATGGGCGCTTCCATCCATGAACGCAACCGCGCACGCTCTCCGGCCCGCCGGCGTCAGCCCGGTGGAATCTTCGCCATCACCTGCCGAGCCCGGTCAATCTCGCTGGCGTACTTCACAAGCGCCGTGGCCGCGATCCCAATCTGCTGTTCCGCCTCGGCCCAGTGCCGCTGCTCAATGGCCTCGCGCACACCGGGCAGCGTCTTCACGCCGTAGCCCGTGTAGAAGCCCGGCGCGTAGATCAAGTGCTGGTACCACGGGCGCCGGGGCAGACCTTCCGGCCGCGTCAATGCTTGCTCGACCTTCATCAAGATGTCGTCCAACGGTTGCTGCGCCTCGCGGGGGAGCGCCTGGCCGTTGGTCTGCGCCGCCTGGCGGGCTGACTCGAACTTGCGCGCGCTCTCCTGGAGCCGGGCCAGCGCGTTCTGGAGCGGCGCGAAGTTCAGATAAGGCACCGATGGTTTCGGCATGGGCGCGACGTAAGGCTGACGCGGGTCGGCGGCGTACTCGAGCGTCTTGTCGAGGATCAGCCGGTTGGTTTCACTGGTGCCCTCGCGCAGGTCGTCCGCGAGCTGGGTGACTTCCTTCAGGTATTTCCCGATCGCGTCGGCAAAGCCGGTGAACTCCAGCGGGAGCACGTCGGCATCCGCCAGGCGCAAGAGGGCGCGGCCGGAGGTTTGGGCGAGGGCAATCCCGTACTCGAAGTTGGTGTCGCCGAAGCGCAGGTAGTGATCGAACGAATCATAGATGGAATGGTAGGCGTCGCCGCTTTCTTCGCCTCCGTAGCGGATGTCCAGACAGGCGATCCCGAGATGTTGCAGAAAGGGGGTGTAGTCCGAGCCGGAGCCCAGGGCGTCGATGCGCAAGTCGGCCCGCGCGCGAATCTCGCGCCGGTCTTCCGCGCTGGTGGTAACGAGGCGCTCGGCGCGCAACCGCTCCGCGACGGGAATCTTCCTCTCCGGGTCGATGACTTCCCGGGCGATCTCATTCACGAACTTCTCCAGCGTATGGCTGCCGCCAACACTCAGAAACCCGCGCTCGTTGTTGTCGCCATTGATGTACACCGCCGCCTTCTGCCGCAAGAGGTCCGCGTGGGTCTCGACCCATTCCGTCGAGCCCAGCAATCCCGGCTCTTCACCGTCCCAGGCCGCAAACACGATCGTCCGCTTGGGCTTCCAGCCGCGCTGGGCCAGTTCGCCCAGCCCGCGCGCCTCTTCCATCATTTCGACCTGGCCGCTGATCGGATCATCGGCGCCGCAGACCCACGCGTCGTGATGATTGCCGCGGATGACCCACTCGTCGGGCCGCTCGGCGCCCCGCAGCTTGGCGATTACGTCGTACGCCGGCACCAGCTTCCAGTCAAACTCCACTTGGAGATGCGCCCTCGCCGGACCGGGCCCCAGATGGTAAGTGAACGGCAACGCGCCACGCCAGGCCTCGGGCGCCACCGGGCCACCGAGGGCGTGCAGCAGCGGCGCCGCGTCCGCGGCGGAAATGGGCAGCACGGGAATCTTCGTCAGCGTTGGCGCGTCTTTGATGGGGAGCCGCTTTGCTTCCGGGGTCGCGCCCACGCCGGGCGTCAGCGGGTCGCCGGCGTAGAGCGGCATGTCGGCGACCGAACCACGCTGCGCGCCGTCCGCACTGCGCCAACCGCCGGCGGGATAAACGTCCCCCTGGAAGAAGCCGTCGTCGCGCGGGTCCGAGTAGATGAGGCAACCGAGGGCGCCCTGTTCGGCGGCGACCTTGGGTTTGATCCCGCGCCAGACGCTGCCGTAGCGCGCGAGAACGATCTTGCCGCGCACGTCAATGCCGCGCTCGGCCAGGATCTCGTAGTCCTTCGGCGCGCCGTAGTTCACATAGACGATCTCGCCGGTGACATCCCCGTCCGCCGAATAGACGTTGTAGATCGGCAGTTGTTCGGCCGTCAGCCCGGACGTGGTGTCCTGGGGCAGCGGCGGCTCGGCGAGGCGGGCCGTGAACGTTTCCGGCCCGGTCATCTCCAGCCGCCGCGTCTTGGGCGTAGGGAAAAGCACGTCGAAGCGCTCAATCTCGGTTTCGTAGCCCCAGGAGCGGAATTGCGCCGCGATGAAGTCCGCGACCTGCTTGCCGTAAGGCGAACCCAGATGGTGGGGATGCGCGGTCAGCCGCTGCATCCAATCCCGCAAATCTTCGCGCCGGAGCGCGGCGTCGAACTGCGCTTCGAGCGCGCGTTCCCGCTCCGCTCCCGCGCGGCTGAAGCCCAGCATCGGCTGGTCTGCGGCGGGGGCGGCGGCGCACAGCACCAGCGCCAAGCCGACGGCGGGAAGAAGACGGAGCACGGAGGACTTCATACGAGCAGTGTGTCGGCGGCCATCAGGCCTGCGGCGGATGCAAGGCCAGATTTCAGGGCGCGGCATGGACCGGTCGGTTCGCTTCACAGTTCCGCGCCCATCGTCGGGATGCGTCGCGGCTGCCCCACCGTGGGAGGAGACGGCGGCATTTTCAAGCGGAAACCCGCCGCCCGCGTCGGTGGGTTGGTGGGGATAACGCACTGGAGGAGAACCTCCTCACCCAAGCCGCCCGCGGTGGCATCCGGGTCAAGACTTGTGCCGACGGCAGCAGCGGGCGGCCTCGTCGGCGCGTCAAGGGGCCGCGGTCGGGCTGCCGTTTCCCCCGGCACCCGCTCCTGCCCGCGGTTGAGCGGGCCCCAGGGGCACCGCGCCGTCCACCGCCTCCAAGGCATAGATGTGGTCATCGAACGCCAACGCATAGAGTTCCCCGCGCGCGTCTTCGGCAAAACTGGCGATGTTCTTGGGCTGTTCGAGGAGGATTCCATCGGCCGTCACCTTGCCATGTTCATAACGCAGGCCCCAGATTGTCCCCAGGGTGTAGTCGGCATAGACATAGACCCCGCGCAGCGGCGGGTACTTCGTCCCGCGATAAACGTAACCGCCGATGATGCAGTTGCCGTAGCTGTGGTTGGGAAACGGACTTTCCTTGGCCAGCATCGGGTTGTGCGCGTATTCGAGGACCGGCTCGATGTAGTGTGCCCCCGGCGGGCCGGGTTTGAAGTGGTGGAATCCCTCGCGCACGCACCAGCCGTAATTACCACCCTTGACGAGCAGGTCCACCTCCTCCCATTTGTCGGCGCCCACGTCCGCAGCCCACAGGTCGCCGGTAGCGCGGTCCCAGCTCATCCGCCAGACATTGCGCAGGCCGTAGGCCCAGATTTCGCGGCACACCCCGTTGGTTTCGTTGACGAACGGATTGTCCGATGGAATGCCGTAGGCCAATGCGCCGGTCCGGCTGTCCACGTCGAGACGAAGGACCTTGCCCAACAACGAAGCGACGTTCTGCCCGTTGTTGTACGGGTCGCCGGGACCGCCACCATCGCCCGAGGTGACGTAGAGGTAGCCGTCAGGACCGAAGCTGATCTGCCCGCCATGATTGTTGTCGAAGAAGGGATGGGGAATCGTTAACAACACGCGTTCCGAGGCCGGCTCGGCGCGGTCGGGGTCCGTCGCGCTCACGTGGAATTCACTGACCACGTTGCGCCGGGGGTGTTCCTGCGAATAGAAGACGTAAAACCTCCCGTTGGTGCGGTACTGCGGATGAAAAGCGAAGCCGAGCAGGCCCTCGGTGTTGGCCACCAAGGGCTGCCGATTGGTGATGTTGAGGAACTCCCGCGCGTCATGGCCGTTGCTGCCGCGAGGGATCGCGACGATGCGCCCCGCCTGTTCCACCACGAACACCCGGCCCGAACCGTCCGGCGCGTCTTCCATCCAGATCGGCCGCTGGATGACCAATTGGGGAAACACCAGCCGCGTTTGGAGTTGGGGCAGCGGCTGCCCCATAAGCGAGGCGGCCATCCAGACGCCCGCCCCGACGGCCAGACCAAGTCGTGTCCAGCAATTGGTAATGATAGGAAATTGCTTTCTCGACGCCGCGCGGTTCAGAGAGGATTGCGTTGGCGTCGGGTTCATTGCAGAGGATTTTCTGCCGGCGGGAGCGTGCGTCAAGCGCGTTCTGCCGCGCGTTTGCACCCTGGTGGAATTGACGGGAAACTGGCCCTATGAAAACGGACCCGCTGCTTGATGAGCTTGGGTGCGCGAAAGACGACCGCGACCGCATTTTCGTGGAGCTTCACATGGTGGATGCGCGGCAACCGGGGGGCTGATTCGCTCGGCCGAAGATTCAGGCCGGCGCGGCAGAGCGGACCGGAGATGCAAGAAGATTTTGAGAAGCCACGAACGCCTCCCTTCCGAGCTTCTGGAAGAAGGTGTTTGGCAATTCCTGCGCCCGCGTAGGTGACGCCGGCCTCACCAGCGTTCCTCGAAAGCTTCGACAAGCAAGGTCACGCCAATCAGCGCCAGCCCGACAAAGGCGAACCGGTAAAAGCGTCGGTCCTGCATACGGTGGTTGGCGGCGCGTCCCAGCAGCACGGCCACAACCACGCCTGGAAGGGAGGAGACGTAGTAGCGGCTCACGTCGTGCGTCCAGAGGCCGGACTTCAAGTAACCGAACATCACCAGCGCGCTGGCGAAGAGAAAATAGCCCTGCAAGGTCGCGCGAAAATGCGCCGGCGACCACCGTCGCAGCGCGCCATAAACCACCAGCGGCGGACCATTCATGCCGTAGGCACCACCGAGCATGCCCGCGGTGAAACCAAAGAGCCAGGCCAGCCGATCATTCTTTAGTTCGCGTCCGGCGTCCCGGCGCAGCGAGTAGATAGAAAAGACCAGGATCACCATGGCCAGCAAAGCTTTCACCACCGCATCGGGCGCGGATTTCAGCACCAACAGTCCCAGCGGAATGCCAAACACGCTGGAAATTACTAACCAGCCCGCGCTGCGCACTTGAACATGTCGCCAGTCCTGCGCCACCACGATCAGTGCTACCGTGACAGACACCAGAACTGCCAGCGGCGTCGCCACCCGCA
>JAJXZI010000311.1 GCA_021780115.1 bacterium | reverse complement strand
CCCCCGGCAAGCCCAGTCCGGTGGCCGACGCCCAGGTGCAAGCCCAGCTCCAAGCCGGACTCCAGGCGGGGCAGTGGCGCGCGGCCGGACGGGTCGCGGCCTGGCTCAAGGAAAAACACGGCATCCAACGAGCGACCAAGTCGCTCACACTCACCCTTTGGTAGCCCACAAATCCGGGACAAGGCCCCCCCCGCGTGGCGGCGTGGATCGAGCGGGGCGAGGCGGTGGAGATCACCCAGAACGGAAAAGCGTTCGCACGTCTGGTGCCGGCCACGCCGGAGAAGCCGCGCCGGTTCAAAATGCCGGACATCCTGGCGCGGTTGTGCGCCAATTTTGGCGACAAGGTCTATTCCGCCGAAGAACTGCAAGGGGTGATTCGGGAAAGCCGCGGGGAGCGTTCGTGAAGGATTATCCCGACACGAGTTTCGTCCTGAGCCTGTACGTGCAGGACGTTCATTCCCCGAAGGCGACGGCATCCCTGGCGGGACGCAATCGCCCGCTGGCGGTGACGGCTTTGCTGGCGTTTGAAGTCGAGCAGGCGTTGGAACTGGCCATGTTCCGCCAAAAGCTCCCGCCCGCCCAGGGACACAAGGCGTTAAGCGACTGGCAGGCGGCGGGCACCGGCGCATCGCAAAAGGCCCGGTCAGCGGCAAGAAGAAACTTGCCCGCGTTGGGCCGCCGGGTGCCGGCCTGATGAAGCACGCCGGCATGACGTGCGCTACGGTTGGGACAGCTTTAATTCGTACACAACGGTTTTGCCCAGTGGGTCATAGACTTCGAAATGGGGTTGGTTATCGTTGTCCACGTAGAGTTTGATCGCATCGCGGCCCCATTTATTCCTGATGAAAACGCCGGCATCGTCGTAAGGGGCGCCGTCCCCGGCGCCGCGCCGCACGCCAAAGAACAGGCGGCGCGAGCTGATTTTGCCCGCCTGCAGCGCCTGCAACTGGAGCGCGTCGCGTTGGGACGGGGAAAGCTTCTCCAACGCCGCGTAGGTTCCGTACTCCTCCTTGATCGCGGTCCAATCCGGACGGGCGTTGATGGTCAGACCATCCTCGACGCGGAGGCCGTGCGCATCTTTGAATTCCTCGTGATGGAGATAGACGTTCTGGTCCTGGCGGAATTGGTCAAAGGTTAACGTCACGTCCGCGTCCTGGCCGCCCGGAAGGGCCTTGCCCAAATAGACCAGGCCGCCGGTCTCCTGGCCTTCCTCATTGTAGAACATCAGGCCGGAGAACCGCACGCGGCCCTGCTCGGCGCGCTGGCCTTCGTCGAACCCCCGCGCGTTGGACAGCGCCGCTTTGAGCGTCCCGTCTCGTTCGCGGATATTGAGGCGTTCCGCCTCGACGAGTCTGAATCGCTGCTTCGGCAACAGCGGGCAAAAGCAATTGAGGCAGAGCAGTAGGGTCGAAAGGGAGAGCAATCCAACGACAACCTGGAGCAGGCGAATTTGGCGCAAGAGTCGGGTTTCCATAGTTGGTTGCGCGCCACTCCGCACAAAGGCCGGGGTGCGCGGAAGGCCGCGACGTCACGCCACGGGCGCGACTTTCTCCCACCGGTTGGTCTTGGCCGATTTCAGGACGGCGTCGCAGACGTATTGCGTTTCGAGCGCGTCCCTGAACGTCGGACTCGCGGGTTTGCCTTTCGAGACGCCGTCGAGGAAATCGGCGACTTGGTGGACGAAACTGTGCTCGTAACCGATGGCCAGGCCGGGCACCCACCACTTGTCCATGTAAGGATGGTCGCCGTCGGTGACGTGGATGCTGCGCCAGCCACGCAGACGGCCCTCGTCGCGGTGATCGAACCAGGCGAGGCGATGCAGATCGTGCAGATCCCAGGCGATGCTGGCGTGCTCACCGTTGATCTCAAAAGTGTAGAGCGCCTTGTGGCCGCGGGCGTAGCGGGTGGACTCGAAGGTGGCGAGCGAACCGTTCTTGAAGCGAGCAAGAAATGCGCAGGCGTCGTCGATGCCGACCTTCTCGACCTTCCCCGTGAGGTTGTGCTTGCGCTCCTTCACGAAGGTTTCGGTCATGGCGTTGACCTCGTCCATGCTGCCGTTGAGCCAGACGGCGGTGTCGATGCAATGCGCGAGCAGGTCGCCGGTGACGCCGCTGCCGGCCACCTTCGCGTCAAGGCGCCAAAGACCCTGGCCGCCTTGCGGGAGGTCGGGGCTGATGGTCCAATCCTGAAGGAACTTCGCGCGGTAATGGAAAATGCGGCCGAGCTTGCCCTGGTCGATGAGTTGTTTGGCGAGCGTGACGGCGGGGATGCGGCGGTAGTTGTACCAAACCATGTTCGGGACGCCGGCCTTCTCGATGGCGGCAACCATCCTGGCGCCTTCCTTGCCGTCGCGGGCGAGGGGCTTCTCGCACAGGATCATCTTGCCGGCCTTGGCGGCGGCGGCGGCGATTTCGAGATGCACGTCGTTGGGCGCGCAGATGTCGATGAGGTCAATGTCTTCGCGGGCAATCAGCCGACGCCAATCGGTTTCGACGGACTGGTAGCCCCACTGGGCCGCGAACGCTTTCACCTTGTCCGCGTTGCGGGCGCAGGCGGCTTTCATCACGATCTCGCGGTCGAGATCAAAGAAGTTGCCGACCTTGCGGAAGGCGTTGGAGTGGGCCCGGCCCATGAAGCCGTAGCCGATCATGCCGACACGGAGTTGTTTCATAGCGATGGTTTCTGTAGTTGGTGCCGGGGTTCGTGCAAACCCGGCTGAGTTCTCTGGCCTCAACGCTCGCTGGACCGTCTCGAGCGTGGCGGTGAAATCACTCCCGCCACCCATGATTCTCCCGCACCTGGATCATCGCGGCGAGAATGTCGTTCCAAGTCTGCTGTTGCCTCATCACGGCGTTCGGGAACATGCAGCCGTCCCAGCAGATGTGTCTGAATTTCCTGGTAACCTTGCCGGCGGCGTCCCGCATCCAGTAGCCGGCGTCGCGGGCGATGTTCAGCTTGCCGTTCGGATCCGTGGCCAAGCAGTGGTGGCCGGTCTTCTCGTGCGTGCCGGAGCCCAGTACCGTGCCGTCGTTCTGCGCGACGTGGAAGTCGAGGGTCCAGAGGCGGAGCGCCGCCGTCAGTTTCTTCATCGCGGCGTGGAACTTGTCAGGTTCCCAACTGAATTTCCCCGGCACCAAGCGGTGCTCTGGCGCGTTGAAGCCGAGCACGTAGAGAAGCGTGTGCGCCATGTCCGCCTGGAAGCCGAGCCACTTCGGCTGACCGACGCCTTCGAGCACCTGGAGCATGTACTTCCAACTGTGCATGCCGCCCCAGCAGATTTCGCCCTCGGCCGCGAGGCGCTCGCCGTGGTCCTTGGCGACCCGGGCGGCTTCCTTGAATGTGGCAATGATCTTCTGGGTGTTGCCCTTCGGGTTCTTGTCCCAATCGGTCACGCTACAGGCTGAGTCGATGCGCACCACGCCGTGGGGCCGGACGCCCAACGCGCGGAATTTCCCGGCGATCCGGCAAGCCTTCGCCACTTGGCCGATGAACTTCTTGCGTTCGTCGTCGCTCCCCATCGCGGAGCCCCCGCCGGTCGGAGGCCAGATCGGCGCCACGACCGAGCCGACGACGAGGCCCTTGGCCGCGATCTTGTCGGCGAGGCGCTTCAAGCCAGCGTCGCTGGAATCAATGTTGATGTGGGGCTCGAAGAGGAAAATGTCCACCCCGTCGAACCGGGAGCCGTTGACCTCGGCCTGGGCGGTGAGATCCAGCATGGTGTCGAGGTCGATGCATGGCTCGGCACCGGGACTGCCCTTGCCGACGAGGCCGGGCCACATGGCGTTGTGGAGCTTGGGAAAGTTGTTGGGCGGGGTCTTCATGGGTCTGGATCTGGGCGGGAGTCCGGTTCCGTCTTCGGGTCCGCAGGTTCGTCTGGTGCGTATGGCGTCATCGGGAACGCCACGATTAAGCCCGAAGGAGTACGTCGTGAGCAATGCCAAATTGGGGAAGTTTCGGCGGCGGACAAAAAGGAGAATTGTTGCGCGAACATAAGAGGCTGGGGCACCGGGGGATTTCCCGCGGATGTCCGGGCAACGGTTTTGGTGAGGTATGGGGAGTGAGGGACGACCCAGAACTGGCTTGCGCCCGCAGGGCCTGGCTGTTCGTCGCAGTGCGTCACGCTGTCGCCCCCTCAAGGCCTGGTTCTGGCGCTGCTTCTCCTCGTCGCGCGGGTCGGATGTCCTGCCCGGTTCACTCCGGCAGCGGCCGGCCTCTGGTTTCCACGGCGAAGAGAAGGAGGAACAATCCCACCCCGTAAACCGCAGACATGGCACTCGCTGCCCTCCCAAAACTGCCCAGGACCTCGACCAGGACACCCGTCAGAAACGGCCCGATGGAGGCCAGCACCCGTCCGACGTTGAAGCAGAAGCCCGCGCCGGTGGCCCGCAGCCGCGTGGGATACAGTTCCGGGAGGTAGATCGGGAAGCCGCTGAAGATGCCGTTGTTGAAAAAACCGAGGATCGGCAGCAGAAGGCAGACCTGCGCGTAGGCTCGCGGCGTCAGAAATGCCACGGGCAACATGACCAAGCTTCCCGCGCACATGATCGCAAAGGCGACGCGCCGTCCCCACCGGTCTGCCAGCGGGCCAAAACTCAAATAACCGATCAACGCTCCGACGTTGAGCCACATCGCGGCGTAGCTCACGCACGCGGTCTGGCGCGCAGCGTCGAGCGTCCGGATGTCGGGAAGATTGCGGATGAGCGTCGGCGTCCAGTTGGTCGCGCCCCACAGGCCAAACACCGCCACGAACGCCAAGCCGGAGCCGACGAGCGTCGAACGGCGGAGCTCCGGCGCAAGCAACTCGGCCAGGCGCCGTGGCCGAAGGCGACCAGCCCGGCGCTCGGCCTCGTGCGCCCGCACCCAGCGTTCCGGTTCCTTCACCCAGAAGCGAACGAACAGCGCGACGAACGCCGGCACGATGCCGACCAGAAAGACCGGCCGCCAGCCCGCGTCGCGGAGGACCAGGCTGATCGTCGCGGCAAGCAGAAACCCGGCGGCCCAGGCCGACTGCAGGAGCCCAGCGGCTTTGGCCCGTTTATTTTCTGGCCAAACTTCGGCCACCAACGACGCGCCCGCGGCCCATTCGCCGCCGATGCCCAAGGCCGTCAGAAATCGGTAGAGCGCCAGTTGCCACCAGGTCGCCGAGAGGGCCGCCATGCCCGTGAAGACTGCGTAAATAAGGATCGTGAGCATGAGCGTCTTGGTGCGCCCGAAGCGATCCGCCATCACCCCAAAGCACACGCCGCCAGCGGCCCAGCCGATGAGGAAAATCGCGAAGACGATCCCGCCGTACCAGCCGATGATCTCCGCGCTCGGCGCCGCGCCCCCAGTCGGCCGCAGCAGTTCCTGAAGCGCGGGGTGCAGCACGAGGGCATAGATCGTGGCGTCCATGGCGTCGAACACCCAGCCCAGCCAGGCGACGAACAACACCATCCACTGGTAGCCGGTGACGCCTTGTCGCCAGGAGGTGGCTTGCACGTGTCGAAGGCTAGATTGAACGGGCCGTCGAGGGAAGGTCCAACTCGCTGCCGCGACAGCAGGATCGGGACACGGATCGCTCCGCCAGAGGGCATGGCCGTAACAACGATTCGTTCAGAAAGCCAACATCTGAGGGCAACCGGCCGGCAGCCCCGCGGATCGCCCTGATGAATAGGCGGTCCCCGTTCCGAGTCGATTGGTACAACAGGTTTTTGGAGTGTTGCCGAAGCAAAAGCGAACTATATTGCGGCCTATGAAAACGCGAACTCTTCCCGCTTGGGCGCTGGCGCTGCTGCTGCCAGCCCTCGCCGTGACCGGTGTCCGCACCGAGGTGTTGAGTGGCGTGACGAACCCGACCAACACGGCCAGTCCGCCGGCCGCGGACTCGCCCGCGCCCGGCACGACGAACGCCGTTCCCGCCCAGCCCAATCTCGCCGCCGGAGCGCAGGCGCTCAGTTCCGCGGCACCGGACCCGGCGATGCAGAACCAGCCTCCTCCCGTCGTGGTCTCGTCGTCGTTGAAGGAAGTGGTAAAGATGGCTGAGGCCGGCATCGACCCGGGAGTGATGCTTTCCTTCGTCACCAACTCCGCCGGCACATTCAACCTCGGCTCGGACCAGATCATTTACTTGAACGACCTGGGCCTCCCCAACCAAGTGGTGACGGCGATGATCCAGCACGACCAAGAGTTTGGTTCCGGCGCCGGCATGGTGGGCGCCTCCACCGTGCCCAGTCCGTTGCCACCAATGGTGGCGACCGCTCCCGTCGCGCAACCCGCTGCCGCGTCGGCCTCGGGGCCCAGCGCTCCGTCGGCGGAGGCCGCAGTGGGCACCGCGCAATACGCACCCGCTGCTGAGAACACCGCGCCGCCCGTCCCCACGGCTCCGGACCAGACTCCGCCGCCGACCGTGGTGAACAACAACTACTTCTACGACGCCCTCTCACCGTACGGAAACTGGGTCAATGTGGACGGTTACGGCTGGTGCTGGCAGCCGACGGCCACAGTCGTCAGTGCGGATTGGCGTCCCTACTGCGACGGGGGCCGCTGGCTTTACACCGACAACGGGTGGTATTGGGCTTCGGATTACACATGGGGCGGCATCGCATTCCACTACGGGCGTTGGTTCTCGGACCCACGTTGGGGCTGGTGCTGGTGGCCAGACACCTGCTGGGGCCCGTCCTGGGTCACATGGCGATATGGTGGTGATTACTGCGGCTGGGCACCGCTGCCCCCGTGCAGTTATTGGAGCCCCGGCATTGGCTTCAGCTACTACGGCAGTTCGGTGGGTCTGGGCTTCGGTTTCGGTTTTGGTTACAACGCTTACAGTTTCGTGCCGTGGAACCACTTTTATGACGCCCACCCTTACCGCTACGCGCTCGCTGGCGACCGGGCGGCGCAAATCTACCGGAACTCCACGGTGGTTAACAACTACATCAACGGCAACAACAACACCATCATCAACAACGGCGTTGGCGTGACCAAAGTCGCCCAACTCTCCCGCAGCGAAATCCGCACGGTGGCGGTCCACGATGTGCCGCTGGCTCCGGACCGGGCGTTGCAGGCCGACCGAGTCGCGCGCGAAAACGGCAAGCTCGTCGTTTATCGCCCGCTCGCGCCGGTCAGCACGGCGTCCGCGGCCCATCGCAGCACCCAGGCGCCGGGGTCCGTAGCCGGCGTCGCACGGATCGCTGGCACCCGCGAAGAATTGACGCCGGGTTCACGCCCGGCGGCTTCGCGGGGAGGTTTGGGTCTGGCCCAGAATCCGTCACCCGCGCCCCTCGGCGCGGCGGCCCGGAAGGCGGCGAGCTTCCCCGTCAGGGCCTCCGTGCCGGTGGCGCTGACGGACCCGATTATCCGGCCGCAACCCGTCCAAATGACTCCCAACACCCTCGAAGTGCGAATGATGTCCAGGCCGGGGTCGCCGGCCAGCAACTCGAGGCAGGCAACAAGCGCCACGACGCGGACCGGGACGACAACTTTCTGGCAAGGCGACGCCCAGCCCTCCGTCTATCGCCGCCAATTGGCCCCGGTCAACGAGGTGGCTTCCTCCGCTGCCGCACCCGCGCAAATGGCGCCGACGTTCGACCGTCCGACGCCGCCCGCCCGGAGCGCCCCGGAGACCGATCGCTTTTACCAGCGCGCGGTGCCGGCAGAATCGCCCACTGCGTTCACACAGCGGTACCGACCGGCGGCAGCGGCGCTGTCTGCGCCCGCACAACCGCGCTATTACGCGCCGCCGTCCTCGCGCACCGAGAGTTACTTCGCGCCGCCCGGTCGCTCCAGTTACTCGCCGCCCCCTGTCTTGTCGGCGCCGCCGCTGCGGCCGTCGCCGAACTCCACCCCGCCCAGCGGCGGACGGAGCGGACGCAGCTCATCGAATTGAGTTCGGTTTATGGCACATCTATATTCGAAAGGCGCGCGGCGTCTGCGGATCGGGACGGTTCTCCTGCTCCTGCTTCCCCTCACGGTCACGCTGCTGGTGCCGCGGCCGTGCAGCGCGCTCACCTCGATCTACACCACCGGCTTTGAGGCCAGCGAGGGCTATACCACCAACCTGGATCTGGTGGGACAGAACGGCTGGGTCGGCTCCGGCTCCGGCGGCAACGGCATTGTGGCCGATTTTTTCCCGGGTCTCGGCCAGCAGGCCTACGTCGGCTTCACGCCGCCTGCTACAAACGACAACAACCTGGTTGTCTGGCAGCCGATCAATCTCAACCCGGTGCCGACGAACACCCCCATCGTGAACTTTTCGGCGCTGATGGCGATCACGGATTCCTCGAACACCAACTGGGACGACTTCTACTGGAGCGTCTATAACAGTCAGGGCGACCGGCTGTTCACTCTCGATTTCGACAATTACTACCTGGAGGTCAACTACGCGCTCGACGGGACCAACCAGTTCGTCTCCACCGGCGCGACGTTCACCAACGGTCCGATCTACACGCTCACCCTCACAATGGATTTTGGCCGGGGCCGATGGAGCGCGGCGCTCAGCGGCGTGGTGCTGGCCACCAACCAACCCATGACCACCACCAACGCGCCCCTGAACCTGGGCGACGTGGACGCCGTCTGGGTACCCTACGATTTGGCCAATCCGGGCGACAACTTCATGGTGTTCGACAACTACCAACTCACCCGGCAAGCGGCGCCCCCGCACCCCCCGACTCTGCAATCCTTTCAGCGGTTGGAAAACGGTTCGACGCTGCTGCGCCTCTACGGACAGCCGAACGACAGCTTCGCCATTGACGCCTCGGCCGACCTCGCCCACTGGACCGCCCTCAAGACGAACGTCGCCACGGACGGCTACTTCGACTACTCGGACACCAACGCGGTCGGGTCGCGCCTCCGTTTTTACCGTGGACGCTGGGTGCCCTGACCCCGGCCGGTCGGACCACGCCGCCCAAGTGACCGGGGCGGACTTGCTTCGCTTTGCTTGCAGTCTGGCCGGCTTGTTCAATGGCGCAGAGTCAGAAGCCGGACGATGTTCCCCAGCACGGCGGCCGCGAGATAAAAAAGGGTGAACCAGCCAATCGGAATGACGCCGCGCCAACCCCGAGTCGAAAACAGGTAGATGGGTGCGAGGACCGGCCAGGTGAAGAAGACGAGCGAGTCGAAGTCGTATGCCGGCGCACAACCGCGCTGCCGTGCGTCCGCGAGAATCCACAGGGCGATGCTGCCGGCGAGCAGATACACCGCGAGTATGGCGACCAAGGGAGACCCTCCGCCGGGAGAACCAAGCCCTTGGTCCAGGGCGACCGCGCTCAAGCAGTAGAACATCACCGCTGGCAAGGACCCGAACCATCGGACTCTGCGAAGGCTCATCGGGTCGGGAATGTGCCGGACACGCGGAGCCTGCTTCAAGCTAAAGTCCCGTCTCAATCTGAGGAGCGAGTTGACTCAGGATAAATGTTACCGGGGGGGGGAGGTGGACGAGGTGTCCGCCGTTCGGCCGCCTGGCGCTTGACGGACAGTGTCCCGCTTGGCCATATTGGCTTGGTTGTTGGTCTGGACAGGCCATGTTTTTCGTAGTTTTTCCTGCGGGGGTGGACTATCGGGCGCGAAGGTACCCCGTGGTCACGTTCACCCTCATCGGTCTCAACGTGCTCGTTTATCTCGTGACGCTCGCGGTGCGGCTCAACGGCGGCAGCGCGGTCGATCCCTGGATTTACGAGCACTTCTGGTTGATCCCCGCCCAATCCACCTGGTACACCTATCTTACCTCGCTCTTCATGCATAGCGGGCTCACTCACCTGGTGTTCAACATGCTTTACCTGTTCCTGTTCGGCGCGTGCGTCGAGGACCTGATCGGCCGGACCAAGTTCACGGTTCTCTACCTGCTGGGTGGCTTGATCGCGTCCCTCACCTATATTGCCGCCGCGCCGGGACATTTCACATCCCGAATCCCGGTCGGCGGCGCGTCCGGCGCGATCATGGCCTGCATCGGTGGCTTCCTCCTTTTCCTGGCCCGGACGAAGGTTGAGTTCAAATGGGTTTTCGTTCTTTTGTTCTTTTTCGTGTTTCGGGTCTTTTCGGGCAGCTTTTTCCTCCCGGCCTGGCTGGTGATCTCGTTCTTTTTCGGCGGGGACCTGCTGGGGGAGGTCCTGACGTTGGGTGGCGTCGTGAGCAGCTCGGTGGCGTTCGCCGCGCACCTGGGCGGCTTCCTCTGGGGTTTGGGGGCGATCTCGCTCGAAAAACAATGGCAAACGCGACTGGAGCCAGCGAAGGAAGCGCCAGACGCATCTCTCCGCCTTCCCCACGCCGCCCCGGCGACCAACGAAACGGGAACGATCTACCTTTTCGTGAACGACGCCCAAGCCGGACCGTTCACGCTGACGCAGGTCCACGAGATGTTGGCGCTCGGCTCCATTCCGGCGGACGCGCACTACTGGCAGGAAGGCATGACGGAGTGGCGAGGCGTGGCGGATCTCCAGAATCCCACCACTGGCTGAACCTGCCACACGGAGCCGCATATTGTCAGACGCCACCGATGCACCGAATCCCGATCCGCCCCAGATGCATTCGTGAAGGTCTGACGAGCCGACTTGGAAATCGGCGCTTCCTGCCAAGTGCTGGTGTGGGGCTCGCTGAGCTGGACTCGTCCTGGAAGTAAGCCCGCCGCCAGCGCTTGCCCGGAACCAGTCCATCGGTTATCGTCTACACATGACGCCACAACGAACGCGACTATGATTATCACAGCTTCCATCGTGGTTGGGATCCTGATGGCAGCTTTGCTCTTTCACAGCCTGTTCGATGGGGTGGATGACCTGCTGGATTGCTTGCGGTCCTGCTTGACGCCGGACATCTTCGCCGTTTTCCGGGGCGAGTGGGACGAACAGGTGTGGGCCAAGGCAAAGTTGTTCGTCTATGTCGGTTTATCGGCCGGCAGCGGCGCTCTCACCTTTTTCGGTCTCCACAAGTTGTTCGGTTGACCTTCCGGCGGGCAATGGACGGAACCCGTGGCGGTGTCTGTCGCCGCCTGTTGCCAGCCACTCGTGTTCGGCACTCACTACGTGCTGCCCCACTTCACCCCCGAAGGTTCCGTTGCGTGTCCAAGATCGGATCATTCACTCACCCTGGATTGCCGGTCGTTGCCGAGGTCATCCACAGCCTGGCAAAGGACAGTTCATCAAGGGATTCGGCAAAGGACATTCCTTACCGTTTCAGCCGTACATGAATTGCCGCCATCCGATGCGATGACGGCAACGCTATGCTTATGGCAGACCAACCCACTACCGGCAGGTCATTTCTTGTTGCTCCAGTCGTACTTCGTCGGACCTGGATCGAGTTTGCCCAATAGCTTGTCCGCGTATTTTTGCAGGTCGTCCGCGCCCTGATCCAAAATAGGATCGGCCTTCGGGCCGCCTTCGATTCCTTGGATCTCCTTGTCGATGCCATCCAGTATCTTCTTGAGGTCCGCGTTGTAGTCCTGAATGCCGTAGGAGGCCAGGGTGGTGTCCTTCCAAGCGAGGCTGCCCTTGACGAGGCTCAACTCTCCTTTGAGTGGCCCGATGGCAAAGCTGATTTTCGCGGCTCCTTCGGCTGTCTCCACGGCGATCCCCGCAATGACCGACTGCAGGAGCGTGTAACCGGTTTGTTCCAGTTGAATGCCCAGATCGAACATGTCGTTACCGCGGTTATCGCCTTGCATCATCATGTCCAGGCCGAGGTACTGCAGTTTCACGCCAGGATTGATAACATGATTTACGATCTTGGCGGTTCGTTGGATGCCCCGGAAACCCGCGCGGGCGAACGAAACCTGATACTGTTCGATCGTGCTGTTCACCGACAAGCTCATCGACATCGAGACGAGGTCGAACTGTCCCCCAGTAGGATCGACGAAGTTCACCGGGTTGTTACGGGCATAGATGTAACGATGCCGGCTGGCGGGGTCCGTCAGGTCGCCCGGCACTGGATCCCTGCCGTAGAACCGGCCCAAGCTGGGAGACATGTATCTGGCCCGCAGGTAATCCAGGCCGAGATGCTTGTCCCGCTGCTCGCCGGCGAACAGGTAGCTGTTCTCGGTGGTGCCCGTTTGGGCCGTGATTCGGCCGAAGGCATCGTAGTCGTAACTATCCGTCGCGAGGCCGGTCTGGTCGGTCAACAGGCGCGTGCTGCCCAAGCCGTCCGGATGGTAGTAGGACCGAGTCCCAGAACGGTTTTGTGAAACGAGGCCGAGACCGTAGGTGTAGGCATCGCTCAGGCTCGCGGGTTGGCCATTGACCGAAGTCCACTCCTCGATCACTTGCGCGTTGGGGACGTTGGCGTCCACCAGGTAGGTGATCTGGTTGGTATTGCCGCCCTCCGCAACCGTCGCACCCACGCGGATGCCATCGGCGTCATATTGGTACCCGATCTGATGGACGCCGTTGCTGTCCGTGATGGTGGCCGCGGAGAGGCGGTTGTCTGAATTCCAAGAATAGAAAGCGCTCCGGAGGGAATTGCTCTGCGACAAGGTGTTGCCGTTGCTATCGTAGGTGTAGAACGTGACCTCTCCGCTGATCAGGTTGGTTTCAGCCAGCACCTGGTCGTTGACGTCATACAAGTAAGCCGATCCCTCCGGTGAGCCCGTGATGCCGACGGCTGAGTTGAAAGCCAAACGATTGCCCACCGGATCGTACGCATAGGCATTGGTCCGATTTCGTCCGGCGGGGTCGTTGAACACAGTTTCGCCCGTCAACTGTCGCGCCGGATCGTACGCGTAACGGACCTGGCGGCCACCCAACTCCTGCACCATCAAGCGATCCCCGGTCGCGCTGAGGGTGTATTGGTAACTGGAGAGCACGTTGGTCGAGGCCCGGTTCTCCACGCGCGTCTGTCGGTTCAACAGGTCAAATGCGTTGGAGCGCACGGTGCCGTTGGGCAACTGTGCCGCGATGAGGTTGTTGGCCGCATCGTAGGTGTAGCGCGTCACCCCTCCGTCCGGAGCCGTCACGGTCTGCAGGCGGTTTAACACATCGAAGGTGAACGTCTGCGTGCTGGAGATGGACGCCTGCGGATTGAAGCCAATGAGCGTGGTCCGATTGCCCGCCGCGTCGTAGGCGTAATGCACCGAGCGTCCATCCGGATCAGTCCGCGAGATGAGCCGATCGCGCACGTCATAGGCAAAGCGCGTAACCCCACGCGCGTCGGTGATGGTCTGGCGGCGTCCCGTGGAGGTGTAGGTGAAGTGGGCGGAGTTACCTTCCGGGAACCGCTCCGCCGCCAGCAGGTTGTTGGCGTCATACTCGTAGCGAAGTACCTGGCCATTTAAGTTGGTGGCGCTTGTAGGCTTGCCGATGCCGTTGAAGAGGATGGTCGAGATCTGACCCGACGGCAGGGTCGTCGTTCGGCTGAGGGCCACTGGATCATTGGCGAACCGGGTCACATGGCCGTTGGCGTCGCGTTGCAACGTCAGGGCGCCTTCCTCGTCGTAGGCATATTCGGTCCGCTGGCCGAGCGGGTTGACCACGGCGGTCAGTTGGCCGAGCGCGTCGTATTCATAGTGCGTGGCTGCCCCGGCCTGATCGACTTCAGCAATGGCACGGCCCAGCGCGTCGTAAGTGGTGCTCGTGGCGCTGCCGTCGGCGAAGATGGTCCGCACCAGACGGCCCATGGGATCGTAGAGGTAGAAGGTGGGATTGCCCGCTCCATCCGTCGTGGCCGTCTTGTTTCCGCTGGCGTCATAAGTCGTCGTGGTCACGTAGCCCAGGGCGTTGGTCATGGCGACTTGGCGACCGGTGGCGTCATAGGCGAATGTCGTGCGGTTCCCGCGCTCATCAGTCCGGGCAGTCAGGCGTCCGGCCGCGTCGTATTCGTTGAGGGTCGTGGGCAATGGGGCGCTAGGATCGCCCGGGTATACCGTGGTGACCAGGCGGCCGAGGGCATCGTATTGAAAGTAAGTGACGCGCCCGGCGCGGTCGGTTGAAGAAACCCGCCGCCCGGCATCATCATAGGCGTAGCTCGTGCTCGTGCCGTCGGGATAGACCATCTGCACGAGTTGGTTCTGGTCGTCGTAGTGGAATTCCGTGCGGTTGCCCAAGGCATCCACACTCGCCGTCGGGTTGCCCACGGCGTCGTATTCCCGACGCGTGGCGTTGCCGGCGGCATCGGTGGTGGTGGTGGGGGCGCCATCGACATTGTAGCTGCTCGTGGTGATGTTGGTGCGGAAGACGCCCGGTGCCACGGAGACGATGGCGGTCATACCAATTTGGTAGCCGTTGGCATCGTAGGTGTAAGTGGTGACATTCCCAAGGGTGTCGGTCTGTTTGGTGAGATTGCCCTGGCTGTCGTACTCGAAGCGCGTGACGTTCCCGGAAGCGTCAGTTGCCGACGTCTTATTGTTGGCGCCGTCGAACGTGTAGGAGGTAACGTTTCCAGCAGCATCAACGGTGTTGGTCAGGTTGCCTCGGGAGTCATAGACGTTGACGGTCGTGTGCCCCAGGGGGTCGGTCGTCGTGAGCAGGTGCGCATCGCTGTCATAGGTGTTGACTGTCACATTACCGAGCGGGTCGGTATGAGTCAGTTGATTGCCATTGGCGTCGTAAGTGTACAGGTTGGTGTTACCGAGCGGATCCACCTGCATGGTGATGTTATTGTTTAGGTCGTGATCAAATCGTGTCACTCCGCCGAGGGCATCGACCTGGACCACGACGTTGCCCCGATCGTCATAGGCGAAGAGCGTGGGGTTCCCCAGCCGGTCGTACACGGTTTCCGTCTTGGCCGCGAGGTTGTGTTGCACCACGGTCCGTTTGCCGAAGGCGTCAATGATGGCCGTGACGCGTCCCTGGGCATCATACTCCGTCTGCATCGCCGCCACGCCGCGCGGATCCTGGATTTCGGTGATGTAATGCGGGAACCGCAGGTTGTTATACACATAGGTCTTGGTGGCATATACCAGGTTTGACGGATTGCTGGCATCAATCAGCTTGTTGGCCTTCACAAGATTGCCATTGGAGTCATACTCGTAGGTCATGGTGGGCGGACCGACCGGGACTCCGTTCGTATCCAAGCTGCTGGGCAGGTAAATGGCGTTGATGCGATTTTGCGCGTCGCGTTTGAACAAGATGGATTTCTGCTGCCGGTTCAAGGCGTCGAACTGCACAATATTCTGCAGCGTCGCCCCGCTGTGGACGAAGTCGGTATGCTCGCCGCCCGTGCCGGTCACCCGGGTCAGGAAACCTCCGGTGTAGGCATGAACGAAGCCGCTGTTGCCGTTGTCGCTGGCATAGAAGTGATCGCCTTGGTCCACGCGATCGATCCGGTATTGAGTCCCATCTTTCGTCGTCAGGATAAAGCCGGGCCAGTCGAAGGCCTGCCAATCGGTGCCTTCGCCCGCGACTTGCCAAATCGGCGGTAGCGAGAACAACGTGACCAGAGTGGGCGACACCGTCGGCACCAAGGTGGCATTGACTCCCGGCGGAGGAGTCCAATAGGCCTGGGCCGTGAACGTCCCCTGAGCCAAGCCAAACCGGAAGGTGACGCGCCGTCCCGTGTCGGGCATGGTGAGCGTCACGTCCCAACTGCCCCCCGTCCGGAGACTGAACGGCGTCCCGTCCACGGCATCCTGGGTATCAGCCCGCGTATCGTCCACGCTCACACCAAGGTCGGACACGGCGTAGGTCCAACCGAAGCCGAAGTCGCCGGCGGTCGTGTTCAACGAATCATAACTGCGCATGACCTGCAAGCCAACGCCCCGAACCGGCAGCACCACGTCCTGTTGGCTGAATTTCAACTGGCCGATGTTGTACTGAGCGTCCAGCGCCACCTGCGCGGTGGCGTTGGCGAAGAGGAAGCCGTCCGTGACTTCCAGCATCAGCGTGTAATCGCCATTGCGGACAAGTGTGAAGTCCAACGTGCCGAAACTGCCTCCCGCGGGCACGCGGCCTTCGTGGTAGCCGGCGGCATCAACTGGGCCTGGGGTCACGTCGGCAACGAGTGCGCCGCTGTTGTCATAGAGACCGATGCGCCAAGCCACCACGTCCACGACATCGGGATCGTCCGCGGTGCCCTTCAACTCGAAGGTACCGTTGGTGACGCTCGTGGTGTCAGTGGCCGACAGGTTGGCAATCGCCGCCACCGGCGGGTTGTCCGGGCCGCGCACGATCAACAGCGGCGCGGAGAAGCCGGTCCGGCCGGCCGGGTCGGTGGCGAGGAACGTAACGCGCTCAGAGGCGCGGGTGCCGGGCGCGTAAGTAATGGTGGCCACCCGGTTCGAGTCAATGACGATGCTGAGTTTGTTCGTGCCGGTGAGGGTCCAGGTAATCTGGTTGGCCGGATAGATGGGATCGAACACGTAGTTGTCGAGCGGGATGGTGGCAAACGCGGTACCATCGACCACGGTTTGGTCCGGGATCGGCTGGACCTGCGGCCCGTTGGCGCCCGCGGTCAGCACCACGATGTTGTACGTCTGGGTCGCAAAACCGCCATGGCCATCGTCGGCTTTGACGATGACGCCGTTGCCGCCCAACTGGCTGACTGTCGGCGTCCAAGTGATCACCCCGGTTTGTGCGTTGATCGACATGCCGGTCGGCGCGGTCGTCAACGAGTACGTGAGGGTGTAGAGATTGGGACTGACAACGACGGTGTTATAGATGTATGGGGTGTTGGTGACGGCTGTCTGGACAGGCGTCGAGGTGAATTGCGGCGGTAGGTTGACGAAAGGCGTGATGGCGAGCGTGTAGCTTTGCCAGGTGGTTCCGCCGACGCCGTTCGCGTTGACCTTGATGAAGAAGTTCCCGGTGCTGGTGGGCGTCCACTGGAGCAAGCCGTTGGTGGGATTAATCGTCATGCCGGCCGGCCCCTGGCCGAGGCTGTAGGTCAGCGGTTTGCCTTGCGGATCGGTTGCCAGCACCCGGTAGGTATAGAGCACGTTCGACATGCCCGAGAACGAAGGCGTCGAAGTGATGCTGGGCGGATAGTCTAGGTTGGTGTCCACGGCCGTGATCAGCACCGTGCTCAGGTTGGTGCTGTCCAAGACCCCGTCATTGACCACGAGTTGCGCGGTGTACGGCCCGGCGGCATCGGCGAGGAAGGACGGGGTGGGCGTGGCGACGTTGGCCAACTGGGTGCGGCTGCCGATCGGGATCGAGAGTAAAGACCAGCGATAGGTCAGTGGCTTGCCTTGCGGGTCTTTCGAGCCGAGGCCGTTCAGCGTTACTGTGTCTCCAAGATAAACGCTCTGGGCTGGGCCGGCGTCCGCGACCGGCGGCTCCAGCGCCGAAAGGTCCACAGCCAAGCTGAACGTGTTATTGGACAAGGTGATTTCCTGGTAAAGGTTGGTGCCGCCCACCGGATCGTAGTCCGCCACGACAAAAACCGTGTGGTTGGTGATGGCGGGCAAAGGCCAACTCACGCTCAGATCCTGATACATGCCGGGCGCCAGCGGAAGCGTCGAATGCGCCACGCCGAGCAGCACGCCGCCGGCCTGCGGGTCGCCGTCGTAGAATACCATCGGGACGTTGGCCGCCACAGGCACCAGGCCGGAGTTGCCCAACCGGGCCGTCAGCACGGCGTTGGTCGGCAGCGTGGTGCGGTTGACCTGGAGGTAGGAGGCGCTCAGGTCCACCACCGGCGGCGTGTTGGTGTCGGCGTCGGCGCCGGAACGCATGATGTTGTTGAGTTTGTTGTATTCCGGCACCACGTTCTCGCTGTCCACAAAGGCGTACAGCGGGGCATCCTTGAAGAGCGCCTGGCCGCTGACGGCCATTTCCACCCAGCCCTGACCGCCGGGCGGGAAGCCGGCGGGGAAGTTGCCGTGGCCCACCACGCGGTCCACGCCGTTCGAGAACGCGCCGTCAAAGTCCGCGTCTTCAAACACGGACACGGTGAACGGAATCGGATTGGTGTCGGAACCGTTGTTGCGCAGATACACGGTGACGGTGCCCGAGAGGGCCAGCGTCTGGGCGTCCACTGCCACGTTGGTCATCGCGATGTGGGTCGGCTCCAGATCAATCTGCGGTCCCAGCGGCGTCGTCACGACGAGGGTGAAGGACTGGTCCGTCGAAGCGCCGCCGGCGTCGGTCGCGCGGAGCACGATGGGATTGGGACCCATGTTGTTGGTGCCGGGCAGCCAAGTCAGTGCGCCGGTGTTGGTGTCCACGGACATCGTGGCCGGTTTGGTCACGAGTTGGAAGGTGCGGCTGTCGCCGTCCAAGTCCGTCAGACCCGGCGTGTAGGTGTAGGGCTGGCCGGCGCGCACAATCAACGGCGGCGTGGAGGTGAACACCGGCGGAGCGTTGAGCGCATGAATCAATTGGGTAGCCACGCTGACGCCGCCGTGGTTGTCGTTGACCGTGAGCGTCACCGTGAAGTCGCCGATCTGCTGGAAAGCGTGGCTGACCAGCGGCCCGGTCGTCCGGGACCGGTCGCCGAAGTCCCACGTGAAGGCGAGCGGGTCGCCCTCCGGATCGGTAGTGCCGGTGGCATCGAAGGTCACGGCCGTCATGACGAAGGGCGAGTTGGTGGAAACCGTCAGGGCGATGACCGGCGGCTGATTGGACGGCCCCACAATCACATAGAAGAGGTTGGTTCCCGCGCCGCCCTTGTTGTCGGTCACGACCAAACTGCCGTCGAAGGTGCCGCTGGTCGGGTATAGATGGGTGGCGACGCCGGTCACGTTGGTGGTCTGGTTGCCGTCCCCCCAGAGCCAGGTGAAGAGCAGCGGGTTGCCGTCGAGACTGTAGGAACCCGAGCCGTCCACAGTCACGGTCTCCCCGAGGCGCGTGGTGTATTGCGAGCCGCCGCCGAGCACAACCACCGGCGGACGGTTGGGCCGGGTAATCACCGCATGCGTCTTGGAGGAAGCCGTGCCGCCGTAACCGTCGTTGACAAACAGCGTCACCAGATAGTCCCCGACGCCGCCGTAAACGTGCGTGGGATTGGGGTTGGTGCCCGCCGGCGAGCCGTCCCCGAAGTTCCAGAAGTAGCGCAGCGCGTCGCCGTCCGGGTCCACGGTGCCGGCCGAGGAGAACTGGATGGGCTGGCCGATCAGGGCGGTGTACGGACCGTTGGCGTTGGCCACGGGCACCTGGTTCGAGGCGGGCCAGACGAACAAGGTGTAGCTGAGCACGTCTCGGCCGAAGTTGTTGGTCACCTGGAAGGAGAGCGGGTGGCCGCCGAGTTGATCCGGCGTCGGCGTGAAGTCCACGACACCATTCGTCGCGTTCACCGTCATGTTGGTGGGACCGGAGAGCAGGCCGAAGTACATCGGCTCGTTGCCGGGGTTGTGGGCATCCAGGGTGACTTCGTAGAGCTGGCCCACGCGGGCGATGCGCTGCGGAGTGGACTGGAAGGTCGGCGGGCGCTGGTCGAAGTTGCGGGCCCGCGAGACGGCGAAGATCGGATCGGAGACCCCGATGGCGTCCGCCCGCCCGTTCTGGTAGGCGTAAACGCGATAGTAGTATTCGACGTTGTACTGGACATTCGTGTCGAGGAAGGTCGCGTAGGAACTGTCCGTGCGTCCAATCTCGGCGAACCCGTGGTCGGGGCCGAGTTGGCTGCGTTGGACGACCACATAATCGCCCACCTTGGTCCACACCAACTGCGCTTTGTCCCCCTTGGGACGGATCGTTAAGTTGGTGATCACGCGGTCATACACGTAAATGGTGGAGAAGGCGTCACTGGTCATGTCGGGCAGGCCGGCATTGGTATAGACGAGGGAGTTGGCGTTCTTGACACGCAGGCCAATGCGATGCTGGCCGGCCGTGGCGAACCCGTTGGTGAGTACCGCGTATTCGCCGGTGGCGTCCTGGAACTGGAACGGCACCTGGAACGCGGTCTCCCAGCCCCAGGATTGGATGAAGTTGCCAGCAGCGGCGTCCACGGTGAAGGAGGCCGATCCGTCCAAGTGAATGTCCTGACCGACGCACGCCACATACGGCCCGCCGGCGTCGGCAACCGGAGGATAGGGCGGGATCGTGGTCAGCACTACGACCGAGGCGGCGTCGGAGAGTTGCGGCGTGCTGTTGTCGCGCACCTGGAGCCAGACCGTGTTGGTGCTCAGCGCCCCGAAAGTGTTCGTGACCACCGGACCAATGGCGTCCGGATGGTCGAAATCCACGCCCTGGGAGGAATTAAAGACCCAGCGATAATCGGTGATCTGGTAGTTCGGACGCTGGTCAAACGAGTTGCTGCCGTCAAACACGACCGGGTAGCCGATGGCCGACGGGTTGGGTTTGACGTTAATGACGGCCACCGGGCCTTGTTGAAACAACGAACTGGTCAGGATGATCGTGGACCACGCGGTCGAGAGCGGCTCCGCCACCCACAGGGCCGACTTCCACGATCCGTTGGTGCCCTGCCGGTCAATGGTCACGCGCGCCAAGCCCTGGCTGGGATCCCGGAACCAGTCGAAGCCGTTCAGCGCGAAGTTGTGGACGGGCTGCGGCACGGCCGTGCGCATCGCTTTGGCGATGGCGTAGTCGGCGTACACGTTGTTCTGTCCCATCCAGGCACTCCACTTGTTGGCGAGGGCATCCTCGCCCGCGCGCCACAAGACGTTGGTGGTTGCAATCCCGTCGAAGGCCAGTTGCACCAACCCGGACGGGGTGGTGGCGGCGCAATCTTGGTTGCAGCCTCCCGGGTTGGTGTAACCGTAGCTCGAACCGTTGCCCGAATAGGCCACCCAAACCACGTTGCGCTGCTTGACCCAATCCGGGATGGCGATGCCGAAATACTGCTCGGCCGCATACATACCGATCGCGCCCCATTGAGCGGCCGAATTGTCCGGGGCATCCCCCCAGTTGTACCGCCAACCGCCGCCGGCGTCCCCGTCGTACTGGCCCCAGGCGAACATGTCCACCATGTCCTGCACCAGATCCTTGAAGGCGCGGCCGCGGACGTTGATGCCGCCCACGGGTGCCACCAGTTCGGGCCGGCCCGCGGCAACCAGCGCATCCATCATCGGGCCGGTTTCGTAAATAGGCCGTCCGCTGTTGATGGAGAGGCCAATCCCGTTGTGGTTGCCGTCGGGGTCGCCGTACTTCCGCGGTCCGATCTGCCAGGTTGTCAGGATGGTGAGCAGATAGTTGACGCCGCGTTGAACGGTGTCCACGTACGGATCTTTGGAGGCGTCGCCGGTCTCGAGGTGCCCGTTGATGGCGAACGCTTGCACGGCCGAAGCGGTGGGGCTGGCCAGGTAACCCTGGTCCGTCCAGTTGCCCGCTTTGTTGTTGGTGTCCAAGTCATACCGATTCTGGATTTTTTGCAGATACCAGAGGCCCTCGTCGATGGCCACTTTCATCTCCAAATCGAGGGTCTTGGGCTGGAGTTGAAGTTGGTAGGTGTCGCTCAACACCTGGCCGTTGGTCAGCACGACCTGCACGGTGGCGTTGAAGGGCGTCCCGTCCGCCCCGGCGTAGGCATGGGTCGCCTCCAGGTTATAGACGGCCGCCGAATTGGTGACGGTATTGGTGACGGTCCCGGTGCCGTCGCCATAGTCCCAGATGTAGGTGAAGGGCACGTTGACGCCGCGCGCCACGGCCTTGAGCGTGTTGGTCTTGCCGGCGTAAACTTGGTGGGGCTGCACGATGCCGGCGATGATCTGCCACGGCACGGCCACGACCAGGTTGGCCCCGGTGATTTGCACCACGGACGTCGCCGTGCTGCGCTGGCCAGCGTAGTCGATCACCGTCAGCGTGTTGGTATAGGTGCCCGCCGAACCGTAGTGATGAGTCACGGCCGGACCCGAGACGACGGGGCTGCCGTCGCCAAAGTCCCACGAATAACTGGCAATCCCGTAGTCGTCAGTGGAGGCATAGGCGCTGAAGTTCAGTTCGACACCCGCCGTGCCGTTGGTCGGCCCGTTGAGGACCGCCGTCGGCGGGTTGCCGGTCACCGGCGCCACCACCACGCTGGCCGTGTTGGTCTGCAAGGTGTGGTCCACCACTTGCAGATAGACAGTGCCCCCCGGGAAAACCGGCGCGGTGATGTCCACCGGGGTGTCCACCGAGGTCGCGTACAGACCTTCCACCTGGAGGTTGTCGAAGCCCCACACCCCGGAGTAAACGTCCGCGCCGTAACTGAACGTGGTGTCGCTGTAATTGCTCGTCTCGAAGATTTGAACGAACGGCTGGCCCGATCCCGAGGGACGCAGGTAGTACCGGGCGCCGGCGCCGGGTTTGGTTTCGATGCGGAAATCGTAGGAAGTGCCGGGCGAGTAGTTGGTCGCGCGGCCCCGGTCGCCGCCGTATTCCATGACATGCACCTCGCCGTTGCTGAAGTAGATGGTGTACGGGAACTGGCTTTCGTGCCCGGAGGAAATGTTCAGGTTTTTCAGTCCCACCACGGCGTAGGCGGTGACGTTGGACGAGGGAGTATCCACCTGGCCCTGAATGG
>JAJXZI010000261.1 GCA_021780115.1 bacterium | reverse complement strand
GGGCCGTAGCCGAGCCGGGTTCCACGCCCGCCCGCCTTCGCCGGAAGCCACGCCCACAGCGGCGCCTGGAGGAATCACGCGGGGCCAAACGAGTGGCGCGTCCTCCACAGCAAAGCCGCTGTGGGCGCGGCTTCCGGCGAAGGCCCTGAATTCAAAGCAGTCAGGCTCCAGACCCCAACTTCCCGGAAGAACCGGATAAATGTTGCCGGGAGGGGAACTGGACGAGGCGTTGAACGTCTGGCTCGGGGGATACGTTCCTGGCTGATATCGCTCATCACCAAAGGGTTTCCCAAGCTGCATTTCGAGTTCGTTCCCGCCAAGAAACGCTCCGCCCGGACGGCCTGCCCGCCTTGGAAGGGCTGGCCTGGCCCTTCGCCCGGGAGAAAAACCCGCGCGCCGCATGGTCCTGCAGCAATTCCAGGTCGCCCATCATGCGCTTTCTACCCGGAATATCCGCCGGCCGGCAACCGGAAACGGCTCATTGCCGCATTGGCCGCGGCACCGGAAATTGCGGCTTGAAACCAGCGCGCGGAGCGCCAGCATCCGGTCCGCTATGACCGAACGCCGTTTTTCCCTGGGCGCCATTCCGGGGCCACGAGTCCTTCGCAACGCGGCCGTTGGGCTTTTTGCCGCTGCCTTTCTGACCACGGCTGGCCCCCTCTTCGCCGCCGACGCCAATCCGGACCACGACGCCAAGATGAAGTGGTTTCGCGAAGCGAAGTTCGGGATGTTCATCCACTGGGGCATTTATTCCGTGCCCGCCGGCGAATGGGACGGCAAGACGAACTACGCCGAGTGGTTCCAGTTGCAGACCAAGATGCCCAACGCGCAATACGAGAAATTCGCCGCGCAGTTCGATCCGGTGAAGTTCAACGCCCGCCAGTGGGTCCGCGTCGCCAAGGACGCCGGCATGAAATACCTCGTCATCACGAGCAAACACCACGACGGCTTCTCGATGTACAACACCGCGTTCAGCGACTACAACGTCGTCAAGGCCACGCCTTGGCATCACGACCCAATGAAGGACCTGGCGGCGGCCTGCAAGGAGGCCGGCATCAAATTCTGTTTCTACTACTCGATCGCCGACTGGCATTACCCGGACGTGCCGGCCCAGTACAACCAGCGCGGCTTCCACGGCGCGCCGAATCCGGACGCCGACGTGCTCAAGTACGCCGATTACATGCGCCACCAGGTCCACGAACTACTCACCGGCTACGGCCCGATCGGAATCATCTGGTTCGACGGTGGCGGCGCCTTCCGGAGCGTGAACCGCAAGACGCTGCTCAAGGCGGACGCGATGGTGGACATGATCCACCAGACGCAGCCGGCCTGCCTCATCAACAACCGCCTCGGCGCGGGCGCGGACTACGGGACACCCGAGCAGAAAATTCCGACGGGAAAGCAGAAAGAAGATTTTGAGGTCTGCATGACGCTCAACAACCATTGGGGCTACAATAAACACGACCAGCACTGGAAGTCCGCGACGACCATCATCCGCAACCTCGCTGACATCGCGCACAAAGGCGGCAACTACCTGCTCAACGTCGGCCCGACCGCCGAGGGACTCTTTCCGCCACCGTCGGTCGAAATCCTCGGTGCCGTCGGCCAATGGATGAAAGTGAACGGCGACTCCATCTACGGCACCACCGCCAGCCCCTGGCCGGAAATTCCCAACTGGGGCCGCATCACCGCCAAAGGAAACCGGCTCTACCTGCACGTCTTCGAGCGCCCGGAGGACGGCGTGATCCGCCTGGCGGGACTGAAGACGCTGCCGCGGGGCGCGCAGTTCCTGGCGTATCGCGGCGGTGGGGCGCCACCGACCTGTCGCCTCGACGGCAGCGACCTGCTGGTGCAGCTTCCGGCGACGCTGCCGGAGGCGGCGGACAGCGCGATCGAGTTGCGGTTTGCGAAGGCGCCGGAGATCACGGCGGAGAAGAGCAACCAGAACACGGCCCACTGACAACCCGCCGGGTGTGGGAGACAAAGTCGGGGCTTCGCAGCAGCCCCGCCAGCGGGTGACGGACGTTCCGGCCGCTGACTGAACGGTGCTGACGGGCAGGGCGCCGCGACCGGGGCTTCGCCTTTCCGCCCCGCCGATGCGCCCAGCCAGGACCACTTGCTTTTCGGTCGGCCACCCTCGCCAGACGCACGTTGGTTTGAGGTCGCGGAATCGCACCAGGCGGGCGCCATGCTTGCCGGGGGCGGAGGCTTCGGCTAACGTCCGCACACCGCATCCTCCGGCGCGTCCGGCGCAACGGGGATGGAGCGGCAACCCGAACGACGTTCATGGCTTACCTCAACGAACACTATTTGAAGCTGAAGGCCGGCTACCTGTTCCCGGAGATCAGCCGGCGCGTGAAGGCGTTTTGCGATACCGATCCCAAGGCGGCGAAGCGCCTCATCCGTTGCGGCATCGGCGACGTGACCGAACCGCTCCCGCCCGCCGCCATCGCTGCATTGCACAAGGCCGTGGACGAAATGGCCGTGCGCGAGACCTTCAAAGGCTACGGCCCCGAGCAAGGCTACGAATGGCTCCGCGCCGCCATCGCCCAGCACGACTACCACGCCCGGGGCATCGAAGTGGCGGATGACGAAATCTTCGTCAGCGACGGCTCGAAGTGCGATTGCGGGAACATCCTCGACATCTTCGGCCGCCGGAACCGCATCGCCGTCACCGATCCGGTTTACCCGGTCTATGTGGACACGAACGTCATGGCCGGCCACACCGGCCCGGCGGACGACGGCGGCGCCTACGCCGGCCTGCTTTACCTGGAAGGCCACGCCGCCAACGGTTTCGTGCCCGAGCCGCCGCGCGATCCAGTGGACTTGATTTACCTTTGCTCGCCGAATAATCCGACGGGCGCCGTGATGACGCGCGCCCAACTCACCGCCTGGGTGGAATACGCGCTGAAGCATCGCGCGATCATTCTTTTCGACGCCGCCTACGAGGCTTACATCGCTGACCCGGCGTTGCCGCACTCGATCTTCGAGATTCCCGGCGCGCGGGAGTGCGCCATCGAGTTTCGCAGCTTTTCCAAGAACGGCGGCTTCACCGGCACGCGCTGCGCCTTCACGGTCGTTCCGAAGGCGCTGCTGGCGCAGACGGCAAGCGGCGAGCGGCGACCGCTGCATCCGCTCTGGCTGCGGCGCATGACGACGAAGTTCAACGGCGTGAGCTACCCCGTCCAGCGCGCCGCCGAGGCGCTCTACTCGCCGGAAGGCCAGGCGCAAGTGCGGGCGCTCATCGAGCATTACCTGGGCAACGCCCGGGTGCTGGTGGCCGGCGCGCGGGCGGCGGGCCGGCGCGTGTTCGGCGGCGTCAACGCGCCCTACCTCTGGGTGCAAACGCCCGCCGGTCTGACGAGCTGGCAGGCGTTCGACAAGATTCTCAACGAGGCCAACGTCGTCATCACGCCTGGCAGCGGCTTCGGCAAGGCGGGCGAAGGCTGGTTCCGCATCAGCGCCTTCAACCGCCGCGCCCACGCCGAGGAAGTGGCGAAACGGCTGCGGGAAATGGACTGGGGCGGACAGGCTTGAACGGCGCGAGACGCTGGCACACGTTGGGCTTGGCGACGGCATGAGAACGCACCAACAGATTGATCGGCGCAGTGCCGCGATGGCGCGGGCGATCGTGGACAAGATTGATCGCGACCCCCAGCGGCGCGGCTTGCAGAAGGCTCGGGCCGTCTGCCAGCGGTGGTTCCAGGAGCGTCCGCACCGGGCGACCGGTGAATGGTTGGCCTTGCTGGAGAAGCCCTGGGAGGAGATTCGCCAACTGCTCCTCGAGGAATCGGAGCGCGGCCGGCGGCTGCGGCAAAGTGATCCCTTCTGCGGCATCCTCTCCCCCCGTGAGCGCTGGGAGATATACCGGACCCATCGTGAAGCGAACTGACCTGGAGCACATCATCCGCGCCGCGGGTAGCATCGCTGACTCGGCGGAACTGGTCGTCATCGGCAGTCAGGCCCTCCTCGCGACTTTCCCCGACCCGCCGTCCGAGTTGACCGTTTCCGTGGAAGCGGATATTTACCCGGCCGACGCGCCAGAAAAGGCTGACATCATTGACGGCTCGATTGGCGAGAAATCGCCCTTTCACGAGACGTTCGGCTATTATGCGCACGGCGTCGGACCGGAAACCGCGGTCCTGCCAAGGAACTGGCGCGCCCGGCTCGTGCGCCTGCAAAACGAGAACACGCGCGGCTACGCCGGCCAGTGCCTGAGCCCGCCGGACTTGGCCGTCAGCAAGCTCGCGGCAGGGCGGGAGAAAGACCTGGACTTCGTGAGCGGGCTTCTGCGCCATCGTCTTCTGCAGCCAGAGCAAGTCGAAGCCTTGCTGCCGGAACTCAATGCGGCCCAGCTCGAACTGGTAAGACTGCGCCTGGCGCTCTGCCGTCTCAGAGTCATGGCGCCGTGAATCCGCAGATCAGCCCCCCGCCTCAGCGCCTGCAACCGCCGCGCCCCCCGCGGAGGACGTGGCGAGGCGGTTGCGGGAATTGAAGGGGTGATGGAGATCAGACTTTGCCGAAAATCGAATAAGGAGGGACCACACCGATCCGGGCTTGTCGCCATCGCTTGAAGTCAACAATCGTCGGATCAAGATAAACCGAACCGTCGCGAAGTTTCGTCGTCCCAGCCAAAGTCGTGTTGTAGGTTTCCGTGCGGCGGCTGCCGGTCGTCGCGTTGACTCTGCTGCCGACATAGACCCAGTCGGACTGCGCGTGAGTGTGGCCGTTAAGAACCGCCAACATCACATGGATGAACCGGATCACCCCGGTTGACGGCTCAACCGTAAAGCAAGCGATCAGATGCCAGCCGGAATGCCCGTTGTGGCTTTCGCCGCCTTTGCCGACCTGAATCGTGGATTTCACCTCCAGTCCGACCGTTTTCCCACTTTCTTTTGCGTTGGGATTGATGAGATCGGGGTAAGCCTGATCGGAGTTGTGCTTGTAGGGAGAGTGCTCGTGGAGTGCGGCGCAGAGGACGTTGGAGACGAGGCCGCTGAATTTGTTGCCCTGAATGTATTCAGGAAGAGGTTTCGCTCCGCTGGACACCAAATTGGTGTTGATGCGGGCAATCAGACCTTGTGTGGCGTTCATCGCCGCCTCCAAGTGGCTGACTTGCATTCCTGGCGGCAGTGGCACTTGGGAGCGGAAGAACTCCGGAGCAGCTAGCGGCAGCCCGGTCCCTGGTTTGCTCTCGTAAGCGCTGCCAATCAAGTGCGGTAACGGCACACCAAGGGCCTTCGACAGCGACTCAAGCACAGCAATCGAGAAATTCTCGCGTCCGTTCTCCAAACCGGAAAGGAACTGATACGAGATGCCCGTCTTGGCAGCAACTTGGTCTTGCGTCAGCCCTTTGTCTTCGCGCAGTTTGCGAACGAATCGCCCGATCAGGGTCTTGGCATCCATTGCGTGTTTGGTGGATACCCGATTCGGGCTTGATTGTCTTTCGCCTATACTTGAAATTATGCCCGGCACGCATGTATCAGCTTTTCCATGCCGACTGCTTTGAGTGGCTGCGGGAGTGGCCGCCCCACTCGCTGCACGCGGTTTGCACGGACCCGCCCTACGGGCTGCTGGAGTTTTCTGAGAAGGAAGTCGCCAAGCTGCGGGCCGGGCGCGGCGGAGTCTGGCGCCTGCCGCCCACCATCGGCGGGAGTCGTCGGGATCCACTGCCGCGTTTCACGGTGCTGAACGAAGCGCAGAAGGCAGAGTTGCGACGGTTTTTTCGTGACTGGGGCGCCCTGTTGCTTCCATTGCTCGTGCCGGGCGCCCACGTGTGTGTGGCGGGACACCCGATGTTGCAGCCGCTCGTCCAAATCGCCATGTCGGAAGCCGGGTTCGAGATTCGGCCGGCGATCATGCGGATGTACTTCAGCTTTCGCGGTGGAGATCGGCCCAAGAACGCCGAGCAGGAGTTTCCCGAGGTCTGCGTGACGCCCAAAGGGGCCTATGAACCGTGGATGCTTTTTCGCAAACCTATTTCGGAACGAACCGTTGCCGGGAATTTGCGACGGTGGAAAACCGGCGGGCTGCGCCGCCTGGCAGCGGAGAGGCCGTTGCCCGACGCCCTTCCAAGCGGCCGAACTCCCGACCGCGAAACGAGCATCTCCGATCATCCTTGTCTGAAGCCGCAGCATTTCATGCGGATCATCGTCCGCGCCCTGCTGCCGCTGGGCGAGGGCGCCGTGCTCGACCCGTTCATGGGTTCTGGATCGACCATCGCCGCCGCAGAAGCGATCGGGTACCAGTCCATTGGTGTCGAGATTGACGAGCACTACTTTGCGTTGGCTAAGTCGTCAGTTCCGCGGTTGGCCGAGCTGTACCCGCAGTTCCAAGGCAATGAGACTGAGTCTGCAGTTGACTATGGCGGGGGGGCCATTCCAAGGCCGGATCAACTCGGTTTCGCGTTGGCCGAGCGGCCAACGGAGAAGGTAAATGACACGCCACGCCGAAAGAACTTTCAGCTTGGATCGACAGGACACACGGGAAAGAGGGTGCTGGCGCCCGGCAAACAAACGTAATGCGCGCTACCGGAAGCGTGCTCGCGGCTACGTGGTTTACAGCATCGGCCCGGACTTCATCGACGACGACGGCAAGGGAGAAGCCTGCCGATGTCCGTGGCTGCGACCACTCCAACGTCATCGTCCCCGTCTCGCGCTGAATGTGGAGGCAACCATCCTGGTCGCCAGTGAGCGCGGCAGCCTTGCCGCGTGGTGGTGCCTGTCGGAACGGACTGGCGGCACGGATGCCGCCGTCACCGGCCCGTTGGAAAGCGGGCCTCCACCGTCACCGTTGGTCGCTGTTGCCGCCCTTCACAGCCCCAGTTTTCGGAACCGATGTTTCACTTCCTTGAAGTGGAAGTCGAGCGAGCAGAGCTTCTCCAATTCGCCCCGCTTGAAGTGCTCCGCCACGGCGGGGTCGGCCTTAAGTTGCTCCACGAAATCCGCATCGTCGCGGCCGGCGTGCTTCCCCTCCCAGGTCTTCATCGCGGCGTCCTGGCAGAGTTTGTAGGCGGCTTCGCGGGTGAGTCCTTTGCGGATGAGCGCGAGCAGGACGGTCTGGCTGTTCCACATGCCGAGGGAGAGGCCGAGGTTGCGCTTCATGTTCTCGGGATAAACGGCCAGGCCGTCCATCAGGCGCGTGAGCAGGCCGAACATGTAGTCGAGCAGCGTGCAGGAATCGGGGAAGATGATGCGCTCGACGCTGCTGTGGCTGATGTCGCGCTCATGCCAGAGGGCGACGTTCTCCAGCGCGGCGAGGGCGTTGCCGCGGAGCACGCGGGCCAGGCCGGTCAGGCGTTCCCAGGTGATGGGATTGCGCTTGTGCGGCATGGCGCTGCTGCCCTTCTGGCCCTTGGTGAACGGTTCCTCGACTTCGAGAACTTCGGTGCGTTGCAGGTGGCGGAACTCGACGGCCCAGCGCTCGATGCTCGCGCCGACGAGGGCGAGCGTGGTCTGGAACTCGGCGTGGATGTCGCGCTGCACGACCTGCGTGGCGATGGGCGCGGGGCGCAGGCCAAGTTTCTTGCAGACGTATGCCTCGACGCGCGGCGAGAGATGCGCGCTGGTGCCGACGGCGCCGGAGACCTTGCCGACCGCAGCGGTTTCACGGGCGGTTTCAAGGCGGCGTAGCGCGCGGCCGAACTCGTCGTACATGAGGGCCAGCTTGAGGCCGAAGGTGGTCGGCTCGGCGTGGATGCCGTGGCTGCGGCCGATGCAGGGGGTGAACTGGTGTTCCTTCGCGCGCTTGGCGATGGACTCGCGGACTTTCTTCACGTCGGCGATCAGGATGTCCGCGCTCTGGACCATCTGCACGGCGCAGGCGGTATCGCCCACGTCGCTGCTGGTGAGGCCGAAGTGGAACCAGCGGCTGGCGGTGTCGTTGATCGCTTCGGCGACGGCAGTGGTGAAGCCGATGACGTCGTGGTTGAGAACTTTCTCCAATTCTTTCTGCCGCGCGACAAGTCCGGGCAGATCGGCGAACCACTTGTCGCAGCCGGTCTTGATCTTCGCGAAGTCCTTCGCCGGCACGACGCCTTCCTTCACCAGCGCCTCGCTGGCCAGCAACTCGATTTGCAGCCAGATGCGGAGCTTGTTTTCGTCCGTCCAGATGGCCCGCATTTCGGGGCGGGAGTAACGGGTAATCATGCGCGCAGGCTAAGCCGTCTCGCGCTGCGAGTCGAGGCGCCAGAGCCAGGACGAATTGCGGAACTCCGGGCGTCCGGTTTCCCCGCGGGCATCTCTGCGGGTTGGTGCCGGTCGCGACTACGGCCGTGGATGGCGCCTCCTGACTTGGGAACCGGATCGCCTGCAAACCAACGCGGTCAGCGCTTCTGCATCTTGCGGCGCGCCGCTTCGAGGATGCGCTTCTCGCGCTCGGTCAGGCTTTGGATGCCGTGGGCCGAAATCTTGTCCAGGATGGGATCGACTTCCTTGGCGAGGAATTCCTCCGGCGAAAGGGTTTCATCGAGGTCGGGCTGCGGTCGCCGCCGGAGCGCGGATTTGCGCGCGTTGACGCCGACCAGTTCGCGCGCCGCTTGGCCCTGCTGGGCACTGCGGCCGAATGACGGCCAGCGCCAGTGCCAGTGCCAGTGCATGGCCCACCGGACGTAGAAGATGCCCGCCATCATCCCGCCCAGGTGCGCCGCGTGGGCAATGCCGCCGTTCAGCGGAGTCAGCATGCCCAGCAGCGCGAGGGCCGCTTCGACCACCAGCAGGTACTTGGCCTTGAGGCTCACCGGAATGATGAAGGCCAGCAGCATGGTGATGGGCATCTCGCTGTTCAGCACGGCGAACGCCGCAATCAGCCCGAACACGCCGGCGGACGCGCCCAGCACTTCTCCCATCCCGAAATGCAGGGGAAACGTCCAGGAGCAGACGGCCTGCACCAGGCCGCCGAAGGCGCCGCTGCCGAAATACAGCAGCAGAAAACGGTTTCTCCCCAGCGCAACTTCCATCGGCCGGCCGAAGATGTAGAGCATGGCGCAGTTGATCAGGAGGTGAAAGGAGCCGCCGTGCAACACCTGGAACGTGAGCAGTTGCCAGAGCGCGCCGTGCAACAAGTCGGCCGGGTGGAGCGCCAGATAGGATTCGAGCCGCGGCGGGACATGCCCGGTGGTGGCGCCCGCCAGGGGCACGATCAACTGGGCCGCGTAAACGACCGCGTTGACGATGACCAGCCAGAGCGACACGGACAGCCGGCGGAAGCCGGGGCTGCCGTCGTAGCCCGCCCGCATGTAATCACGGTCCTCTAGCATCGCGGGGCAAAGCTAGTCCGGCGGGGCCGGCGTTTCAATGCGCATCTGCCGGACCGCGCCGCCGCGCGCGGCCGATTTCACGCCGCGGTTTCCAGGCGGACGCCGCGGGCCTCGCACGCCAGGCGCTCGTCGCCCGGCCGCTGCGCAACCAGCAACGTCCGCATGTCCGGCCGGAGGTTTCCGATGCGTTCGTGCCCGGCGCCGCCGACGACCAGCAGCGCGGTGGAAAACGCGTCGGTTTCCGTCGCCGAAGGGAGGACCACCGCCGCCAGCACGGCGTTCTCGGCGGGGCGGGCCGTCCGCGGATCCAGCACGTGGCCGCAAGTCTTCCCGTGCGCCTGGAAGGCCTTGCCCCACACGGCGGAGACGGACAGCGATTCGTCGCGCAGCGGCACCACGGCCAGCAGCGGGCGCGCGCCGCCGGGCGAACGCGGCGGGCCGTCCACCGCCACCTGCCACGCGGCGGCGTCCGGCGGGCGGCCGAGCGCGTAGGCCGTGCTGGTGCCGCCGTGGAGGAGCGCGCTGGCGATGCCGGCGTCGCGGAGAATCTCGACCGCGCGGTCCACGGCGTAGCCCTTGCCGATCGCGCCCAAGTCGAGCATGACGCCGTCCCGGGCGAAGCGCACCGTGAGGTCGCGCTCGTTCAAGTGAATCCAGCGCATGCCGATCCGGGTCCGGACTTCCTCCAGTTCTTCCGGACCGGGCACGCGGCCCGTCGTGCTTCCCAGCAGACCCCAGCAGCGCAGCAGCGGCGCGAGCGTGATGTCAAAAGCGCCGCCGGTTTCCGCGTGGAGGCGTTGGGCGTGTTGCAGCAGGGCGAAGACGGCCGGCGTGACGCGCACCGGTTCGCGACTGGCGCGGGCGTTGAGGTGGGCAATCTCGCTGGTCGGGCGAAAGAGGCTGAGTTGTCCTTCGAGCCGGTCAATCTCGTCGAGCGCCTCCTCGCCGGCCGCGCGCAGGGCCACCGGATCCTCGCCGTGCAATACCAGCTCGAACCGCGTGTTCATCGCGTGGCGGGCGAGGCGGACGGTGGCGGGCATGACGGCGGGACGCGCTGGTTTGCCACCTACCCATCGGTAGGAAATCCGAAGAGGAATCCGTCCGGCAATCCGCGGGGCACTCCGGCCATTTCGGGTTTCGGATTTCGGTTATTCATCATCATCGTCCGGTCAAACGAAACAGGCTTCGCGGAACGTTCCGCGAAGCCTGCGCAGGCCGGAGAGCACTTCGCTCAGGACAGTTCCAGCGTGCCGTAGGTGAGGGCGGCCAGTTCCTTGCCGGTGCCGTCCATGATTTTGCGCGTCTTCTCGTCGAAGCGGCACATGATGTTCAGGCGCTCGGACATCTCGGCCAGCGAGATGACCGTCTGCACGCGGATGGCCAGGTCGATGTTCGCATTGGGCTGGGCGCCGCCGCGGATGGAGTCGAAGAAGTTCTTTTGGTGGATCGGGATGAACTCTGGCGGGAACGCCGGGCTCGTCTCGGGGTCGATTTCGTCGGCGAAGGGCTTCTCGGGTTTCAGTTCGACGCGGTTGCTGCCCATGTAGAGATCGGCTTTCTGGCCGCGCATGAGTTCCTGGGTGCCGGTTTCGTTGACCGAGCTGCTGGTCATGTGCATCACCATGCCGTCGGGGAACTCGACGATCATCTGCAGGATTTCCGGCACGTCCCGTTCCGGCGTGCCGGGCACGCTCAGGTCCGTGTGGCAGAGCTTGCTGCCCACCGCGGCGACGCGGCTCGGGAACGCCGGATTACCCGTGGCGAGCATGTAGGGGTGGAGCTTGTGCGGGAACAAGTCGCTCAGCAGGCCGCCGCAAAACGCGTAGTACTTCCGCCAGCGGAAATAGTCCTCGGGGCTGAAGTCACTGTGGGTCTTGATCTGCTCGCCGTGCCAGGTCTTCCAGTCCACGTCCTCGGGTTTGCACCATGTTTCGATGTCGTAGTTCCACTCGCCCTTGGGCGTGTTGCGCATGTAGGAACCCTGACACATCACGAGCTTGCCGATCTTGCCGGCCTTGACCCACTCGGCGGCCTTGTGCCACTTCTGGTCCGAGCAGCCCTGGCTGCCGACCTGATAGACCTTGCCGGTCTTCTTCACGGTGTCATGCACCTCGAAGGCCTCGCCCAGGTAGCGGGTCATGGGCTTCTCGCAATAAACGTGCTTGCCGGCGTTGAGCGCGTCCACCGTCACGCGTCCGTGCCAGTGGTCCACCGTGGCGCAGAAAATCGCGTCCACGTCTTTTCGTTCGAGCAGCTTCCGGTAATCGGCGAAACCCTCCGCGCTGCCGCCCGCGGCGGTGACGACCTGCTTGGCCTCGTCCACGCGGTGCTTCGATACGTCGCTGATCGCCGCCGCGGCGACGTTGTTGGCCGCCGCGTCTTGCAGGATGGCGCGCAAGTGAGCGGTCAGCCCCTGCCGGCCGACGCCGACGAAGCCGAGGGTGATTTTATTGTTCGCGCCCGCGACGTTCGCCGAGGGGGCGGTGTTCTGGCCGTACACCGGCGTCTTCAGGAAACCGGTGGCGGCGACGGCGGCGGCCGCGGTGGCTGTTTTCTTGAGGAAACCGCGGCGGGTGTCGCCACCGGTCTGGGAGTGGACTTGATGTTCGTTCATAAATCGTTGGTCGCTATCAATGCACTTACGAATAGACGCAGCCTAATCAAAACGAATTCGCGGTCAATGCCCAAACACAGTCCGCCGCGCCGCGCCCGCTCAGCGGCTCGGCCCCGCCGGAGCCGCTGGCGCGGCCCCGTTCAGCAGCGTCACCCGGCCCCGATTCCCATCCACCTGGATCCATTGCCCGGTCCGGATGATTTGCGTGGCCGGTCCCACGTTGACCACCGCGGGCAGCCCATACTCGCGGGCCACGATGCTGCCGTGACTGAGCAGGCCGCCCAGATCCACGACCAACCCGGCCGCGCTCAGAAAATACGGCGTCCAACCGGGGTCGGTGAACGGCGCGACCAGAATCTCTCCCGGCCGCACCCGCTCGGCGGCGTCGGCGCGCAGGATGACGCGCGCCGGTCCGCGGACGACGCCCGGACTGACCGCCAGCCCGCGCAGCACCCGCGTCCGCTCCTCCGCGACGGCTGGGGCGCAATCCTCCGGATCGAAACGGCCCACGATGACCGGCGGGGGCGTGAGCCGCCGGTTCTGCTCGTAATCCGCCCGGCGTTGGGCAATGGTCGCCGGCACATCGAACGCGGCCCGCCCGGCCAGGACGGGGCCAAACTCCGGCAGTTCCAGAAAGAAGACATCGTCAGCGTCCTGCACCCGACCGCGCTGGGCGAGCCGCCGGCCCGCTTCCCGCAACGCCGCGCGGAGCAGCGCGATGACCCGCATGATCTCGCTCTTGACGGTTTCCCGCGCCGCCAGACCGCGCCGCGTTTTGTGAAGGAGATAACCAAAGAGCCAACGCTGAAGCGGTCGGTGCAAACGCCTCCGGCACTCGGCCAGGAGTTGTTGCCGCTCACGCAATCGCCCCGCCTGGAGCTGAAGCGGGCTGGCCTCGTCGTCCATCCGCAGATAACCGCGCACCAGGTCCAGGACGTAATCCGGCATTTCGGACCACCGGGGGATGTGAACGTCGCCTTCGCCGCGGGTGTGGTGTCCGTGGCGAGCCATGAACGCCCGCCAACGACGCAGAAATTCCTCTCCCTCCGGCGAGCCGCCCAGCGCCTCGCGGACTTCCGCGAAGGCGGCCTTTTCCAGAATGACCCGCGCGACCGACGGCTGCTCCCGCGCTCCCGCGGCCAGCCGCCACAAGTCCATCCCCGCCTCGGCGGAAGCCATGCCGCCGGCGCCGGAAATCAGCCGGTTGACCAGGCTCCCGTCCACGTCGCCCAGCCACCGGCGCGAGAGATGCCAGACGGCCGAGAAACTCGCAAAGCCCGGCCCGATGGCCCCCAACGCCGCCGCCGTGAGCGTGGGCGAGCCGCCGCGGGGGAAGAGGCGGGACAGAATCTTGGACGCGAGGCCCGCCAGTTCCGCGTCACTCATCTTTCGGACGTCCAAAGCCGCCATTTCGTCCACCTGCCGTCGCAACTTCGCGATGAAAGCCGCCGCGCTGCGGTCCCTCACCCGCGGGGCCGTCAGCAACATCAGCCAGAGCAGCCGGGCCAGCCGGCCAACCCGCCAGCGGGGTTGGCCGCGCCCGCGGCGTGCCGCGAGCAGGGCGCCCGCGTTGCCGTGGTGGCCGCCAAAGGTCGTGTCGAGGTTCAACTCGCCCACCAGCGGCAATGCGCGCCACAGATCCACCGTGGTGCCGACGTTCATGTACACCCGCCCGGCGCGCAGGGCGAACCACGGCCCGCGCTCCGGATCGAGGCCCAGCCTCCGCAAGATCGGGTGCAGCGCCCCGCGGATGAAGAGGACGTCGAGCACAGACCACGACATCGGCGTGACCACGTCCGGGAGGCTCTCCACGGCGTTCGCGTTGGTCCACACCTCCAGCGGTTCGGCGCTCGCGCCGGCCAGCGGCGTGATCGGGCGTGCCTGCAACAGCCACACCGCGCCGTCGCCGCCCGCCCATTCGAGGTCCAACGCCGTGCCGAGAAACCGCTCCGCCTGGCGGGCCATTTCCCCCAAACGGCGGGCGCACGCGTCGTCGAAACTTGGCGCGTCCCGCCGCCCGGCGGCGACCTCCTGCCGGCGCACGCCCCCGGCCGCCGCCGGCACGATTTCCACCGGTTTGTCGTTCACTAGCCGTTCGACCACGCGCAGCGTCGCCTTGTCCACCACGACGCGGTCGGGCGTGACCTGGCCGGAGACAACGACCTCGCCGAGGCCGTACGCGCCTTCGATCACAAGGCGATCCGTTTGCCCGGACACCGGATCCAGGGTGAACAGCACGCCCGAGGCGTCGGCCCGGACCAGTTGCTGGACGATCACGGCCATGGCGACGCGCTGGTGATCGAGACCGTGGCGGACGCGGTACGCGATGGCGCGCTCGCTGAACGCCGAGAGCCAGCAGCGGCGCACCGCGTCCACGATGGCGTCGGGTCCGCGGAGGTTCAGGAAGGTATCGTGCTGGCCGGCGAACGACGCGTCCGGCCGGTCTTCCGCGGTGGCGCTGGAGCGCACGGCGCAGGCCAGATTTTCACCGAGCGCCCGGCAGGCTTCAGCGATGGCGGCTGCCACTTCGGCCGGCATGGGCGCGGCACTCAGGCGCTCGCTTTGGGCGGATGCCGGTTCGGCCGCGATCCCATCAGCGCCACCGGCGGCGCGCCGGAACCGCGCAAACGCTTCGGTGGTGACGACGAAGCCCGCCGGCACCGGCAACCCTGCGGCGAGCAACTCGCCGAGGTGGGCCGCTTTGCCGCCGACCCAGGGCAGGTCGGCCCGGCGCACCGCCGGCAACGGCACGGTCGGCGCGGTTCGTCGGTTCATGGGTCCCGGGTTTTCATCGTCATTTGTTTGGAGTCGGCGCGACGAAAAACCTCACGCCCTTCCCGCGCCCGGCGCGCGACGGGATGCGCGGGGCCGAATTCGCTCTTGAAATGCCCGGCCGGTTCAGGCGAAATGCGACGGCGGAACGATTCTGATTTTATGGACTTGGCCGACATTCTGACCCGAACGCAAATCCTGCCGGAATTGCGGGCGGTGGATCGTTGGGCAGCCATCGACGAGTTGATTCAGAACCTGGTGGACACCGGCCGCATCCGGCCCGAGGACCAGCCGGCCATCGCGGGCGTCGTTTATCGGCGCGAGAAGTCAATGAGCACCGGCATCGGCTTCGGCATCGGCATTCCGCACGCGTCCACCGACCTGATCAGCGAAGTCACCGGCGCCCTGGGCCGCTCGCGCACCGGCGTGAGCTTCGAGGCGCTCGACAACCAGCCGGTGCATCTGGTCCTGCTCTTCCTCGTCCCCCAAGGCCAATTTCAGAAACACCTCCACACGCTCGCCAACATCGCCAAGCTCCTGCACCGCGCCGATTTTCGGCAGGCGCTGGAACTCGCGCCGGACGCGGACGCCATGCTCCGCATCGTGCAGGAGCAGGGCAAGAAGTAGCGCCGCCCGGTGCGGATTCCGTTTTCCTGACGCCATGCTCCCCGGCCGACTCATCGAAGACCGCTTGCAGGAAGCCGTGCGGGCGGTGGTGCCGGACGCGGACACCGCGGGCGTCCTGGTGCGGCCGTGCCCGGACCCGAAGTTCGGCGATTACCAAAGCAGCGCGCTGCTGGGCCTGGCCAAGGCCCGCCGGCTCAACCCGCGCCAACTGGCCGCCAACGTGCTGGCCCGGCTCGACGTGCGCGACTGGTGCGAGCCGGTGGAAGTGGCCGGCGCCGGGTTCCTGAATTTTCGGCTCAAGCTTTCCGCGCTGGCCGAGTCGCTGCGGGCCGCGGCCCGCGGGGCGCATCTTTTTTTTGCGAAGGCCGCGCCGCCGCGCACCATCGTCGTGGACTTCAGTTCGCCCAACGCGGCCAAGGCGATGCACGTCGGGCACATCCGCTCGACGATTCTTGGCGACAGCCTGGCGCGCCTGTTCCGCCTGCTGGGCCACCGCGTCATCACGGACAACCACCTCGGCGACTGGGGCACGCAGTTCGGCATGTTGCTCGTCGGCTGGAAACGCGAACGGGACCCGGCGGCGCTCCAGGCCGATGCCCTGGCCGAGATGGAGCGGCTGTATCGGAAGATCAGCGCCGAGTGCCGGGAGAATCCCGCCACGCTCGAACAAGCCCGCCAGGAACTCGTGAAGTTGCAGGGCGGGGACGACGAAAACCTGCGCCTCTGGCGGGAAATGGTCGCACTGTCCCGGGCGCAATTCGACGCGGTGTACCGCCGGCTGGGGGTGACGTTCGACCACACGCTGGGCGAGAGCTTCTACAACCCGCGGCTGGCGGGCATTGTTGAGGATCTGCTGGCCCGCGGCCTCGCCCGCGAGAGCGAGGGAGCGATCGCCGTGTTCTTTGACGACCTCCCGCTCCTGAAGGGCCAGCCCGCGCTGGTCCGCAAGAGCGACGGCGGTTTCAACTACACCACGACGGACCTGGCCACGCTGGCCCACCGGCTGGAGACCTGGCGTCCGGACGAGATCGTTTACGTGACCGACGGCCGCCAGCAACTGCATTTTCAGCAGCTCTTCGCCAGCTTCCGCCGTTGGCAACCGGCGGCCCCAGTGAAGCTGGCGCACGTCTGGTTCGGCTCGATCCTCGGTCCGGACGGCAAGCCGTTCAAGACGCGCTCCGGCGACACCGTGAAGCTCGCCGACCTGCTGGACGAGGCGGAGGAGCGCGCCCGCCAGGTCGTCGCGGAGAAAAACCCGGAGTTGTCCGAGGCCGAGCGGCGCGAGATTGCCCGTGTGGTCGGCCTCGGCGCCGTCAAATACGCCGACCTGCTTCCGAACCGGCAGAGCGACTACGTTTTCAGTTGGGACAAGATGCTGGCGCTGAACGGCAACACGGCGCCCTACCTGCAATACGCCTACACCCGCGTCCGGAGCATCTTCCGCAAGGCCGAGGCGCGCGAGCCCAACGCCGGATTGGTCTTGGGAGCGCCCGAGGAAATCGCCCTGGCGAAGCATTTGCTCAACTTCGGCTGGGTCCTGGAAGCGGCCGGCGCGGAGTACCGTCCGAATTATCTCTGCAACTACCTCTACGAACTCGCGGGCCATTTCACGCGATTCTACGAAACGTGTCCGGTCTTGAAGGCGGAGGAGCCCAGCCGCGCGACGCGGTTGCTGCTCTGCGACCTGACGGCGCGCGTGTTGCGGCAAGGTCTGGACGTCCTCGGCATCGAGACGTTGGAGCGGATGTAGCCGGGCGGCGCGCCCCGCCGGGGCGAGGGGCCCCGCGCCGCGCTCCGAAAAGAGTTTGATCGGAGGCGGGCGATGCGGTAAGCCTCGCCTTCGATCCATGAAACGAGCATGACCGAAATGTCGGCAGAACAAGAGCCATCCAGCGGCGGGCTGGCAGAAGCGTTGCAAGGATTCTCCGCGGAGTTTGCCGCCTGCTGGCGACGGCTGCCCAACAAGGGGTTGTTCCTGGCCCCGTTGGCGGCGTGGCTGGTGCTGTTCCATTTCTGGGGCAGTTCGACCTTCGGCTATGTCGATACGCCGTCGCTGTTCGGCTGGATGCGCAACGCCTACGCGGGACAGGATTCGCCCGACAGTCACGGCCTGCTCGTGCCGGTGGTGGTGCTGGGGCTGTTCTGGTGGAAGCGGGAGGAGCTGCTGCGCGGCCCGCTGCGAACGTGGTGGCCGGGGTTGCTGCTGCTGGCCGCGGCGCTGGCGCTGCACCTGGTGGGCTACGTGGTACAGCAGGCCCGGCTGTCCATTGTCGCGCTCTTCCTGGGCATCTACGCGCTGATGGGCTTGGCTTGGGGGCCCCGCTGGCTGCGCGCGGGCTTCTTCCCGTACTTCCTGCTGGCGTTCTGTGTGCCGATGGGGTCGCTGGCGGAGCCGATCAGCTTTCCCTTGCGGCTGCTGGTGACCCAGATCGTCGCCGGCCTTTCCCAGGGGCTGTTTGGATTTGACGTCATCCGGGACGGCACGCAACTCACCAACGCCGCCCAGCACTACCAGTATGAAGTGGCCGCCGCCTGCAGCGGCGTGCGCAGCTTGATCGCGACGGTGGCCATCGCCCTCATTTACGGCTTCACGACCTTCCCCCAATGGTGGCAGCGCCTCGTGCTGGTCGCGTCGGCGTTTCCGCTGGCGGTGCTGGGCAACGTGGTGCGCATGATGACGATTGTGATTGCGGCGGAGGCGGGCGGCCAATCAGCCGGCTCGTATGTGCATGAGGGCGGGCCGCTCGGCCTTCTCAGCCTGCTGCCTTACGTGCCGGCCATCGCCGGGCTGCTGGTCTTGGGACGCTGGCTGGAACGGCCTCCGGCGGGCCGCGCATCCGTCCCGGGGGACGTGCCCGCATGAACCCGCAGAAATGGATCCTGGCCGTCGTCGCCATCGCCCTGACGGCCGCGTCGGCGGGCGTGCTCATCCGGCTCAAGTCCCACCAGCGGCTCGGGGCGCCGGGCGTCAAGACCGTTGCCCTGCCCGACGGCCGGATCGCGCGGGTGGAGTTGCCGGAGCGCGTCCTGGACTACGAGTCAAAGTTCATCCTGCCGGAAGCGATCGTGACCAACATTCTGCCGCGGGACACCAGCTACGGCCAGCGGCTCTACACCGCTCCCGACGGCTTCTGGATCCAGATCAGCGTGGTGCTGATGGGCAGCGACCGCACCAGCCTGCACAAGCCGGAGTTCTGCCTGCGCGGCGCGGGCTGGCAGATCGACAGTTCGGAGGAACTGACGGTCCCGATGACGCGTCCGCATCCCTACGACCTGCCGGTCATTCGGAAGCTGGTCACGAAGCAGGTCGAGATCAACGGCCAGCCGACGACCGCCCGCGGGATTTACGTGTATTGGTTCGTTGCCGACCACGCGCTGAGCGGCGACGCCAACGGGGCGCAGCGGATGTGGTGGATGGCCCGGAACCTGTTGACCACCGGGGTGCTCCAGCGCTGGGCGTACGTGACGTGCTTTGCCGTCTGCCCGCCTGGTCAGGAAGAAGCTGCCTTCGAACGGATGAACAAGTTCATGGCGGCCGCGGTGCCGGAGTTCCAGCTTGCCGCCGGCCCGGCGGCCGCGCGGCCGGCGCCCGTCCACGCGGCCGGTGGTTTTTAGCGCAATCCGGCATGAAAGCCCAACGCCATCCGCCCGCCCGTTGCCCAACGCGGCGGGGTTTGCTATAACGGGGCACCCCAGGGTCCGACATGTTGCGCCGCGATCGTCAAATCCGGATGCAGTTGCACCAGATGCTGGATGCCGGCTTGTTCACGCTGGCGTTTTGTCTGGCGTACCTGATCCGCGCCGACGAAACCGTCTCCCACCTGTTGGGATTGGGCGTCGCCAGCCCGCTGACCGATTACCTGTGGCTCTATCTGATCGTCATCCCCGCCGGGCCGTTTCTGCTCGAAGTGAACGGGTTTTATGACCGCTCGATCCTGGCGCCGCGGCACCGCGTCCTCTGGCCGCTCTTCAAGGCCTGCGCGTTCACGACGGTCGGGCTGATCCTCGTGATCTTCGCGTTCAAGCTCACGCTGGCGCGACCGATCATCATTCTGTTCGGCGTCATCTGTCTGGTGCTGATCATGGCCAAGGAGGAGTTGTTGCGCGTGGTTTACCGCAGCCAGATCGGGCAGGCGCAGATGCGGCGCCGGTTCATCCTGGCCGGGACGGCCGACGAAGTCGCCCGGATCCGGGCGGCCTTGGTGGCGCGGCCCACGGAAGGAATCGACGTCGTCGCGACCGTGGATCTGGAAAAGGATCCCCTCCGGAATCTGATCGAGCTGGTGCATGAGCACGCCGTCAACGGTGTCATCGTCAGCGCCAAGCACACCTACTTTGACCAAGTCGAGGGGGTGGTCCGCGCCTGTGAAATCGAGGGCGTGGAGGCCTGGCTGGTGGCGGATTTCTTCGCGACGCAGATTTCGCGGACTAGCTTCGACGAGCTGCACGGGCGGCCGATCATGGTGTTCCATTCGGCGCCGGAGGCGTCCTGGCAGGGCGTGCTCAAGCAGGTGGTGGATTTCTTTGGGTCCCTGGCGCTGCTGGCGGTGTCCACGCCGTTCATCCTGGTGCCGGTGGCGTTGGCCATCAAACTCACGTCGCGCGGGCCGGTGTTTTTCCGCCAGCAGCGCTGCGGGTTGAACGGCCAGCCGTTCACCATGTTCAAGTTCCGCACCATGGTCACCAATGCCGAGCAGCGCAAGGCGGAGCTGGCGGTCTTCAACGAAATGTCCGGGCCGGTCTTCAAGATGACCAACGACCCGCGCCTGATCCCCATCGGCCGCTGGCTCCGCAAGTACAGCCTCGATGAGTTGCCCCAGATCTACAACGTGCTCCGCGGCGAGATGAGTCTGGTCGGCCCGCGCCCGTTGCCCGTGGATGAGGTGCGGCGCTTCGACGACCTGGCCCATCGCCGCCGCCTCAGTGTGAAGCCCGGGCTGACGTGTTTGTGGCAGATCAGCGGCCGCAACCGCGTCGTCGATTTCAAGGAGTGGGTGCGGCTGGACCTGGAGTACATCGACCACTGGTCGCTGTGGCTCGATGCCAAGATCCTGCTCCGGACCATCCCGGCGGTGCTCACGGGCGCCGGCGCCAAGTGAAGTCTCAAACCAGGAATCCGAAATCCGAAAGCGCTTCCCGACAAAGCCGTGCCGAGGGCGAACAATGAACCGACTGTGAACATCAAGCGACGAACCGCCCACAGGGAACGCTGGACCGCGCATTGGCCTCGGCGGCGTGCCCGATGCGTCCGCCGCGTTTTCGGATTTCGGACTTAACCCCCAGCATGGCAAAACCCAAACGCCCCTCCGCCTCCGCCCCGCCCACGTCGGTCGTCACCGGCGCCGCCGGTTTTCTCGGCTCGCACTTGGCGGACCTGCTGCTGGCGCGCGGACACAAGGTCATCGGCATTGACAACTTCATCACCGGCAGCGTGGACAACATCGCCCACCTGGGCGGCCACGCGCGGTTCAAGTTCATCCAACAGGACGTCACCGAATTCCTCTTTCTGGACGGGCCGGTGGACTACGTGTGGCACTTTGCCTCGCCGGCCAGCCCGGTGGATTATCTGGAGTTCCCCATCCAGACCCTCAAGGTCGGCTCGCTGGGCACGCACAAGGCGCTGGGGCTGGCCAAGCACAAGCGCGCGCGCTTCCTGCTTGCCTCCACCTCGGAAATCTATGGCGACCCGCTGGTGCATCCGCAGCCGGAAACCTACTGGGGGAACGTGAACTCGATCGGCCCGCGCGGCTGTTACGACGAGGCCAAGCGGTTCGCCGAGGCGCTCACCGTGGCCTACCATCGGCAACACGGGGTGGCGACCCGGATCGTGCGCATCTTCAACACCTACGGGCCGCGGATGCGGCAGCGGGACGGCCGGGTGGTGCCGGCGTTCCTCAGCCAGGCGCTCGCCGGCGAGCCGCTGACGGTCTTTGGCGACGGGAGCCAGACGCGCAGTTTCTGCTACTGCGCGGATTTGATCGAAGGCATCTACCGGCTGATGATGAGTCGTGCGACGGAGCCGGTGAATATTGGCAATCCGGCGGAGATGACGGTGCTGCAGTTCGCGCGGGAAATCCTCCGGATCACCGGCTCCCCCAGTAAAATTGTTTTCAAGCCGCTGCCGCAGGACGATCCCAAACAGCGCCGGCCGGACATCACCCGGGCGCGGACGCTGCTGGGGTGGAAGCCGAACGTGCCGCTGGCGGACGGATTGCGAGAAACCATCCACTACTTTCGCGGCCGGCGGTAAGTCCAAAAGGAAGTCCCCAGTTGGGGGGCCGCGAGTGAAAGGAGAGTTTTTCTGTTTGACCGCCGCGCGGCTTTCCAGTAATCCGCACGGGCTGCTTCCCAACCGGCCGGGCCGGGGCGGGATCGTGCCCAGGCGAAGCGGTGATCGATTCACATGTTAAACACGAAATCATTCCTGGCGGTTGATTTTGGCGCCGGCAGTCTCAAGCTGGCCGAATTCGAGATCAACGAGTCCGGCGGCCTGCGCCTCAAACAGTTTGGCCTCCGTCCGCTCGGCCCCGAAGGCGCGCAAGAAAGCAAGCGCGAGGCGGTCCTCCTCAAGGCGTTGCCGGAACTCCTGACGGAAAAGGGCATCAAGGCCCGGAGCGTCAACGTCTGCGCCCCCGGCTTCCAGGTGTTCTCCAAATTCGTCAAGCTCCCGGCCGTCGAGTCGGGCAAGGTGTCGCAGATCATCCAGTACGAGGCGCAGCAGAACGTGCCGTTTCCGCTGGAGGAAGTCGTCTGGGACTACCAGATCCTCGGCTCGACCGCCGGGGGCGAGCTGGAAGTGTTGCTGGTGGCCGTCAAATCCGAGATCATCGAGGGGCTGTTCCGCGTGGTCGAGGCGGGGCACCTGTCGTTGCAGTTGGCCGACGCGTCGGCGGCGGCCCTGTGCAACGCCTTCCGTTACAACTACGGGGAGTTGGAAGACTGCACGATGCTGTTGGACATCGGGGCCAAGACCAGCAACCTGCTGTTCTTCGAGAAGGGCAAGGTCTTTTCCCGCAGCATCAACATCGGCGCCAACGCCATCACCCAGGATTTTCTCAACGAGACCAAGCAGCCCTGGCCCAAGGCCGAGGAGTTCAAGCTCAAGGAGGGC
>JAJXZI010000165.1 GCA_021780115.1 bacterium | reverse complement strand
GGTCGTAAAGCTCAAGGATGCGCTGGCGCACCGGCACAGGAATGGCTCGCATACCCCAATCCTGCCCTGCCCCCCACGCCCTGTAAAGCTACATGTTTGATGGAAATGCTCTAACGTGAAGAAAACCACTCCCGCCCACCTTTCAGACGAGAACTTCCCGGATGAGCCGATTTCCCCCACCACGCGGCGAACTTCGTAACCTGCTGCCGGCGGAACCGTCTAGTCCTGGCACGAATTGAGATCGCCATGAAAACAAGACTGCTCGCGACAACAACGTCATTCGCGGGTCTCCTCGCCCTAGCCGCCGGCTGTGTGGAGCGCCGGGTGGTGGAAGTGCCGGTTTACCACGTTCAGCCGGCTTACCAGGCGCAACCCTTCTATCCAGTTCCGCCGCCCGGCCCGCCGCCCGGCAGCTCGTCGTCGGCGGCGCCCACGGCCAATTGGCAGGCGCCGGCCCAGGCACCCATGCCGTCCCAGCCCGCGCCCCCGCCGGTGGCCGCGCCGCCTCCACAACCGCCGCCCCCCGCCACGGTGGTGACGCAGGCCCCGCCGCCGCCGCAAGTTGAAGTGGTGCCCTTCGCGCCCGGTCCGGATTACGTTTGGATGCCTGGTTACTGGACGTGGGGCGTCCGAGGCTGGGTCTGGGTGGGTGGCTCCTGGGCGATTCGCCCCTGGCACGGGGCCGTCTGGGTGGGCGGGCGATGGGCGCGGCATGGCCACAGATGGGCCTGGGAAGCGGGACGCTGGCGGTAAGCCGGCTCGGTCCACACGAATCCCGGAACTGGCCACCGGCCCCGCCGCACACGGCCGGCCGCTCCACTCCTCGTCCCGACTGTCTGGCTTCCTTTTGTCTGCCCGCCGACGTGACCGGCAAATCGGCTTGCCTGCTCCGTCTTCCCGCCGTTAGCGTTCGTGCCCATGAATTTGAAATCGCTCGGGGCCGTGGCCCTGGCTTGTTTATTGACTGCCTGTTCCTCCATGACTCAAAGAACCCCCGCCCCCGCCCAGAACGCCATCCCACAGGGTTCGCTCGCTGCCTTCGAGCAGCGCGCGGCCCGCTTCCAGAACGTCGTGGTCCTGCCCGATTTCGAGACGACGCCGGAAGCGGTGAAGGCGTCCGTGGACCAGACCATCGCCACCGCGAACGCCGCGCTGGACGTGGTGGGCCGGCTCGCCCCCGGCGCGGTCACGTTCGCCAACACCGTCGGCGCCCTGGACGACATCATGTATCCGGCCAACACCACGGCCAGCCGGCTCGCGCTGATCAAGGAGACGAGCCGCAGCGCCGCCGTGCGCGACACCACGACGGACGCGCTCAAGACACTCCAGGAATGGGCCGTGGGGCTGGATTACCGCGAGGATGTCTACCGCGCCCTCAAGGCCTACGCCGACACCCAGCCGAAGCTGCGTGGCGAGGAGGCCAAGTTGCTCCGCGAGACGATGCGTGATTACCGCCGCGCCGGCTTGGCGCTGCCCAAGGCCGAGCGCGACGAGGTGGAGCGGTTGCGCAAGGAACTGTCGCGCGTCGCGACCGACTTCGAGAGCAACGTCACCAAGGCCGAGAAGCCGCTCCAGTTCACCCAGGCCGAGCTGGACGGCGTGCCGCCGAGTTTCCTCCGCCAGCCGGGCATCAAGACCGGCAACGACGAATACACGGTCATGGCCAACGTCACCTGGCACTACATCACCGTGATGGAAAACGCCAAGCGGGAAGGCACCCGCCGGCGCCTGGAGACCGAGCGGTTCAACCTGGCCCGCGAGCAGAACATCCCGTTGGCGGAGAAAATCCTCGGGCTGCGCGACGACATTGCCAAGAAACTCGGATACAAAAACTGGGCCGACTATCAGATCGAAGTGCGGATGGCCAGGAACGGCGCCACGGCCCTCGACTTCGAGCAACGGCTCGCGAAAGGGTTGCAGCCGAAGTTCGACGCCGAGGTGGAGCAGTTGCGCCAGCTCAAGGTCCAGGAAACCGGCGCCCCCAACGCGCAGATTCACCGTTGGGACTGGCGCTACTACGCCAACCAGTTGAAGAAGGCGAAATACAACGTGGATGCCCAGCAGCTCCGCGTCTATTTCCCCATGCAGCGCGTGCTCGACGGCATGTTCGCCATCTACCAGCGCATCTTTGGCGTGAAGTTTGAGCGCGTTGAGGCGCCCTACAAATGGGTCGATGACCTGCAACTTTACGCGGTGTCCGACGCCCAGACCGGCGAGCCGCTGGGGTTGTTCTACCTCGACCTGTTCCCGCGTGAGGGAAAGTTCAACCACTTCGCCGTTTTCCCGATCATCGACGGCAAGCGGTTGGCCGACGGCCGTTACCAGCGCCCCGTCGTCTCGCTTGTCTGCAACTTCCCGCCGCCGTCGCCGGACCAGCCGTCGCTGCTGCAACACAGCGACGTGGAGACGCTCTTCCACGAGTTCGGCCACGCGATGCACGGCATCCTGACGCGCGCCCGGTTCGCCCGGTTCTCCGGCTCGAACGTGCCGCGCGACTTTGTCGAAGCCCCGTCGCAGATGCTCGAAAACTGGGTCTGGGACAAGCGCGTGCTGGACAGCTTCGCCGCCGACTACCGCGATCCGAGCAAGAAAATCCCGCCGGAAATCCTGGGCCAGCTCAAGGCCGCCAAGTACGCCATCTACGGCTGCTTTTACCGCCGGCAACTCTCGTTCGGGTTGATGGACCTGACGCTCCACACCCAAATCCACGACACCAACGAGCCGACCGCCTTGCCGCTCTCCAACCAGGTCTTGAGCGACATCTTCCTGCCGGTGCCGGCGGACACGGCGTTCCTCGCTTACTTCGGCCACTTCGTCGGCTACGACGCCGGCTACTACGGCTACGCCTGGGCCGATGCCATCGCCGCCGACATGGCGACGGTCTTCGAGAAGGCGCCCGATGGCTACTTCGACACCAAAGCCGGCCGCCGCTTGCGCAACGAAATCTACGCCGTCGGCGACGCGCGCGACGTGAACATCTCCATCGACAAGTTCCTCGGCCGGCCGCGCTCCCTCGAACCGTTCCTGAAGAAAATCGGGGTCGAATCCGCCGCGGGGCGCAAGGCCGGCGGCTGACCGCCCGATTGCGCCGACAGCGCGCCGCGGCGCCGCTATTTCGGCGGCGCGTTGGTCTTGCCGGATGGGTCGGTGAAAATGTCCTTGAGCGTCTGGAACGGCTGTAGCGGGAAGAGCAGAATTTTCGGCACGTAGAGCGGCTCGGCCTTGGGCTGGCCCAGGGTGCCGGTGACCTTGTATTCGAGGGCCTTGGTGACCGGCCGCAGCACGGTGTTGAGGAGCGGCCCGATCAGCCAGGCATTGCGCAGCGGTTCGGCCTCGACCACCGCGTTGACCCGCTCGCGGAAATCCACCGTGCCCCGGCATTTCATCCGCAGCAGCGGGGCGTTCAACTCCAGGTCGTCGAAGCGGACGACGCTGTTGGTGATCGTGAACGTGGTGTCCCCACGGGTGAACCGGCTGTTTCCCAGGCCGGGCACCAAGCCGTTGAAGATCGGCGTGAAGATCCCGAACAGCGGCAGTTCCCACACCAACCCGTCGCGCAGCGCCGCGTCGCCGTAGCCTTGCCAGCTTTCCCAATCGGCGGTGTTCGCGGACGTGACGGTGAGATGTCCGTTGACCAGTCCTTCGAGGTGGTTCGTGCGGCCGGCCAGGTCGTGCATCAGGAAGTGCAGGTTGGCGTCGCTGAACGTCGCCGCAAAGCGCAGGTCCTCGCCCGGCTCCGTGGTCAGGTGGATGGCGGCCGACCCGGCGAGTTGGCCCGAGTAGAAATCCGCTTGGATGCCGTCGAGCGTCACGTCCTCGCCGACGTAGTTCACCGCGCCGGCGATGTGCGGCAGGTGGAACCGCCACCACTGGAACGGGCCGCCGTCCACCTGGAAATGCAGATCGAACCCTTCGGCGCCGTGCAGCGGCGCCGCGCCGCTGACGCGGGCCGTGGGCGGGCGGAAAAAGTGGTAGTTCTCGATGGCCCGGACGGTGTTGGTGCCGATGGCGCGGGCAATGGCCATCGGGTCGGTCGTGCCGAAACCGTTGGTCAGGTAAATCCGGTCTGCCGCCAGGTCCACGCGCACCAAGTCCACCCGCGCCACGCCGTCGGTGCGCACCAAGGCCGGCTGGAGCAATTCCAGGACCTGGTTGGTCCACCGCAGCGCCGTCTGGAAACTCGCCGCCGCTTCGCCGCGGAAGGCGAAGTTAGTCAAGGCGACGCGGCCCGCGATGCCCCGCGGCGCTTCCTCGCCGCTCGCGGCCCAGATCTCCGCCTCGATCCGCGGCGGCTGCGAGAACTGGAAATCGCCGAGGATACGCCGTGCTCCTTCACCCAAGACGGGTCGCAGCGCGTTGGGATCCAGGCCCGCGTCCACCCGCCAATAAATTTCCCGGGTCCGCCCGTTCGCCCGGTGCGTCAGGCGAGCCTGTCCTTCCGGACGCGTCAGGCGCAAATCCGGCAGGCTCAAACACAAGTCGGCGTAGGTGACGCGCGTCCGGGCGGAACTGACTTCCACCCCCCGGTACGAACCGGGACCGCACTCCACTTCGGCCTCCAGGCGGAGGGTCGGCAGCACTTCCTCGCGCCAATCCGGCGCGCGGTTGGTCCAGGCGGGCAGCACGGCGTCGCCTTGCCCGCGGAGCCGCGGCGGCTGCTCCCATTGGAACTGGTCCACCCAGCAGCGCGCCGTTTCGGGCAGTGCCGCGTCGAGCCGATGCGCGTCCACGTCGGTCGTGAGATGGAAGCGCGCGGCGCGCGTCGCCACGTCCAGGCCCAGTTGCGCGTCGAGCTGGCCGCCGTAAAGCCGGGCCTGGAGGTTGGTGATCGCAAGTTCCGGTGGCCGCCATCGGGCGTCGGCGACGACTTGGTTCGCCGTCACGTGCTGCGCGTCGAGGTCGGCCAAATCGAGATGACCACTGAATTGATAGGGTGCGAGCGGCGCCCAGCCGCCCCAGTTCGCGTCGGCGTGGGCGGGACGTTGCGGGTCCGCCGCGGCCCAGTGCGTCAGGAGGTGCGCTGTCTGCGCCTGGCCCCACTCGGTGCGCAGCCCAGTCAGGCGCAGGTCGGCGTCGGCCTGGACCGGGATCGGATTCGTCAGCGGCCCGGTCCGTCCGAACCAAGGCCAACCAGCGCCCAGGCCGGCGGGCTGGTTGGTGTCTGCCGGCCAGAGATGGGCCAGGAGGTGCGCGGTCTCCGCCCGGCCCCACGGGGTGCGGACGCGGGTGAGTTGGACGTCGGCCTCGGCCTGCGTGGGGACGGGATTGGTCAGGGATTGGGTCCAGCGCACCGTGCCGCGCGTTTGGCCGGCGGTACACCACTTGGTGGATGACGCCCCGGCGGTCAGGTCGAGCCGGGCGCGGAAGGAATTGGTCGCGTTCTCGGCGCCGACGAAACTGAGCGTGAGGTTCGCATCGCGTGTCGCCGCCCACCGGGTCTTCACCGAGCCGGCCTTGAGAGTCAGCGTGGCGAGCGGCAGGCTCTGCGGCGCGGGCGCGGGGGTCAGCCGGGCCGTGAGGGTGACGCCGCTGGCGTTGGCCCAGGGAGAGTCCGCCGCCGTCGCCCGCAACGTGAGCAGTCCTTGGAAACTCTGCCGGTCGCGCGCGTCACCGGTGAGCAGGACGTTGAGTTCCGGCGGAGTGAAGAAGTGGATTTCGCCGAAAATCTCCGCCAGGCGGCTCAATTGTTCCTCCCATTGGCCGGGCGGCGCCGCGCGTTCCGCTCCGGGCGTCTTCCATTCGGCGAGAGCGGACGCGTTGGTGATGGTGCCCGTGAGGCGCACCTTGGCCCCGGCGTACGTGGCTTGGATGCGGTCGAGCTGCCAGCGGTCCCCGGGGAGGAAGTGAATCTCCGCGCTGATTTGATCGACGGCCAGCGTGCGCGGCGGGTGGTTGGCCGAGTTGAGTCGCCAGGTGAACCGGCCGCGGCGCAGCCCCAGTCCGCGGACGTCCAGTTTGAAGTGCTTCAGCGCCTTGAGGTCGGGACGCAGTTCCACGGTCTCCGCGAACAACTCCGGGCCGCGCGCCCGGTTGGTGCCGCCGAAAAGCACGTTCTCCGCCACGATGCCGCGATACCACGCCCAGCGCAGGCGGGCGACGCGCAGTTCAACGCCGCGGGCGCCCAGTTCCTGGAGCAGCCGGTGCTTCAGGAAATCCGGCACGCCGACGCGGTTCAGGTAGAGGAGCGCGCCGAGCAGGGTGAGCACCAGCAGCCACAGCGCGATGCGCACCCAGCGGAAAATCCTCCGACTCGTCCGCCAGAACCGATGCACAGGCCGCTGCGCCATATCAGAAGCCGGGCAGCGTGGTCTGGAGATACTCGTAAACCGACCAGGGGAAGTCGAAGATCCAAAGCTGGCCGCCCAACTCGATGGCGGCGTACGGGAAGCCCCGCGGGGAAAGCCCGCCAAACTCGACGCTCAGCTTGGCGCCGCTCTTCAACTCGACGGTGAGCGTCGGGGAGCGGTCGCTGAAGCCGAAGCGCGGGCGTTGGTCGGGACCGCGGGCCACCCACGCCGCCGCCGTCAGGCCGCCCAGCCGGTGCAGGCATTCGTCCAGGGCCAGTTCGTTCACGCTGCCTTGCGCCGTGGCCGGGCCGGTCCACTGATTCGGGCCGGTCCGGACGAGTTCGAGAGTCCGCTCCGGTCGGCGCACCATCAGCCGTGCGACGTCGTCCTCGGTGAACTGCCAGAGGTGGAGGTCTCGCAGTTGCCATGCGGCGAGGGGCAGGCGTTGGAAGTCGCGGAGGGCGATGCCATAGACCGAATTCTCATCCGCGCGGCGGGCATACACCAAGCCGTTCTGCACCGCGCCAAATTGCAGGTCGGCAATGACGCGATTCGTGCCGGCGCCCGCGGTCCGCAGGCCGACCTGCAACGCCGGCGGCTGAAGACCGTAACTCGGAAAATCCAGCGGCGTCACCACGTCCTTGACGAATTGGGCTACCTCCAGCGTGCTCAGACTGCCGAGCAGGTCCCCGACCAGCGCCGGCTCGGCGGCAAACCCGTTGGTCCCGATGACCCGCCAGAGATCGTTCGTTTGGCGACGGACCACGTTGGTTTCGCCGCCGCGCACCGCGAGAATGATTTCCTCCACATTGTCGGGCGTCAGAGTCACCAAGCGCCGGTCCCGAAAGTCCGTGTACGGTCCCCGCCATCCGGCAACAGCTTCGGCCGGCACCAGAACAATCGTCGGCCGGTCGGCGCGCCGGGCGTACACCTGGCCGGCCGCGTTGGTGGGGCTGCGGCCGAACTGGAGCAGCGCCGCCGGGTTGGTTCCCTGCGCCAGGGCCAGGCTCAGGTCCGGCGTCGATAATCCGAAGGCGTCCAAGTCGGCCCTGGGATCATCGGTCACGAACCGCGTGACGCGCAGGTTTTGGAGCTTTTGCAGCAAGCCGCCGATTCTCAGATTGTCGGCCCGAGCCTCCATCGGTTTGGCCAGGCGCCACGGTTGATCCGCGGCGTCGCGCTCCAACTCGAAGCCCCGGGCGCTGTTGGTGACGGCGAGGCGGTTGAAAGCCAGGCCGCGCAGATTCACGAAGGCAGCGCTGCGCCAGTCGTCGGGCGTTTGCGGGAGGAGCCGCCCCAACGAGGCGTCCACGAGAAAAATCCCTTCCGTGCCGATTACTTGGAGGAACAACTGGTCTTTCAAGGGCGTCCCCCCGCCGATGAGCACCTGGGCGGTGTAGTCGGGCTGCTGCACCAGGAGGGTGAAGCGCGGCGGCTCGAACCCAAACTCCTTGGCCGCGTTGGGGCGGGCGTTCAGATCTCGCGCCGTCAGCCGGTTGGCAGCGCTCAGTTGGGCCAGCGCTTGGAGCAAGGACTCGACCGCGCTGGCTTCCGCCGGATACGACAGCGGCCGGGTGAGCCGCCACACGTCGTTGGTGCGATCGGCGCGAATTTCCTCCTGGCCCGCGGGGCTGACCTGGATGCTCGTCACGGCGGCGACCTTCAGTTGCGGCAGAATTCTGGGGTGGGCCGCGAAGTCCCCCGGTTCGCGCCAGTGGCGCTCGAACAGCGCGATGAAAGCGAATAGCGCGCCGGCCAGCAGGAGCAACGTCCAGGTGGTCTTCGAATTCATCGCGGGCGCGGCCGGAAAGCCGAAGTCCGAAGTCCGACGTTCGCGCTCCAAAGTCCAAAGGCGGGAAGCCAGCGCGGGCCGTTTCGGATTTCAGAGTCCCAGTTTCGGATTTTGGTGTTCATGTTCAGTGCCGGCGCCGCCACCAGACGAGCGCCCCAAGCAGCAGCACGGCGCCGGGCAGTCCGCCGAGCAAGATCACCTCCGCCGTTTGGAACTGCTGGTTCGTCATCACCAGCCGGTAAGTTGTAAGGGGGCGGGGCACCAGGCCTTCGAGCAGAACCTGCGGGCGGTCCAGCAACCAGTTCACGGCCAGCGTCCCGAAGTAGTGGTTGCCACAGGGCTCGTCGATCAACTGGTTGTCCAGGCAGAGCGAGTCCCCCACCACGATGAGGCGCGTGGCGCCGCGCTCGGTGCTGACGCCTTTGATGCTGCCCTGCTCGACCGCGACGATGAGCGGGAAGACTCCGGAACGGTCGTGGAATGGATCCGGGTAGGGCACGCCGTTGCGGATCTCCCGTTCCGTGCCGTGGTCGCTGGTCGAGGCGAGCACGTCCACTCGCGGCGCGTCAGGCGCGGGGGCGCCCGCCCGCAGCGGCCCGACGGAGCGGGGCAGGACGAGCAACACCCGGTTGTCCGCGGAGTCGGCCAGCAGCGCCCGCATGACCGGGTGTTGGGTATTCATCCGGGTGGTGAGCAGGTCGTTGCCCGTGGGTGATTGGGTCGGGTCGAGGATGGCCTTTTCGCCGACGCTGACGTTCCACTTCGCCAGCACATTCTCCAGCCCGCCGCGGCCGTCCCACACCGGGTTGCTCAGCAAGGCCAGCAGGCGGCCGCCTTGTTTGAGGTAGGCGTCAATCTTCGCCAACTCGGCGTCGGCGAAGGGCTGGCGCCAGCCGGCGATGATCAAAAGCTGGCAGTCGGAAGGGATCATGTTGGTGCCCAGGAGCGAAAGCTTCTCCTCCTCGGCGTTGATCTTCTCCTTCAGCGCCTGGGCGAATTTCCAGTAGCCAAACGGGTTCGACGGCGGCTGGTCGGGGTCGTGCTCGCCGTGGCCCTGGGTGAAACAGATTTTGAACCGGCGGGGGTTGGCCAGGTTGAAGATCGCGGTGGTGAAGAGCGACTCGCCTTTGAAAGCGGTGAGCCTCTTTCGGTATTCGCGCGGCTGGTCCGGCACCGGGTCGTAATCGTAGTCGGCCAGTTCGCCTTGGTAGATCACCTTGACGCGACCGCCGCAATCGAACACGACGAAGTTGCGGGCCTTGATCGCGGCGAGTTGGTAGGTCGCGAGGACCAGTTCCGCCTGGCCCGGGCTGCGCGCGGGATCCACCGTCTCCACCAGGAGCTTCGGGTTGGCGTTGTTGTATTCGCGTAACAGCCCCGACACGAGGGCGTAAAGGTCTTCCTCGCCGTGGGTGTCGAAGAAAATGGTCACTTTGACCTCGTTGGTCACGGACTGGAGCACGCGGAGCGTCTGCGGCGAAAGTCCGGCCGGCCGGTGGAGGGCGAGTTGAAACCGCCCGTGGTGGCGTGCGCTGAGGTAGTTGGCCATGCCCGCGAGCGCCAGTGCCGCCGCGAGGCCCGCGGCGACGTTGAGCGCGATGGCCCACCGGCGGAGCGCCGAGAAGCTGGGGGGGGGGCGAACGTCGGAGGACATGCTAATCGGCACGGTGGCGGCGAAGTGGCCGGCCCGCTCCAACTCCGGAAGCCGAGAAGCGGGCGGCCAATCGCGTAACAGCAATTACGCGATTGGCCGCAGAACCCTGTTCCGCTCCCGGTTGGCTCGCGTCTATTTCCATCGCCGGCTCTCCACGACACGGAACGTCAGGAACAGGAAGAAGGCGGTGAAGCTCAGATAGAACACCACCGGGCGGGTATCGACCACGCCGTGCGCAAAATCCTGCATGTGATCCACCAGCGCCACGCAGTAAAACGCTTGCGCCAGCCAGCCGGTGTTTAACTCGGCACGGTCGAGCAGGAAGCTGGCGAGGAACAGCCCGATCACGCCGGCGAAACTGATCATCGCCGCCACGATCTGGCTGCGCGTGAGCGCGGAAGCGAAACAACCCAGCGAGAGGAACAAACAGCCCAGCAACAAGAGGCCCAGGAACGTGCCTGCGATGGCGCCGGGATCCAGGGCGACAGGATCATTGCTGAAATAGCGCAGCGTGAAGATGCAGGCCAGCAACGGCAACCACATGACGAGGTAAAACACCAGCGCGGCGGTGAACTTGGCCAGCACCACCTGCACTTCGCTGACCGGAGTGGTCATGAGCGTCTCGAAGGTGCCGGAGAATTTCTCGAGCGCGAACAACCGCATGGTGATCACCGGCGCCGCCGGCAGAAGGATCAACCAGAAAAACGGCGTCGCGTAGAACAACTCGGTCACCGGCGTCGGGCTGGGCTGCTGACGCAGTTTGTCCAGCAGCACGACGAAACTCAGGCCCATGAGGAAGGCCGCGCCGGCGATGATCGCGTAACCCGTCCACGAGACAAAATAGCTCGTCAGTTCGCGCCGCGTGAGGGTGAGGTAGGGCCGCGTCAAGCCTCCTCCTCCTCGTCCGGCCGGGTCACGCTCATATAAATGTCTTCGAGGGAAAACTGGTTGCGGGTCAGTTCGCGCAGGCGCCAGCCGTGCTCTTTGGCCAGGGTGAAAATCCGGGGCCGCAGGTCGGCGCCGTTCCGCGGTGTCAGTGAACAACGGAAGAAATCGCCCGCGGCCGGCGCCACCTCGAACGACTCGATCTCCGCCACCTGCTGCCAGCACGCGCGCAGTTCCTCCAACGGCGCGGCGATCTCGGCGATGATCTGGCCGCCGCTGCTCATTTGCTGTTGCAGTTGTTCCGGTGTGCCTTCCGCAAGGACGGCGCCCTCATGCATGATGAGCACGCGGTGACAGGTCATCTCCGCTTCCGGCAGAATGTGCGTTGAGATCAGGACGGTGTGCGCGCGGGCCAGATCCTTGATGAGCTGGCGGGCCGCCCGAATCTGCGAGGGATCCAGGCCGATCGTCGGCTCGTCCAGGATGATCACCTCCGGATCATGCACCAACGCGTCGGCGAGGCCGACGCGCTGCCGAAAGCCCTTCGAGAGATGGCCGATGAGCTTGCGGCCCACCTCCGTCAAGCCGAACTGTTCCATGACGACGCCGACGCGTTCGCGCGATTGCCGGCGGCCCAAGCCCTTGAGACGCGCGCGGAACTTCAGGTATTCGCGCACCCGCATCTCGGGATGGAGTGGATTGTTTTCCGGCATGTAGCCGATACGTCGCCGCACTTCATCCGCGTCGCGGAAGACATCCAGCCCGGCCACCCGCGCCGTGCCGGACGTGGCCGGCAGGTAGCAGGCGAGGATGCGCAGGGTGGTGCTTTTGCCCGCGCCGTTGGGCCCGAGCAGGCCCACAATCTCGCCGCGCCCGACTTGGAAGGAGAGATGACGCACCGCCGCCCGGCCCGCGTAACGCTTGGTCAGGTCGGCGACTTCAATCATCAGGCCGTTGTTCATCGGGTGAGGCAGCCGGCAATGTAAGCCGCCGCCGGGCCGCGGCAATAAAAAGTCCGTCAACGCACCGGCAGTTCGACGGCACCATCCCGGTAATACTGGAGGTTGCCCTGTTGCTGAAACGCCACGATACCCAGGCGGACCGTCTCGCCCGGCTTCTTGGCGTAGATAAGCTTGGCCGCTTGTGTCAGTGCCGCCGTGCTGCGTCCGTCAATGGCCGTCACCAGGTACCCCGGCTGCAGGCCTCTGGCCGCAGGGACGGTATGGTCCACGCCGGCGATGACGAGGCCGGCCACGGGATCCACGCCGAGCGTCTCCGCCAGCGCCGGGGTCAGTTCCTGCAAGCTGACGCCGATCCTCTTCTGGATCAGGCTGGCGTTGAAGAACGCCTTCTCCGGCACCAACCGGACCGGCACGATGCGCCGCTCGCCGTCGCGAGCAACGGTCAGCGAGGCTTCCCGCTGCGCGCCCGTCAGCAGCAACTCATTGAAGTGAATGAAGCCCTTGGGGGTCTGGCCGTTGACCTCCAGGACAGTGTCGCCGGCTTTCAAGCCAGCCTTGCCGGCGGGGCTTTCCGGCTGCACGGTGAGGACGGTCAACGGACCCGCGCCGGCTTTGACCCGGGCGCCGAACCAGAGTCCCTGGTTGGACGATTCGGGCGTGATTATCTCCGAGAGCGCCTCCGCGACGCGCTTGATGGGGATGGCGAAGCCGATGCCCTGCGCGTTGGCGAGGATGGCCACATTCAGTCCAATCATCTCTCCGTTGAGGTCCACCAGTGGACCGCCGCTGTTGCCGGGATTAATCGAGGCGTCCGTCTGCAACCAGTTGGGCACGTCGAGTTGTTCGGTCTCTTTCGCCGCCACGCGGCTCTTCGAACTGAGAATGCCGCGGCTCACCGAGCCGCTCAACCGGAATGGAAAGCCCAACGCCAGCACGGTCTCGCCCAGCAGCAAGTCGTCGTCTTTGGCGAACCGGATGGCCGTGAATTTCTCGCCGGGCCGGGCCTGAATCTTCAACAGGGCCACGTCCGCCTTGCTGTCCGTGCCGACGAGCGTGGCCTCGTAAACATTCGTGCCGGACGCTGGCTTGATCCAGATCTTGTCCGCGCGCCGCACGACATGATCGTTGGTCAGCACGTAGCCTTCCTCGTCGATGATCACCCCCGAACCCAGGCTGTAGCCGACCGAATCCTGTGGTTGGCGCCGATGGTAAGGATCCCAGAACTCGCGCCACAGATTCTCGAACGGATCCCGCACCTGGACAATCGTCGCCGTGGCGATGTTCACCACACTGGGCATGACGCGCTCAACCGCTTCGACCGTGGCGTCGCGGCGGACGTCCCGGCCCTCGGCGGCGCCCCAAAGCAAGGGCGCCGCGAGGCCGGCGCAAACCGTGGCCACCCGCAGTGCCCGCGGAAAAGCGGCGCGACAGATTTCCAGTCTGTGTTTCCAATTCATGACTCATCAAACACCACGGCGAACGTTAGGGAGCGCACTTTCCGCCACGGTTTCTCCTCGGCGCGCGATCCCCCCCCCCCCCCCCCCCCCCCCCCCGCCTTCCCCGCGGGGGCCTCAGCCCACACTTCCTTTCGCCGCGCCCCCCCCAAAAGCAATACCAAGGTGTTTCACGGCACGGACAGTTTCTACGCCCGCTGGCGCTCCCGGAGCGGCGTCGGCGTCATCCTGCGCGAAGGAGACGAGGCCGCGCCGGCCGAGCGATTGCTGCAAGCCGTCTGGCTGCACCAGCGTCTCCATCGCGATCACCTGAAGACATTGGACGGCCAGCCGGTCAAGGTGCTTCACCCCGGATTCAAAAACCGGGAAGCGGGACCGGATTTCCGCGGCGCGGTGCTGCAATTCGGCGGGGAGTTGCCGCGTTCCGGCGACGTGGAAGTGGACTTGCGTTCGCAAAACTGGCGCGGGCACGACCATGCGCCGAACCCGGCTTATCAGCAGGTCATTCTCCATGTCGTCTGGGAGGCGGATTGTGCCGCGGCCACGCGGCTGCCCACCTTGGCGTTGAGCAACGTGCTCGATTCACCCCTGCATGAACTGAGTTGGTGGCTCGGCGGCGAACCGGGCGATGTGTTACCGGAGGAGTTTCGCGGGCGGTGCTGCGCGCCGTTGCGCGCCGTGCCGTTGGACGAATTGACCAGCCTGCTCCACCAGTCAGCGCAGGTGCGCTTGGAAGGCAAGGCGGCCCAATTGCAGGCGCGCGCGCGCCAAACCGGTTGGGAGCAGGCGCTGTGGGAAGGGTTGTTTCGCGCCCTCGGCTACAAGCACAACGGCTGGCCGATGCAGCGGCTGGCCGAGTTGCGTCCGAGGTGGCAAACGCCGCACGCGACGGTCACGACTCTGCAGGCGCGTTTGCTCGGCCTCAGCGGATTGCTGCCGGCCGAGCTGACCCGCGCGCAGGCCAGCGCCGACGGATACCTGCGCCGGCTCTGGGACGAGTGGTGGCGGGAGCGCGACGGATTCGCGGATTGCCTGTTGCCCCGCAGGCTGTGGCGGTTCGCCAACCTGCGCCCGGCCAACCATCCGCAGCGGCGGCTGGCGCTCGCGGCGCACTGGCTGGCGGCGGACCCCCTGCCCGGCGAACTGGAGCGGTGGATCGTGGCGGAGTGTGCGGACCGCGAGTTGGAGGCTTCGTTGCAGCAGATCCTGCAAGTCGGCGAAGACGAGTTCTGGTCCTGGCATTGGACCCTGCGTTCGACCCGTATGGCGACGCCCCAACCACTGCTCGGCGCCCAGCGCGTCACCGACCTGGCCGTGAATGTGGTGCTGCCCTGGCTCTGGATCCGGGCCGCCGACGGCGGCAACGAAAGCCTCCAGCGACGGGTGGAACACCGCTACTTCGCCTGGCCGCCCAGCGAAGACAACGCGCGGCTGCGCCTGGCCCGCCAGCGGCTGCTGGGCGGGGCCCCGCGGCGCGTGTTGCGCGGCGCCGCGGCCCAGCAGGGCCTGCTCCAAATTCTCCGGGATTTCTGCGACCACTCCGACGCAGTGTGCGACCAGTGCCGTTTTCCGGAACTGGTGAAGGATTGGCGGGCGCAACGCGCTCCGGGATGACCGGGTTTCTTCGCGCGGCACCGCCACCCAGCGGAGTTTCCCTCCGGGTGTCCCCGGCGAAGTGAGGCCGAAGTGTCCCTGCCGCAGGCGGCAACCAGCGCCGGATCAACCGATCCGCAGTTCGGCGAAGGGGTTGTTGGCGAATCCTGGACCTTTCTGGTCCGGCGGACCACCCGATGGACGAACCACTTCCACCTTGTTCGAAGGGGCGGAGGTGTGCGGCAGGCCGGCATGGTCCGACGGCAAGGCGCCTTGGGGGTCGGAGTCGTCAGCCGGGTGCGCCCCCCCTTCGCCTTCAGCCACCCGCGGGTTCTTGGCCCGCTTGGCGCGCGGCAGCGGGCTGATCATGACGTTAATGCTGCGCCCCAGAAGCTTCGGGTCGGCGTCGGGATGTCCGTAGGCGGCGATGTCCTGAAGGAATTTGCTGACCACCTGGAAGCCGAACTCGGTGTGCGCCATTTCCCGGCCGCGGAAGCGCAGCGTGACCTTGACCTTCATGTCCTCACAAAGAAAATCAATGGCATGGCCCAGCTTCACGCCCAAGTCGTGGGGATCAATCTTCGGGCTGAGCTGGACTTCCTTCACCTTGGTGGCGTGCTGGTGCTTCTTGGACTCTTTGTCCCGCTTCGACTGCTCGTAACGGAACTTGCCGAAATCCACCAGCCGGCAGACCGGCGGCACGGCGTTGGCCGCGATTTCCACCAAGTCCACCCCGTGCTGCCGCGCCAAAGCCAGGGCGTCACTGAGGGAGAAGACTCCGAGTTGCTGTTTGCCGTCCAATCCGAGCAGCCGCACTTCGCGGGCGCGGATTTTCCCGTTCACTCTGGGTCCCGGCGGCGCGGACTGACGGGAAGGATAGGGGCGACTCAAATCACCCCTCCGACTTGAAGGTTGTTCATGCGGTATGTCTCAAAACTGCATGCATTGCCATTGAGGCCACGCAGACCTACTTAAAGCACCAAATGCGCCCGCACGCAAGCGAATAATAGCTCCCGTCGCCCGGGGGCGCATCTTGACAGTACCACCATAATGGGGGGTGTGAACGGTTCCTCATCCGGCGATCAACACCCCCCACCCAAGGACCCTGATGAAATCGGATGACGTACCGTTTCGGGCGCTGCGCGAGATCGAACTGGAAGTGGAGGCCGAGATGCGCGAATGAGGGCGACAACGCCTCGAACCAAAACTCCAACAACAGGCCGGCCAGCACGGTCGGGTTTTCCCCCAAAGCGGACGCCGCCTGTGGCACGGTTGAGCCGAAACCATGCACTTGGAGACGGAGGCGGGCCGAGTCCGACTAAGCCGAATCGTTCCGGTTTAGGCTTTCATAGATTTGCATTGTCTGTCCCTTTCGTAAACCTTGAAGTCCGCAAGCCAGGAGCACGCCGCGTCCTCAAAGCCAGCCTTGGTGTTGCGGTAAATGTCGGCGAAGATATGACAACGTTTGACTTCGGCCAGGGTATGTTCGATTCCTACCCACAGGCGCGAGAGGGCGCGGTTGATCGTTTTCCCAACAGCGCCCAAGGGTTTTTCTTTGGGTTTTTGGTGACGCATCAGCACGTCGGTTCGGTGCGGGGAGTAACCAGTAAATCCCGTGTCCATCAGCAACGTGCCGCCGCGGGGCCAGCGCCAGCGGGTTTGATCCGCCAGTTTTTTGTCCTACACATTGCCGGGAACCGTCCGGCTCAGCCCCTGGACTTGGCCCCGGCAACTTAACCACCAGATTCTTGAGACCATGCCGCTTCTTCTTCCCGCTGTAGTTCCGCGTTTGCCGGTCCTTGTCCTTGGGACGGCGCACGGGACGCTCCACGCCATCCAACACAAATTCCAAGCGCGGACACTCTGCCAGCAACCGCTGAAAATAAAACCTATGAAGTCCGTGTCATCGGTGATGCCAAAGGGAAGTGTGCGCCGGGAGGCGCGCTGGTTCGTGCTGCCCGGCGCGGCCGTCGTGTTGCTGGCCGTCGTTGGGGTCGCCTGCGGCGCCGATCCCGGCAACTGGATCAATCGGGCGGGTAAAAGCACGTTGCCCTCCGGCAATGGTCTCGCGGCGGCCTATCCCGGCGATGCCGGGTTGAAGGGGAACGCCGCGGTGATTTTTGCCGATGATTTTGAATCGGGAAGCTTGGGCGAGGGATGGGAGGAAACGCGCAACAAGAATGGCCAGGTGCTGGCCTTGGTCTCCCCGGGAACGGATGCGCGGTTCGGAAAGCGCTGTCTGCGCGTGGAGGCGCATCTGGACCGGGACACGGGCGGCGGCCTGACCAAATGGTTCGAGCCGGCGGATACGGTCTTCATCCGGTTCTACACGCGTTTCGACACGAATTGCGACTACGTGCATCATTTCGTGACGCTGCGGGCGAACAAGGGCTTGCGCGGCGGCGACAAGTGGAGCGGGTTCGGCGGGGCCGGCCTGAAACCGGAAGGCACGGAGCGTTTCTCCACCGCCATCGAGCCGTGGGGCAACTGGGGGCGCTGGACCGCGCCGGGCCGCTGGAATTTTTACAGTTACTGGCATGAAATGAAGCCCTCCCAGGACGGCAAGTACTGGGGCAACTCGTTCGGCGTGCCGACGGCGCCGCTCATCCCGCGGGATCGTTGGATCTGCGTCGAGTTCATGCTGAAGCACAACACCCCCGGGCGTCCGGACGGAGAGCAGGCCTTCTGGATTGACGGCGCGTTGCTGGGGCATTGGAAAGGCATCAACTGGCGCACGAGCGGCCAACTCAAGGCCAATGCGTTGACCCTGGAAAGTTACTTCACCGACCGCTGGACGAAGCATAACGTGAACGTTGTGTTCTTCGACAACGTGGTCATCGCGCGCCGCTACATTGGACCGGTGGCAACGCGGAATGACTGAGATCCCATCCTGAACCCGAGCGGCGGAGCGGGACCGCCGACTGCGCCGGGTGAGGGGGAACGACCCGCGCTCCCCGCTTCAACGCCATCGCTCCGGCTGAACGGCGAGGCCGAAGGGCTGAAGCGCCCGCCGGCCCGCGGTGAATATTCGGTGGGCCGGTGTGAGCAAGATTCTGCGAAGTTGGTTGCGGAATTGGGGGAATGGTTTTTCCTACCCGCATGATTGATTCCGTTGCCGACACCGGCGCCGCGCCCCCGCCGGCGGACCTGAAGACGACGCGCCGCCGCAAGGCGGCGGCCCCCGGCCCGGCCACCGTGGACCGCCTGCCGCCGCATTCGCCGGAGGCGGAGCAGGGCGTGCTCGCCTGCATCCTGCTTTCACCCAACGAGTGCCTGGGCGAGTGCGTCGGCAAGTTCAAGGCCGGCGGGGAGGTCTTCTACGATCTGCGGCACCAGACCATCTTCAACGCGCTGGTGGCGATGTACGACCAGCGCGAGGCGATTGACCTCATCACGCTCCAGCAGCGGCTCAAGGACCAGCAGGTCTTGGAGCAGGTGGGCGGGTTGAGTTACCTGATGCTGCTGCCCAACGTCGTGCCGAGCGCGGCCAACCTCAGTTACTACGCGGAGATCGTCCAGGAGAAGCACCTGCTCCGGCGGATGATTCAGACGTGCAGCGGCGTGGTGGCGCGCGTCTATGATTACGAAGGCGACGCGGAGGCACTGCTCGACGAGGTGGAGCGCGACATCCTGCGCGTGAACGAGGAGCGCATCGAGACGGTGTCCAGCACGATCAAGGACCTGGTCAAGCGCGCCATCGGCACCATCGAGGATTTTCACCAGCGCAAGGGCCTGCTGACGGGCATCGGGACCGGCTTCGCCGACCTGGACAAGATGACCAACGGGCTGCACGGAGGCGAGATGATCGTGATCGCGGCGAGGCCGTCGATGGGTAAAACGTCGCTCGCCATGAACATTGCCGAGCACGTGGCGATGGACCAGCGGCTGCCGGTGGGCGTGTTCAGCCTGGAGATGACCGCCGACTCGCTCGTGCTGCGCATGTTGTGTTCGCGGGCGGAGGTGAACCTGCGCAACGTCCGCGAGGGCTTCCTGGCGGAGCGGGACTTCCCGAAGCTGACCAACGCCGCGAGCAAGCTGTCCGGCGCGCCGCTGTTCATTGACGACACGGCGGGGCTGTCGATTTTGCAGTTGCGGGCCAAGGCGCGGCGGCTCTGGCAGCAGTACGGCATCAAGCTTTTCGTGGTTGACTACCTGCAACTGCTCCATTCTACTTCGCGGCGGGCCGACAACCGGCAGCAGGAAATCGCGGACATCTCGAACGGTATCAAGGCGCTGGCCAAAGAGTTGAGTGTCCCCGTCATCGTGCTGAGCCAGTTGAACCGCGAGCCGGAGAAGCGCGAGCCGGGAGCCAAACCGCGGCTCTCGGACCTGCGCGAATCCGGCTCGATCGAGCAGGACGCCGACTTGGTGGGCCTGCTCTACCGGCCGAGCAGCGGCGAGGACGAAGAGAACGCGACGGAAGAGCAGGACGCCATACCAGTGAAGCTTTTGATTGCCAAGCAGCGCAACGGCCCGACGGGGGACGTGGACCTCACGTTCTTCCGCGCCTACACGCGCTTCCGCGACGCGGCCAAGGTGAGCGACGACGACGTGCCCAACTGAGAAGAATGATGCACTTCGCGCGGCGGCTCAACCTTCTGCTGCTCGTCCTGCTCGCCGGGGGGGCGCGCCTCTGCCCGGCCCAAATGGCACCGCCCAAAGTGCTGAAGATCGAGATCAAGCACGTCGGTCCCCAGGCGGTCAGCGACGACCTCATCCGCGCCAACATCCGGGTCAAGCCCGGCGACACCTACCAGCCGGCGGCCGTGGACGAGGACGTGCGCAACTTGTACGCGACCGGCTATTTCTACAACCTGCGGGTGAACGAGGATCGCACCGCCGACGGCGTCAACCTCACCTACGTCGTGCAGGGCAAACCGAAGCTGGCGGAGATCAAGTTCTCCGGGAACAAGAAATACCGCGACGCCAAGCTGCGCAAGAAACTGACCTCGAAAGTCAACGACCCGTTGGACGAGCACAAGCTGTTCAACGACGTGCAGGAGATCAAAAAACTTTACCAGAAGGCCGGCTACCCCAACACGGACGTCAAGTACGTCCTGAACATCGACGAGAATGCCGGGCGCGGCACCGCCACGTTCGAGATCAAGGAGAGTCCCAAGTACCGGATTATCGACGTCGAGTTCGTGGGGGCGAAGGCCTTTCCCCAGAAGAAGCTCCGCCGCGTGGTCAAGACGCGGCGGCACTGGATGTTCTCCTGGATCACCGGCAGCGGTGTGTTGAAGGAGGACGTGCTGGACGACGACAAGGAGAAGTTGGCGGAGTTTTACCACGACCGCGGCTACATTGACTTCGATCTCAAGGACGTCAAGCTCGAGCACCCGGCGCCCGGCCGGATGATCGTCCGGTTCGTCATCGAGGAGGGCCACCCCTACAAGGTCGGCGCCGTCACCTTTTCCGGCACCAGCTTCCTGCCGACCAACGCGGTGCAGCCCAGCTTCAAGGCCGAGGCCAAACCGCCGGCCGGGGTGGACCGCAACGCCTGGCTCGAAAGCCAGCGGCTGAACCACACCTTCACCATGAAGCAGGGCAGCACCTTCACCCCGAAGGGAATGGACAAGGACGTCGAAGCGGTGCAGGATTTTTACGGCGGCAAGGGCTACATCGACACGACCGAAGAAGCTGGCAACCTCCGGGTGGAAAAGATTCCCAACACCGAGAGCAACACGATGGACCTCCATTACGACGTCAAGGAGGGCCAGAAATCCTACATCGAGAAGATCGAAATCCGCGGCAACACCAAGACCAAGGACAAGGTCATCCGCCGCGAACTGGCCGTGTCGCCGGGCGAGACCTTTGACATGGTCCGCGTCAAGATCAGCAAGTCGCGCCTGGAGCAGATGCAGTATTTCGAGAAGGTGGACATCAAGCCGGAACCGACCGACGTGCCCAACCGCAAGAACTTGGTCGTCGGCGTCGAGGAGAAGAACACCGGCAACCTGACCCTGGGCGCCGGCTTCAGCACCATCGACAGCCTGGTGGGTTTTGCCGACATTACCCAGGGCAACTTCGATCTGTTCAACCCGCCCACCTTCACCGGCGGCGGCCAGAAGGCCCGCCTCCATTTCGCCCTGGGCCTGTTGATGCGCGACATCGAACTGTCCTTTATCGAGCCGTGGTTCCTGGGCTACAAGCTGGCCCTGGAAGTCGATCTCTTCGACAGCCTGATGGACTACGTCAGCCTGAACAACCTCTACAACCAGGAGAACACCGGCGCCCGCGTCAGCCTCACCCGCGCCCTGTGGGGCGACAATCTCATCGGCACCCTCAGTTACACGCTCGAAGACGTCGGCATCCTCAACGTCGCCGGCAACGCCCCGCCGTCCATCACCAGCGAGGCCGGCCACCATCTGCTGTCCCACGTCGGCGGGTCGCTCGCCTACGACACGCGCAACAGCGTCCTGCTGCCCGATCACGGCCAGCGCAGCGAGCTCTACGGCCAGCTCTTCGGCGGGCCGTTTGGCGGCGAGCGCAATTTCTACCAGGTGGAGGCCCACACCGCCTGGTACTTCAAAGGTCTGCTCCCCGGCCACGTCCTGGAGGTGGTCGGCAAGCTGGGCGTGTCGAGCGCGTTTTCGGGCGACCAGAACGTGCCCTTCTACGAGCGCTATTACTTGGGCGGCATGTGGGACCTGCGCGGCTACAACTTCCGCGAGGTCGGCCCCAAGGAATGGTCCACCGACCACACCGTGATGGAGCCGGTCGGCGGCGACACCTACTGGATGGGCTCCCTTGAATACAGCGTCCCGATTATTGAACGTTTGCGCTTCGCCGTGTTCTATGACATCGGCAACGTCTATGCGAATGCCTTCAGCTTCAATTCCCGGTATTACAACGGCCTGGGCTACGGCGACTCCGGTCTGTACACCGACAACTGGGGCGTGGGCATCCGGCTCAACCTGCCCATTGGGCCGCTGCGGCTGGACTACGGCATCCCCATCCACCACGACAACACCACCAGCAGTTCCGGCAAGTTCCAATTCGGCGTGGGCTACACCCGCCCCTTCTAACGCGTGCCACCGACTATGAAATCGATCCTTCGGCCCCTCTTCGCGCTGCTTTTTTGCGGCCTCCTGACCAGCTCGGCCCTGGCCCAGGGACGCATCGCCACCGTGGATCTCCGCAAGATCTTCGACAATTACTGGCGCACCAAACAGGCCGACGCCGTCCTCAAGGACCAGGCGGCCGGCATGGACAAGGAACACAAAGGCTTCGTCGATGATTGGACCAAGGCCAAGGAGGACTATCAGAAGCTGCTCACCTCCGCGAACGACCAGGCCATCTCCGCCGAGGAGCGCGACCGGCGCAAGACCGCGGCCGAGAAGAAGCTGGTCGACATCAAGGAGCTGGAGCAGACCATCGCGCAATACGAGCGCACCGCCACCACCACCATTAATGAGAAGAAGATGCGGATGCGCAGCAACATTCTCACGGAAATCCGCACCGTCATCAACGCCAAGGCCAAGTCCGTCGGCTACGCCCTGGTGCTCGACACCGCGGCCGAGACCAAGGACGCCACCCCCATCGTTGTTTACGCGAACAACGAAAACGACCTGACCGACACCGTCCTCACGCAACTCAACGCCAACGCCCCGGTGGATCTGCCGAAGGACAGCGACACCAAAAATCCCCCCCCGGCAACCAGCGACAAGAAGTAGCCACCGGGAAGACCTTTCTGCGACTGGCCCTGGGTTCCCCCCAGGGCCTTTTGTTTTTTTTGGGGGGGGCCGGCGCCCCGGTGCGGTGACTCGCGGATTTACTGACTTCGGGGAACTCAGCGCGTCAGGGCCGGACTTCCTGAGATCCGGCGTCACCACAGCGGCCCGTA
>JAJXZI010000292.1:4908-5561 GCA_021780115.1 bacterium | reverse complement strand
CAAACCTTTGCACCCACAATCAGTTGGGGTCGGTGGAGTCAATTGAATACCCATATTAGCTTATTACTTAATGGCCGGCGCAAATTTGGGATCTTCATCCCGCGGCTGGCTTCCGTTCGGAAGCCGCTGCCCGGTTCTTCCGGCCCAGCACAAGAACCGAAATCATGCTTATTGCATCCCGGGTCGTTTGGCGGGTGCCTTCCAGTCCACATGCCAAGTGAGTTGCCATAGGTCGTCCAGTTTGACCAAGCCTACGTGTCCATCAAAAAAGACCACGTTGACTGCACCGGGCAATGGCTGGTTCTGGAGCCAATTCCTCGGCACGGGGTTAGGGCGGCTTCCATGCCGCGGCAGCGCAACCTGTGACATAGAGTACCAACCGGCCAACGACGGCCAATCGAGGCCGAACACGAGGTCGGCGCGCGGGAGGTCAGATTCCATGGGGTTAACGCCTTGATTACCGGCGTCGGCCGATATTGGTGTCGAGGCGGGTAACACTACCTGGCTCTCCACTTTGAATGCACGAGGGTCGTTTGCGTGACCGAGATCAGGCATGGAAAACCCCCGGCCTTCTGCGGCTGCAATCAACCAACTGTTGACCGCATAACTGCCAATCCGAAGGTTGTTGGTTAGCGGCGGCGGCCAGGTCGAGC
>JAJXZI010000292.1:0-4898 GCA_021780115.1 bacterium | reverse complement strand
TCCCAATTAGGGTTGTACCAAGCCATACTGACGCTACCATACATGGCGTATGGATTAGTGTACGCGACAAGCGGATTTAGCGGCGCGCTCGGGCAAATCCAGGAACTGCCAATGCGCCCGACGTCTTTCTCGACCCAGGCAAAGACAGCGGGGCCGTCCAAGCGTCCATCGCCATCGTCGTCCACATGGATAAGGTAACTCAGTCCGATTTGGCGCTCGTTGCTCATGCATGCGGCCTGCTGAGCCTTCAATTTCGCCCGCGACAACGTCGTCAGCAGCAACGACACCAGTAAGACGATGATCGCAATCACGACCAACAGTTCAATCAGCGTGAAGGCGTCTATCAACGGAAACCGCCCTTTGACTGTGCCGCCGATTGCCAATTCGCGAGGCGGCAGATTAGCAGTCTGTCCTACGGTTTGTCTCCGCCAGTTCATCCTAGCCTCGCTTCTCCAGTTTGTGGTGCTTTGACATAATAATCGTAGGCCCATTTGAGCAGCCAAAGGATTCCGCAGTTGCGAACCAGGCCGAGCATGGCATTCTGCCGATTGGACAGGAACAGGTGAGTCAACCCCATGCAGCCGCAGGCCGGCGGGTGGGCAAGCATGGACAGATACCAGAGAAATGCTGTGAAGCCGAAAATCAGTCCCGTCGCCAACCGGAGGCAGAGTTTCAAGTCAACCTTTAAGACCAGAATGGTGCCAAGATAAAGTTCGAGCACTGTGATGGCGATGATCATCGCCTTGGCCGGCTTTAGACCAAAGTCCAACACCTTCAGCGCCAGTGTGGCTTCACCCGGAAAGATCAGCTTGTAACCTCCAGAATAAAGAAAAACCAAGCCGAGAAGCAGCGGCGTCCATTTTCCGAGGGTTTTAACGATCCGCCTCATACTAGAACAGGGTCCTTATTCCCAACCAAGTGTCGGTCATCAACTGACTCGGCGCCCACGCGCGGTCTTCGGGCAGCCAGCGCAGGCTGACGTAAATCGGCCCGGCGTTGTCCGTGCCGTCGACTTTCCCAAAGAAACTCAGGTGGAACTAGAGTGCGGAATTTGAAGCCGAGGTCGGGCAGGCGGTGTAACTGAAGCCGGGATTAAAAGCCCCGGCCGCACCTGTGAAACCCTGCCGCACGTCCCCGCTGAGGAGACTTGCCAGCGAGTCATCGCGATTGGTTGCCGCGCCGATGTATTTGCGGCAGATGGCGGTCAGATGGACCCAATTCGAGGTGGCGCCGGGACGGTAGTAGGCATCCCACGCTTGCCGCACCGGATCGAGCGACTCTCCGAGCGGCCCAATCGCAAGAGTATTCGATACTGGGTTGGTCGCCATCAACCCGCGCGGCGGAATGAAGGAGAACTCGTAGGGTAGACCGTTCGTTCTGAGCGAGAGATACTTCTCGATACTCGGTTGTGCGAGGTAGCGTAGCACGTCCGCCACTATGCTGTAGAGCTTGTTCTGCTGGTCCTCCGGAAACCCGAAGCGTGTCAGGTCGATGTTCGTCATGAAAGCGGCAACGAAATCCGGCTTGCCAGTGCTGATATAAGGGAACGATTTCCAATTCTTTTCCGCCTCCAGGAATTGGAGATAGGTGGCCCGGCGCGCGAGCGTCCGCAGCTCTTGCTCGTGCCGGTCATAAAGGGCCACGCGTGTGCCGGTCGTCAGAACGATCACCCCGGCCAGGATGGCGAGATGCAGTCGCCATCCAGAAAATGAAGCAGGCAGAAGGAAGAAGGCAGAAGCGGAACGCCGTTTCGGCTGGCTCGCCGACGTGGAGCACTGTCTCCGGTTGTGGACGTCGGGAGGGCCTGCCTGCCGCCTCAGGCTCGGTGCGGGCGAACTGTTCACCGCCACTTTCATGCGCTCCACTCCAGATTTCGCTCGCGGAGAGCGAACTGCCTCTCCGACAAATCTGATCGTTTATATCCGTACCCCCCCTTTTCTGTCAACCGCTTTATTCAGGGCTGTTGGAGTTGCCAAAAAGATGGTTTAGAGCGTCGCATTGCGACCATCAGAGCGTGTCTGAAAATGTGGGGCAGGCTACCCGCCTGCCGGTTGGCGAGAGTCGCTGCCTCGTCGCTCGGTCGGCAAGATGCTGCCGCAACCGGCAGACAAGATGTCTGCCCCACGTTCTCAGAACGCCAGCTCAGTAATCCACCCGCACGCGGTAGAACCGCCAGGGCGCGGCGGCGCGGTCCACCACGGACATCCGGGCGCCGGTGCCGTTGGTGCGGAGGAGCGTGTTCCACGCGGGGGGCAGATTGGTCGTGAACTCCACGACGTTGGTCAGACCCGTGGCGCTGTTCCAGGAGATTTCTTGGCCACCGGTTACCGTCGTCACCGTGACCTTCAGCAGGGTGATGTCCACAAAAACGTAATTCGTAATCACGGGTTGGGGATAGAGCAGTGGTAAGTCGTCGAACGGAGCCGCGTAGTATTGGTGGACGACTACGTTGCTGGTCTGGGGCGGGGGCAGAAACTGCGGGTAGTACCAGGTCTGAAACGTGTTGAAGGCGTTCAATACGTTGGTGCCGGCGACGACCCGGCCAAAGACCACAAAAAAGTCGTTGGTGTCGGCCGCGTCGAGCGCCGTGTTGTTGGCGAGATTAATAAACCATTGGGAGGATGCAGAATTGGTGTCGCCGCCGACTTTGGCCATCGCAATCGTGCCGAAGACATTGCTGAACCGCCGCCCCACACCGAATTCATTCGGAACCGGCGGATAGGTGGGCACGTTCACCACCGCGGCGTTGGTGGTGTACCGGTTGGTGATGGCGAAACCGCCGCCCTGGATCACAAAGCCCGGAATCAAGCGGTGGCTGAAGCTGTCCTGGTACCGCCCGCTCTCGACGTAGCGGATGAAGTTCTGGACCGTCACCGGTTTGTCCTGGTCGAACAGATCCACCTCGATGTCACCGAACACCGTGCGGAATTGGGCCAGTGTGCCGGCCGGACTCCGTTCGGCGCCACCGCCGATGAGCAGGACGGCGAGGGCGATCAACGCCAGGCGGCGCGCCGCCTGCAAATCCGAAATCCGAAATCCGAAAACCGCCGCTCGCAGCGCACGGCCGGCCTCGGCTCCCGTTTGCGGCCCGGTCACGGAACCACCCCACGCCTCCGCGGAGTCCCGGTTTCGGGTTTCAGGCCTCGGGTTTCTTTCGGACCTCGGACTTTGGACTTCGGCTTTCGTTTTCATGTCAGTGGCGGCAGTTGTTGGCGCAACAGTCCGTTCGTGGCCAGCATCCGGTACGCGCCGGCTTCCTCGGCCGGTTCGTGCCAGAAGTCCCCGCCGGCGCATTCCACGATCAATCCGCCGGCGGCGATGTCCCAGAGTCGGATGCCGCGTTCCAGGTAGGCGTCGAACCGGCCGCTGGCCACGTACGTCAGCGCCAGGGCCGCCGAGCCCATGAGGCGCACCTTGCGGGCGCGATGTGCCAGCGCCACGAGGGACGCGAGATTCTGTTCGATGGCCGCATCCGACTTGGGGAAGCCGAGGGCGACGAGCGCGTCGGCGAGCTTGTTCCGCCGGCTGACGTGGATGACGCGGCCGTTCAGGCGCGCGGGGCAACCGCGCCGCGCCGACCACATTTCGTCCAGGAACGGATCGTACACCACGCCCACCAGGGTGACGTGCGACGGATGACGGGTGGCGCGATTCCGCCCGCGAGCCGGAGCCTCGGCACTTGCCGCTCGCCACGCGTCACCCGTTACCTGCAACGCAATCGAGACGCAGGCGTGCGGGATGCCGTGGGCGAAGTTCACCGTGCCGTCAATCGGGTCGATGACCCAGCGCGCCGCCGCCTGGTCATCGCCGGCATCGCCTTCCTCGCCCAGCACCGCTGCGTCCGGGAAACGGGCGCGCAGCCGGGCTTCGATCAGCCTCTGGCAGCGCACGTCCAGTTCGAGTTTGATGTCGTGCGGCGCGGCCTCGTTGACCCGTTTGGCGGCGTGGAGGTTCTTGCGCATCACCACACCGGCGGCACGGGCGGCTTCGACAGCGCAGGCCAGCGCGAGTTTCTGTTCGGCAACGGTCATTTGCCCGATAGTGGAGAGGGGATTGGGTGCCGATTCAAGCAGGAACCACGGCCCGGCCGACCGCCGCCTGTCGGAAATCCGTTTTTTTCACTTGACCGCTCATGCTAACGGGCGACCCCGCCGCCCGCCGCCTCTCGCACTTGATATTCCGAGCCTTTCGAGGAACGTTGGTTTCGCTCGACCGGCAGTCCGTCCAGCAGGACTGTCACGACCATTTCGCTGGAACGAGCGAATGGCACAGACGCAACACCGCCATGCAACACAACCGAAATCCTGTGACGCCCTACGAGACCTATCGCGGCCTGCCTTCGCTCGCGGGCCTTTGCACCCTGGAGCAAGCCACGCGCCCCGGCTTGTTGGTCGAGCAGTGTGTCGAGCGGCTGAAACGATACCACTACGCCTTCAAGCGCCTCCACGAAATCTTCACGGCCCGCATTACCGCCGAGCCGATCTACGAATTGAAGACGGCCTTCAGCCTGCACGCCTACCTCTGTGCCGAACACGTGACGAGCCTGCGCCAGCGCGTCGGCGAAATGCGCGAGCCGCCGCTGCGGTTGGAAGTCGTGCCGGACGACCATCTGGTGATCTTCTTCGACGAAATTCTCGCCGCCCCGACGACGGCCGAGCTGCTCGTCGGCCTTTACGAGCGAGCGTTGCCAGCGGTCGATGCCGCCCTGGAGCGGCACCAAGCGGAGACCAATCCGCTCGCCGACGCGCCGACGATGCGGTGGACGCGCTTCGCCCGACTCGAACTGGCGGACCTGCTGTCGTTCGGCCGCCAGGCCGTGGCACAACTGGTGGACGCGCCGAGTCGCGCTGCGATGACCCCCTGGCTCCGGTTGCTGGAGGATTGCCTCGTCGCCGCCG
>JAJXZI010000072.1:9479-22986 GCA_021780115.1 bacterium | reverse complement strand
GCCGTGGCGGGGGCGCTGCCCGTGGGCGGGGTGGACGACGTGGCGGCGCTGCGCCGGCGCGTGCGCGCCCACCAGGCCGGCCTGCTCCTGCCGCTCGAACTGCCGGCGATCTGCCGCGCCTTCGATCACACCCGCCGCAACCAGCTCCGGGAGCTCCTCCGCTTCGACCGCCAGCTCGGGTCGGAGTTGCAGGCGCGGAGCGTCGCGGAGGCCAGTGGCCGGGTGGGCCACGCCCAACTTCAACACCTGCGCCCTTTGCGCGACGTGCGTTTCGTCCAGCGTTACCTCGCCGCCGTCGAGCGCGGCCGGGCCCATGCCTGGCACACGCTGGTGTATGGGCTGACCCTGGCGGTGTTCTCCCTGCCGCTGCACCAGGGTCTGCTCAGTTACGCGCGGCAAACCACGGGCGGGATCATCCAAGCCGCGGCTTGGCCGTTGCGGCTGTCCGAACACGATTGCCGGGAACTGCTGGAGGAGTTGTGCGCCAGCCTGCCGGCTCGCGTGGCCCCCTTGGCGCGGCCGGCGACCACGCCGTGATCCGCCGCTCCCCGGCGGGGGAAACCGCAGATGGACGCAGACAAACGCAGGTTTGAAAGGCTGCAAACGCTCCGCTTGAGCAAATCAGCCGACGGCGGAATGCTTGCGCCGAGCGCGGTTTTGGGCGGGTGGAACCGGCGCCATCGCCGTCGCTTTGGCTGCGGCATAGCGGCGCCACGTCCATCCGTGGTTGAACCGCCCGATCCAAGGTGAGCACCTACTTCAGCCCCGCCGACTGGGCCGTCATCCTGAGCTATCTGGGCGGGATCATCGCGCTGGGGATGTGGTTCGGCAAGGACCAGCGCACCACGCGCGATTACTTCCTGGGCAGCAAGAACACGCCGTGGTGGGGCATCGGTCTGTCCATCGTCGCCGCCGAGACGAGCGCGCTGACGATCATCGGCGTGCCGGCGCTCGCCTACAGCAAGGACATCGCCTTCCTCCAGATGATCATCGGCTACGTGATCGCGCGCCTCCTCCTGGCGGTGATCCTGGTGCCGCATTATCTCCGGGGGGAAATCTATTCGCCGTACCAGCTTTTCGCGGACCGCCTGGGCGCTTCCGCGCGGCAGACGGCGGGCGGCTTTTTCCTGATCAGCGAGACGCTCGCCGCCGGCGTGCGGGTCTATGTCGTGTCCATCCCGATCCAGCTCATGCTCGGCATTGGCGTCCTGCCGGCCGTGGTCCTGTTCGTCGGGCTGTCGCTGGCCTACACCTATGTCGGCGGCGTCAAGGCCGTGATCTGGACCGACGCGGTCCAGTTTGGCCTGTTCCTGTTGGGTGGCCTTTACGCGCTCTGGTACATCCCAACGCTGGTGGACGGCGGTCTGGCCGGGGTCATGGCGCAAGCGGCGCAAGCGGGCAAGCTCCACTGGTGCAATCCCCGGTTCAGCCTCGCCGAACCCTTCAACCTCTGGATGGGCGTCCTCGGCGGCACGGTGCTGGTGCTCAGCTCGCACGGCGCCGAGCAACTCATCGTCCAGCGCGTGCTCGCCTGCAAAGATGTCGCCTCCGGCCGCAAGGCGCTCGTCCTGAGCGCGGTGCTGATTTTCCCGCTCTTCCTGATCTTCCTGCTGGTCGGGGTGATGCTCTGGGTGTTCTACCAAGGTCATCCGATGAAGATCGCCGTGCCGGAGGTGACTCCCGGTTCCGGCATCGCCAAGAATGACTTCGTCTTCCCGATTTTTATGATGACCGAGGTGCCGCACGTGCTGAAGGGCTTCCTGATCGTGGCGATCCTGTCGGCGGCGATGTCGTCGGTCAGCTCGGCGCTCACGTCGCTGGCGAGCGTGAGCACGATGGACTTCGTCAAGGGCCAGCAAGGCCGGCGGAGCGAGGACTTTTACCTGCGCTTCAGCAAAAGGAGCACCGTCGCTTGGGCCGCGCTGCTGATCGGCGTCGCCTACCTGAGCCGGGAGGTGCGCTTCGTGCTCAACGCCGCCTTCACGCTGCGGGGTTTGACCAGCGGGGCGCTCCTGGGCGGGTTGCTGCTGGCCGTGTTCTGGAAGAACGGTCGTGCCTTGCCCGTCATCGCCGGCATGGTCGCCGCCTTGGCCGTCATGATCGGCGTGAGCCGGTTTTCCTGGACTGTCGCGGTCGGCGGCCACACCGAGACGCGCACGGTGTTCTGGCCGTGGTACACCCTGATCGGCGTACTGGTGACGCTGGCGGTGGCTTGGGCAACGGACCGGGCCACCCGGCCCAAGCCGGCGGCGGCTCCGCACCCGTGACGCGCCGTCCCGGCGCCGCGCGGCACGGCGCGTCAGCCTCAAAACCAGCCCCGGTGCCGGGCGACCCAGCGATACGCCGCCTCGGACACCGCGGCTACTCCCGGCACGCCGCGGTAGAACCGCAGCGCCCAGGGCCGCCGCACCGCCAGCGCGCGGCAGACGGCCTCCGCGCCGGAGGCGACTTCACCGGTGCGGGCGATGAAATGGACCGCTTGTTCGAGTTGTTCCCGCGACAACTCGGGGAATCGTTCCGCCACGCGCGGATCCTGCAGCGGGAGGTATTCGACAAGGCCGCCGGTGGTTTGCTGCCAGCGCGCGATCCAACGCCGGCAGAAACCGCAGTCGCCGTCGAAAATCATCAGCGGCTGGGCGGGGGGCGCGGCGACTCGCGTGATGGCGCTCACGGCGGGCATTATAGCGCAACCCCGGCGCCGGGGCTTGTGAACTCCGCGCGGGACGGCCACTTGATTTGCCTCCGCTCCTCAACAATCTTTGCCTCCCGGCGCGCCGGCGGGAAGCTGGTTTCGCGCGGGGAAACAGACAACAACCAAGAACCAAAAGAGATTCCATGGCCATCAACGCACCTGACCTGACGAAGCGTCCGCCGCGCAGCCCGCGCGTGCGGCTGGGCGGATACGCCAGCCTGCCGCGTATGCTCGACAAGGGCCGCGCGACCCTCGCCGGCACGAACGGCGAGTACAACTACAACTGCCCGATGGACCAGCATTTCCTGAAGTTCGCCGGCATTGATCCGGCGGCGCTGAAGGAGCAACTGGCCCAGGGCAAGAGCGACGGAGAAATCCTCGCCTGGATCACTCAGCAATCGAAAACCCGGCCGGGACCGCAGGAGATCGAGGTCTGGTCCGCGTGGCTGGAACAACGTGCGCCGACGGACCCCGAAGGGCGCGCCTACTTCAACGACCTGCACACCAAGGCCGCCGCGCACCGCGAAGACATCGCCACTTGGTTTGATCTGCTCGACGTGGACGATTACGTGAGCTTCGGCGGGAAGGCGTGAACGAGGCCACCGGCGCGGACCACCACAAGCGAGGTCCGTCTCCCCCGGTGAAGCGGGAAGCGGACGCCTTAAGCCGCACTCCGGCGACGGCGAGCCGAAACGCACCCGCTACGAGGCTGAATGGGCCGGCTGCGGTTCCGCCGGCATGGTCGCGGACGTGGATGGCGGGGCGGACGCGGCGACCGCCACGGGCTGGCCCGCCCCCGTAACATTGATCTCCGGCACGCCGGTCGTGCTAGACGAGGGGCTGGACACCGACTCGATGGTCCGGGCTGGCGCCGGAGCAGGCGCGTCCTGGGCCGGCACTGCGGCGGGGACTTTCTGAAAGGCTTCGATGCTCTCGATGCGGTAGCGTTTCTGCACTTGGTCCATTTCGAAGTCCACTTCCTCGCCGGCTTTGCGCCCCATGAGCGCCTGGGCCATCGGCGAGAGGTAGCTGATGAGGCCGGTATCCGGGTCGCTGTCCCACGCGCCCAGGACCGTGAACGTCTCCGGTTGTTGGTCGGTCAGGTTGGTGACGCGAACCACCGTGCCGGGACTGACGACGTCGGTTCGGGCGCCGACGAAATCGGAACCGCGCGCCCGCGCCAGTTGCACTTCGAGTTCGTGTTTGCGCCGGAAGAGCACTTTCTGCATTTCCTTGGCGGCCTTGTATTCATGGTTTTCGCTGAGGTCGCCATAGCTGCGGGCAATGGCGATTTCCCGCGAGTTGGCGGGAATCTTCTTGTGGACCAACTCCTGGTATTCGTTGCGTCGGCGCTCCAGGCTCTCCCACGAGACGTGGAAGGAAACGTCCTGCCGCGTCGCCTCACCGGAAATGAGCGCTTGCATCGCCGGGTACACCTTCAGGATGCGGCCCAGCAGCGAGCGGCGGTCGCGCTCGTCGTCGAAACACGGCGAGAGTTGCAGCGCGCGGGTGAGGTCCTTGACGACCTCGAGGTCGGCCGACTCGATCAATTCGCCCAGCAGTTCCTGGTCGTCCACGATGAAGTCGCGCAGCCGGCTGGACTTGCGCTCGTTGAACTGGTCGCGCTCCATCGCCGTGAGCATGGCGCGGAAGACCTCCGGGCCGAGGATGTCGGCGAAGACATCGCTGCGGTCCTTGGCCAGCCAGAGCAGCAACTCGGTACTGGCGGTGTGCTGGCTGACGAGGCGGCCCAGCGCGTCCTTGAGGGCGTCGAGCTGGCCTTCCTGGATGAGCAGGCCGGCGAACTCCTTGCAGAGTTTGGCCGAGCCGGTGTTCAGGTTGGCCAGCAGGACGGCTGCCCAGGTCTCCGGCTTCGCGGCCTTGAAAGACTCCAGGGCGTGCCGGTGTTTGGCGGCGGGAATGGCTTCCATCACCTCGCCAAACTTCAGATCCTGCGCCCAGATGTCCGACGGCGTCAAAGCGCCCTCCGCCGGCGCCAGGCTGCCCAGCGCCCGCGCGTCGTCGCGAACGAACAGGGCTTCCAGCGCCACGGCCGGCTGCGTGCGCTGGTACGAAGCGATCTCGCCATCGAGGGTGGTGACGATCTCCCGCGCCGCCGCCGCCGGGTCGGCGAGGTCGGCGGCGTTCCGGAGGAGTTCCGAGGCCACGGTGAACCGCGCCTTCAGGCCCTTGGCGGCGCGGAATTCCGCCAGCAACCGCTCCTGCAGCGGGACTTCCTGGGCCTGATAAACAATCGGCTCGGTCTTCTTGAGCGGCACCTGGAAGTGGCCGTCTTTTCTCAGGTCGTGCTTGGCGGTTTCCCACCATTTCTTCCAGTCGTCGCGGATGACGTCGGGCACCAAGGCTTGCTGGATCTGGTCCGCCGTGGCCTTGCCGCCGTAGCTGACGACGACGAGCTTGATCAGCTCGATGTGGCTGGCCGCGGCCAGCTGCCGCAGTCCTTCCAGATCGGTCGCCTTGCGGGCCAGAATGTGGTCTTTGGGAATGGGCTTGAGCGATTCCGCCGCGAAGGCCAGGTCCATGGTGTGGCCGGTCTTGCCGGGGAAGTCGATGGTGAACCGGCCAAAAACCGCGTCCACGGTGGTGATGCGGCCGAAGCCCCAACTGCGGTGCATGCAGAAACCGCTGCCCGTCAGGGTCAGCAGCGGCTCAATGTGTCGGCCCTCAATCCGGCCCGAGGCCGCCAGTTTTTCGAACTCTTCTCGCATCATAAAGCAAAGTCTCGCGTGGCCACGTCAAGCTGCCCATATTGAACTCAGTGGCCGATCAAAATCCAAGACAAATTGCATTACGCGTCCTGCGTCAGCGCGCCGCCGGCGGCGATTTTGTGGAGAAGCAGCTCGAAACCGGGCTGGCCGACGCCGCCCTCGCGCCCAACGACCGCGCGCTCTGCCAGGAGCTGGTTTATGGCGTCGTTCGCTGGCAGGCGACGCTCGACTGGCTGATCGCCCGCAAGACGCAGGGGCGTGCGCAAAAGGAGGCGTTGCAGTGCCTCTTGCGCCTGGGCCTCTACCAGCTCTTCTGGCTGGATCGGGTGCCCGACCACGCGGCCGTGAACGAGACGGTGGAACTGGCCAAACGCGCCGGCTTCGGCGCTCAGGCCGGCTTCGTCAACGCCGTCCTGCGCGGTTATTTGCGCGAGCGCGCCGCCACGGAACAGTTGCTGGCCGAACTGCAAACCAGCCAGCCGCATCTCGGCTGCTCGCATCCGGAGTGGCTCTGGGCGCGCTGGCGGGATCGCTGGGGCGCGGAACAGACGGCGCAACTCCTGGCCTGGAACAATTCCCCGCCGAAGACCTACGCCCGCGTCAACACCCTCAAGACCGATCCCGGCCCGTTGCTGGCGCGCTGGCGCGAGCAGGAGGACGTGGCTTACGACTTTTGTCTCCGCGACTGGACCGGCGAAAGTGTGGTCTTCGAGCTGAAGTCCCATCCGCCGCTGCTGGCGCTGCCCAGCTTTCAGCAAGGCCTCTTCTACGTGCAGGATCCCAGTACGCTGCTGGCCGTGCGTGAGCTGAATCCCCAGCCCGGTGAAACGGTGCTCGATCTCTGCGCCGCGCCCGGCGGCAAGACGACGTTCATCGCCCAGCTCGTGCGGAACCAGGGCCGCGTCGTCGCGGGCGACACTTCCCCGGAACGTCTGCGCCTGCTCCAGCAAAACTGCGCCCGTCTCGGCGTGACGTGTGTCGAGCCGGTGCTGCTCCCGGATGCTCCGCAATTCGCCATCCCCGGTGGCCCGTTTGATCGCATCCTCGTGGATGCCCCGTGCTCCAACACCGGCGTCTTGCGCCGGCGGGTGGATCTGCGCTGGCGACTCCGGCCCGAGGAGATCGCGCGGTTGCGCGCCGCCCAGCTCCGTCTGCTGCGCTTGGCGGCGGCGCGGCTGCGGCCCGGCGGCACGCTCGTTTACAGCACGTGCAGCCTGGAACCGGAGGAAAACGGCTCGGTCGTGGACGAATTCCAGGCCGCGCAAGCGGCACTGAAGCTGGAGAAAACGCGGGAGCTGTTTCCGCCGGCGGACCAGGTGGACGGCGCGTTTGTCGCGCGCTGGGTCAGCGGGTAATCCCGTCCGGGCCGGCACCCGGCTCAGTGGCCGGAAGCTTTGATGGCTTGCAGGGCGCGCAGCGCGGCGGGATCGCCGGCCGCCGCTTTGGCCGCCACGTCGTGCTCGACCGCCAGCCGCGCGTTCTGGATCGCCGTGTATTGGTCCACCGTCAACTGCGGCGCCGCCTGGATGGAGCGCAACGTCACAAACGCCTCGGCATAGCCATTGGTCCGCAGGGCGGACACGGCCAGGCTGACGGCCTGTTGGATCCGGGTGTCCGGTTCGGTGGAGCGCGGTCCGCTGCCCGGCCCAGCCACGGCGGCATCGGGCGGTTTCGCCGGGAAGGCCCGCTCCAACGCGGCGGCGTTTTGCGCCGGGCTTTTCTCGCCGCAGCCGGCCAGCATCAACGCCACCGCGGCGCTGCCCAGGAAAAGCGTCCGGGTCCGTTTCCTGGCGGCGGCCAGGCTCTCCGAAAGGGGGATGCTCACGGGACGCAGTAAAACCGGCCTTTGCGGGTGGCCCGCTCGCTGATCTCCAGGGCGCGGTAGATCCGGTATTTCATATATTCCACGTGGCCATCGACCACGCCGAAGGTGCTGCCGTCGTTGTGCAGTTGGGAAATCGGCTCGTCGGGTGAATTGGAACCGTCGTTGTAGTTCACACTGTCGGGCCCCATCCAGAGCAGCAGGGCGTCCTGCCGGAACTGGACGATGTGGTACCACTTGTTGCCCGGCGGGTCGGTGTAGTTGCACGCCGCCCCGTTCATGATGTAGTCGCTCAGCTTGTTGTCGCGCAGCCGGAACTGGGGCGTGTTGGTCCGGACCGACGGGCACCGGTACACGGCCGGGCTGCGGAGGAACGGCCAGAGCACGCCTTTCTGGAGGCCGACCCACGTGTCGCCCGAGTTGTAGGGCGCGGTGGTCAGCCAGCCGGGGGTGCCCGAGGCGTTGGACTCCCAGTTGGGGAAGGGCCAGTAATCCCGGTTGTCCTGGGCGTAGAGGTGGCACGCCATCATCAATTGCTTCACGTTGTTGGTGCAGGAAATGCGCCGGCCTTTCTCCTTGGCCTGGGCCAGCGCCGGCAGCAACAGGCCGGCCAGGATGGCGATGATGGCGATGACCACCAGGAGTTCGATGAGGGTGAAACCGCCGCGCCGGGCTGCAGAAGTCGCATCACGTTTCATAAACGGGTGGAACGGTATTTGTGATTTGCTGCGCCTACCATTCCCCACTTCGCCCAAAATTGCCACCGCGAAATCCACAGCGGGATCCGGCCTCTTCGCCGGGCTGTGCCGGCAGCGACTCCCGGCCAGCCGAATCGCCGGGGCCGACCGGCTAGCGCAATCTCAGCTTGCGCAGATCGTCGATCGCCTTCTGCGCGTTGGCATCACCCTTGTTCGCGGCCTCGTACATCTGATCGCTGATGGCCGTCGCCGTTTGGCCCACGGCCTGGCGCTGTTCGGCGGTCAGGTTGGTCAAGGCCTGCAACTGCTGGAGGCTGAGCATGGCCAGCGCGAAATCGTTCGTCCCGGCCGCCGCGGCGGCGATGTCCCACTTCTCCTTCACCTCGGGCGGCGCGGACGCGAACAGTCTGGACTTGCCGGCGGCCATCGAGCTCCCACTCTTGCCGCAGGCCACCAGCCCCAGACCGGCCAACCCAACCACCGCGAGCAACCTCCACCCCGATTTCATAAACGGTTCCGCGAGTGCCACCCAGGTCGTGCTCAACGTCCGTCAATGCTGTCCGGCGCCCACCACAGCAGCCCTTTCCCCCGCGAGCCCTGGGTCGGGTTGTTTTGCTCAAACTGGAACTGAGTGTAACTCATGAATATGACGGAGCCGCCCACCTGCATGACGATGGCACCTTTGCCGTGCAGATGTCCGACGCCCTCGTCCTGCGAACCGCCGCCGCTGCCGCCGCTGTTCGGGAAGCTGCTGGCGTCGTTGTAGGCGAAGGCCCCGATCGGCGGATTGCCCAGGTTCTCATCCGGTTCCCACATAATGATGCAGGTGGAGTTCCAGACGGAGCTGATCTTGATTCCGGTGGTCGCCAAGCGCCCAAACTCGCACGCGGCCCCGTTCATGACGTAACTGGAGAGCTTGTTGATGCGCTGCTTGAAGTATTTGCTCTTGTCGGCCACCGGGCAGTGATAGGACTGCGGGTTTTTCATGTACTGAAACCAGAGGCCGCCCGTGTAGGCGGAGACCGGATTGTTGACGTAAGGAGCCAACGTCGGGTCCGGGGGATTGCCGGTGGCATAAAGCCAGCCCGTGGCCCCGTAACCCCAATTAGGGTACGCCAGCCACTCGCGGTTGTCGTTGGCGTACATCTGCATCGTCAGGCCCAGTTGCTTCTGGTTGTTGGTGCAGATGGTGCGGTTGGCTTTGTCCTTGGCCGAGGCCAAGGCGGGGAGCATCAGGCCCGCCAGGATCGCAATGATGGCGATCACCACCAGCAATTCGATCAAGGTGAACCCGGTGCGGGGGGATTTCACAAACCGGATGGTCTTCATAGGATGCTTCGTTTGGCGCCGCTGCAAACCGCGGCACAGGTTTTCAAGCAGACGATCAACATTGCTACACAAACGAGCATAGGCCCGCGCCGGCAACCGTCAACGACAAATTGGCGCTGTGCGGCGCGACGCACAGGAGCGGGTGGATGGCCGTCCGAAAGCGTGCGAAATCGCCGGCGGCTTCCGGGGGTGGGGCCAGCCACCACGGGCATCGCCCGGCGCGGGAAATGTCCGGTTCACATGCCCATGATCTGGTAGCCGCAATCGACATAGAGAACCTGGCCGGTGATTGCCGCGGCGCCGTCACTGGCCAGGAACACTCCGGTGGCGCCGAGTTCCTCCGGCACGACGTTGCGCCGCAGCGGGGCCCGCGCTTCGTAGTGTTTGAGCATTTCGGTGAGGCCGCGGATGCCGCGGGCGGCCAGGGTGTTCACCGGCCCGGCGCTGATGCAGTTGACGCGGATCTTCTTCGGGCCGAGGTCGTAGGCCAGATAGCGCGTGCTGGCTTCGAGGGCGGCCTTGGCCACGCCCATGACGTTGTAGTGCGGCACGACCTTCTCCGCGCCGTAGTAGCTCATCGCCAGAATGCTCCCGCCGTCGGGCATGAGCGGCGCGGCGGCGCGGGCCAGCGCCACCAGCGAGTAGGCGCTGACGTCGTGCGCGATCCGGAAGGCTTCGCGACTGGTATGCAGGAACTTGCCTTCCAGCGCCTCCTTCGGCGCGAACGCGACCGAGTGCAGCAACAGGTGCAGCCGACCGAACTTCCCGCTCACCGCGGCGAAAACCCGGGCGATCTCGTCGTCTTTCGTCACGTCGCACGGCAGGATGAGCGTGTCGGCGCCGAACGCGCCGGCGAGTTCCTCCACGTTCTCCTTGACCCGGTCGCCCTGGTAAGTGAACGCCAGTCGGGCGCCTTCCCGCGCCCAGGCCTGGGCGATGGCCCAGGCGATGGACCGCCGGTTGGCGACGCCGAAAACGACCCCGATTTTACCCTCAAGCAATGGCATAATTCTTCAAGTTTCTCTGCTTTAGATGAACGGATTCAGCCCGTGGTGGCAAGGCGATTCGTTGCGGCGCGCGGCCGGAGGGCGTGCGGCACTGGTTTCATGGCGCGTGCCGCAACCGGAGAGCAATCAAGCCCGCTAGCCCCAGCGCCAGCAGGCCGCTCACGGCGAACGCACCGGCGTGGGGCGTGCCCGGCGCGAGGAACAGGCCCGTCGCGCCCACCGCCGGGCCGACGCAGATGCCCGCGCCGATGGCCGCTTCGTGCAGGCCGCCGTGTTCGCCTTTGGTCTCGCCCACGTCCATCGAATAGAACAGCGACGAGTAGTAGATCAGCCCGACCGAGCAGCCAAATACGATCTGCGCCAGCACCAGCCAGCCGAGCCGCTGCGCCAGCAACAGGGTCGCAAACCCCACCGTCAGCCCGAGAAACGCCGCCAGCAGCCACCGAAACCGGTAGTGCCAGCCCGTCCAGCGCCAGAGCAGGGCAAACGTGGCCAACCGCGCGAAGAACCACACCGAGCAGAACAGCCCGCTTTGCGCGGTGGTCAAATGCAGTTCGCGCGCCAGCGCCGGCACCGTGGCCAGCACCGTGTTGATGGCCACGTAGGCGAACGGATTGGCCAGCCAAGCCATCCGGAGAAACGTCTTCGGGCGAACCGGTTGGGCGAAGGCGGCGGCTTCCGGCTCGTGCGCTGGCGCGGGCGCCGACGGACGCGGAGCGGGCGCGGCTTGCGGTCGCTGCGCCAGCCAGGTCACCACGCACCACTGGCCGGCGTGGATGACCGCCGGGATCCAGAAAATGCTGCGCGCCCCGAGGCGCTCGAAAATCGCCCCGCCGCAGAGGTAGGCCAGGGCCGATCCGGAGGACCAGATCAGGTTGTAAAGGCCCACCATCTGCGGCAGGCCCGCGTCCGTCTCGCCCTCGCTGGCCAGCGCCTCCAGCGTCGGCCAGGTGAAACACACGCAGACGGTCCAGGCCGCCAGCACGGCCAGTTGCGCGCCGAGTCCGGCCGCCACGCTACCGGCCCCCAACGCCAGGGCCATGCCGCCGAAGCCCACCCGCAACGCGGTGAAGTACCCGCACCGCTGCGCGAACCGGCCGCCCTGCCAAGCGGCGAAGACATAGATGAAACCGGTCAGGGCCGAGACGCAGAGATTCCCAAGGTTGCCGAAACCAAAGTGGTCGCGCAGGAAAAAGAACAGGTAAAACGCGTAATAGCCCGTGGCGAAGGCATTGCTGCCTTCCAGGGCGAAATAAAACAGTTTGTTGCGGCGGCTGAACAAGCGAACGGAAGGCTAGGCAGAGGCAAGCGCGGATGTCGAATTCCGAATGGATCCGCCGCGCTTGTCGGAGCGGTCGCGGTGAGGAGTCTGGCCGGCGGAATGGCGCTCAGCCGTAGGGACACCGCGCTTGCCGCACCGTCAGTCCGCGCACCTCGATTTGGGCGAGATCGGCGGTGCCCGTTCCCGACTGTTCGGCCAGCAGCAGGTGGTTGTCGCAAATTTCGAACGGCTTGGTGCCGCGCGGGGCGCGGGGATTGTCGTAGCCCATCACGGCGGTGCCGACGGCATCCGTGGAAACCGGGTTGAGGCCGGCGATGAGCACCCCCGGCGCGGTGAACTTCAGCGGACCGGCATCGCCGCACCACGGGCCTTCGCCGCCGCTCATCGCGGTGATGCCGTCAAGGATGGCCAGGTGGACGGGCCGCGCCGCGCAGAGGTCGGCGACGATGCGCGGCACGCGCCAAGTGGGATCGGCGTTGGTGACGCCGGCCCTGATCCCGGGCAGCTTGATTTGCTCGAAGCCGCGCGGACTGTGCAGCGGCCCGCGTCCGCCGGTGGCGTCCTCACGGCCGGCTTGGTCGCCGTATAGCGCGTTGGGCGTGATGCCGAAGAGGTTCTTCATGGTGAGCGTCACGCCCGCCGTGAGATGGTTCTTGAGCTTGGCCAGGGACACCACGACGTCGGTGTCCTCGTAGGCGTGGTTGCAATCAAACGCGGAGAAGACGTAGCCGCCGGGCACGCGCAGACGGGCGTAGCGCGGTCCGTGGCCGAGGTTGCGGGTGTTCTCGAATTCGACCGGGCCCAGCGCCCGTAGGGCGTTCACGTCCCAGCCGGCCAGCACGAGCGTCTGCTCCAGCTCCGCCTTGCTCTGGGTGGACTCGACGAGGCGCACGCGCCGGGCCCCCGCGGCCAGCAGCAGCGCGCCCAGCGCCCGCACCGTCGCGAAATGCGTCATGTACGTCTCGCCCACCGGCCGGCCCAGAAACGGCGTGAAGTCCGTGCCGGTCAGGTTGATCTTGACCGTGACGGTCTTGTGGTTGACGAGCGCGCCGAGGCCGCCGAGTAAGTCGCCGCACCTCGCCAGCGCGGTGTGGACTTCCGCGCCGTAGGAACGGCACGGCACGACGGCGACTTTGGCATCCGGTCGGCGCGTGGCGGCGGACGGCAGGGCATCGCTGCCGGTCTCCGCCGCGCGCAGCCGATCCCAACCGGCTGCGGACATCAGCGGCGCACCGGCGACCAGAGCAAGACTTCTCCGAAGGAAGTCCCGTCGGCTGGTAAAGTCGTTGGGCATAAATTCCACCCGGCCCGCGCAATCCGCGGCCGGATGTCGCGCTCAATCTCCGCCCAACGGCGCTCTCGTCAAGCGGCCTTTGCCATTTTCGGTGTCGTCCCTCCCGCCGGGCCGCGCCCTGCGCCGGCGGATCGCGCTGGAAGCGGCGGGCGGATGTGCCGCGCCGTTCGGGATGAAGTGCGGGCCGGGCAGCCACCGGAGCGGAGGGGCGCGTCATCCTGGCAATCTGACCCCGTAAGAAGAAAGACGACTGGCGGGCCCCATACGAGAGGCGGTGCGCTTTCCTCTCACGCCGACCTCGGCCAGTTTGCTGAAGGTGGTGGAGGAGTTCTTTTGCCTGCTGGGCCGCCCGGCGCTGGGGGGGCCGAACGGAAGGACAGGGGCAATGGCGGACTCATTGAACTGTTCATCCCCTGTCCCAGCCAGACGGCCAAACTGTTTGTCGGGCGCAAGCGCGAAGTCAAGGGAGACCAACCCGGCAATACAGCCCTTAACTCGTGCAACTAGCGATGGTCGTTATGTCCGGCCCGTCCAGGGGGTGACAACGGTGACAAACGCTTTCAGTCTGCCGTCCGCAGCGGGCGTGAACGAGGCCGCCACGGAGGAACCAGGCGCTGCGGCGATAGCCCGGTCGTCCGGCGAGTTGGCGCTGTC
>JAJXZI010000072.1:0-9469 GCA_021780115.1 bacterium | reverse complement strand
GGCAACGTCGGCGCTTTGGATGTGCGGAGAGCGACGCGGCGGTCCCCGCCATTGTTCTTGTTGATGCTGCTGCTGACCCGGTTCGACAGCCTTCACGGCGCCGTGCGCATCTTGAAATTGATGATGTTCACGGTGGCGTCACCGCAAGGAGCCAAGGCCGTAGCCCCAGGGCTCAGCCTCTATGAACAAGATCTTGCGCGTATTCATAGCGGCGATTTGAGTGTTTGCTGACTCTATTTGTTCAGCGTAGCCGCATCCTTGGCCCAAACGGCGTGAATGGCCGTCTCGTCGCCACGCCCCGTGGGAACCGCACCGCTGGGGTTGTTGGCGTAATACCAGCGCATTTCGGCTGCACTTGCGGTACGTCCGCCGGGCATTTCGAGGTAGCCGTTGGTGTCCGCGTTCCGCACCCAATCCCAAGCGTACTGCAGCCACTGGGCGCGATATTCCTTGCTTTGAAGACCAAACCAGGTGATTTCGTCATAACCCCAGACCCATAGGAAGTTGCCTTTGGCGTTGGGTTCGCCGGGATGGCCGCTGCGCCCGTAGTTATCGAACTCGACGATGTAGGGCAGGTGTTCGCAGGTCCAACCGCTAAATGTTTTGCCGCCTTTGCTGCGACCGTAGATGGCGTCGGTGAAGCCGACCTGAAGGACGGCTTCCTGGGGCTTCTCCGGGGTTTCCTTGACGCGCAAAGGGAATGCGTTGAAATCCAGGATGGGATTTCCATCGTGCATCAATCCGCCGGTCGGAACATGGCCGTTGCATAGGACCATGTGGCGGCGCGCGTGCTTGGCCGCATAATCCCGCACGAGGCTGATGAGATGAAACCAGTTGGTGTTGCCGTGATCGTTTCGATTCATGATCTCCACTTGCCCGAAGTGGATGCCTTCGCAGCCCACATCGATATAGGACGCCGCCTGGTAATAAAACCAAAGCTGCGTTTCCATCCGGCTTTCATCCGGCACTTGGCCGCTGCCCATCGAGCGGCGCTGGCCCGGCGGATAGATCATATTCTCATAGCGGAAGTTCCGTTGTTCCACCGGCTGCCCAAGGTCTTTGAAGACCCAATCCGGAACGGCGATTTGGCTGACTCTCGGCCCGACAGTCTCGAAGACGCAGGCTTCCAATACGATTTCCGGGTCCGCCGCCAAGACCTGCGGCACCTCTTCTTTTGCCCGCTGGATGTTGGCGAGGAAGTTGTTTTCCGCGCCCCACAGGCACAGGGCGCGCCCGACGTATTTGGCTCCGCAATGGGTGAGCATGCGGATGTCGTCGGCCAAGGGGCCGCGCCCGTTCAACAAGCCCTCGATGCAAATGGACCGCGACAGGTAATTCTCGAGGACTTGCCGGGAGATTTTGCCGTCGAATTGAAACCCGCCGGGGCGGGCAGTTGAAGTCGCGTCAACGGCACAGACAGGTTGCCCGACTGACAAGCAGGCCAGGGCCGCTGCGATCAAACATAGAATTGGGGGAGACGGTTTCATAGGCGAGTTCGCTCTTAGTTGACAACAGCGAGGTCGGCCTTCAAATGCGCCGTCTCGCCAGGCTTGATGGTGATGGTTGCGGTCCTCGGACCGTAACGAACCTTGATCGCGCCGCCTTCGAGGCCGTGGATGTCGGCAGACTGCAATTTGCCGCCCATCCATTGTAGGCTCACGTCGTACTCGCCGCGGGCGCGCAGTCCGGAAACCGCGCCGTCATCCCAACCCGCAGGCAATGCGGGCAGCAAGCTGATTTCGCCGGCATGGCTCTGCACCAACGCCTCCGCCACCGCCGCCGCAAAACCGAAGCTGGCGTCGGACTGGTTGGCGCGGGCATTGTGCAGGTTCAACGCCGGGCCCCGGCTCATGTAGGCTTCGATGCATTTGGCAACCTGGTCGCCACGCTCCAAACGAGCCCACATGGCGATGTCCCACGCGACGATGAACCCGCCGCGCGGTGGATGAGCCTCCAGCCATTTTTGGTAAGCCGCGGCAAATTCCGGATTGCCGCGCAACGTAAGGGAGTTGCCCGGATAGAAGGCAAAATTAGGTGAGACGTTGTGCCCTTGCGGGCCGGTCTTCCAGTCTTCAATCCATTCCTGCACAAATCCGGAGTTGCCGATCTGATATGGCGGTATCTTTGTCAACGCGTCCTCCAGCTTGGCCCGGAAATCAGCGTCCACGCCCAGGATTCTGCTGGCCTCGATGCAATGCGGGAACAACTCGCGCATGATCGCGACGTCCATGGTCGGCGAGGGCGACAAAACGGCGGGCTGGCCGTGGGCGTCGAAATAGCCATGCTCGGGCGACATGGAGAACGGCGTCACCAGCCAATGGTGCTTGGGTTCGACGATCATGACATCCAGCAGAAATTGGGCGGAGCCTTTCAGAACGGGATAGTATTTCTTGAGAAAACTCACATCCCCGCCAAAGGCATAGTGTTCCCAAGTACTCTGACATAGCCAAGCACCGCCGACCGGCCACATGCCAAACCGGGCCGCGTCCACCGGCGCCGTTCCGCGCCAGAGATCGACGTTATGATGGGCGACCCAGCCGCGGGCGCCGTAATAGATCTTCGCCGTCTTGGCGCCGGTTTGAGAGATGTCCTGAATCAAGTCAAACAAAGGCTGGGCGCATTCCGGCAAGTTGCAGACCTCGGCGGGCCAGTAATTCATCTCGGTGTTGATGTTGATGGTGTACTTGCTGCCCCAGGGCGGAAGAACATCTTCGTCCCAGATGCCCTGCAGATTGGCCGGTTGGCCACCGGCGCGGCTGCTGGCCGCCAGAATGTAACGGCCGAACTGAAACACCAAAGCTTCCAGGTTTGGATCGCGAGTTCCCGTTTTCACTGCGGCGAGCCGCTCTTCAATGGGCTTATCGTTCTGTGCCGCGCCGCCAATGTGCAGATGAACGCGCCCCATCAGCCCGCGGAAATCCGCCTCGTGGCGGCGGCGAAGAGCCGCGTAATCTTTGCCGGCGCAGTGCGCCAGGATCTTTTCGCACTCGGCAGCCGGATCGCCGGTAATGTCGTGGTAATTGATGTAGCTGGTCGCCGTGGTGAGAATCAACGTGACGGCGTCGGCCTGCCGAATGCGCAAGCTGTCAGCGGTGGCCGTAGTTTGGCCGCCTTCGGCGTGCGCCGTCATGGCGGCTTCAAAGCGCAGGCCCTCGCCCTCGACGGGCGCGATGAGCCAGTTCGTTCCCGAACTCGGCTTCCTCCACGTTCCACTCAGGACCAACTGGTCGGGGGTGGCGATGATTTTGCCCATAAATTGGGCGGGACTCTTAAACCGCGCCTCGACCGAGACGGCGCCGGGCTTTTGGGCAGTGATGCGCACCACCAGCACGCGGTCCGGGTAGGAAATGAAAGCCTCGCGGGTGTACGATATGCCGCCGGAGCGATAGGTGACTTTGGCGACGCCAGTCTCCATGTCTAACTCGCGGCGATAATCGGCGACCTCATCCACGCCGTCGAACGAGAGCAACAAATCGCCGAGGGGCTGGTAGGCCTGCTGGCCCTTGGGGATGCCAAAGAAATGGTCATCAACCATTTTTTCAGCGTCCGGGAATTTCTGCTCCGCCATCAGTGCTTTGATCTGCCCGAAATTCTTCCCCGCATTCGGATCGTCGTAATCATGGGGCCTTCCGGACCAGAAGCTCGAATTGTTCAGGGCGATCCGCTCCGTTTCCGTGCCGCCAAAGACCATGGCGGCGGTAAGCCCGTTTCCCAGCGGCGAGGCGTCCATCCAGCGCTGGGCCGGTTGCTTGTACCAGACGACCATGTCGCTCGCGTCGTCTGCGGCGCCGGCCCGCAAACCGACGCACAATGCGGCGGCGGCGATGGTGGCAACAAAGCGTCGAGAGGATAAAAGTAAGCACATGATCCGATTTATAGGCAAAAGGCGGCACCATTGTCCAGACAGGGCAGACGCATTTTAAATTCCAAGTCAACGGAATAAATAGTCCTGGTCCCAGCTTACGTTGAGCTGCTTGCCTTTGATGCCTCGCTACTTGGTTTGGAGTTAGCCGTCGGTGGCATATTTCTCCGGCCGGTCGTCCCGACCGGTGTGCGTCCGGGCCGGTGCAGAGGGTCGCATGCTCTCGGCGGTGTAATTGGTGAGCTTGACGACGCGGTTCATGGCGTGCAGGGTGTCCGTCGTGGAACAAGCGGCACCGGTCGCAAGGACGGTTCGTCTGCCAGCGGGCCGCTTACGGCGCGGCCGCCCGCTCCAGGCGGTCGGCAACGGCCCGCCACTCGGCGGTTTCCGGCAGCGCCTCGACCACGATCAAGCCCGCACCCGCCTCGTCGCACCGGTGAAGTTCGGCGTAGATCGCCCGGGCAAATGCTTCCGGGTCGTGCGGAATCAGCGAGACGCTGCCCAGGCCGGCGCCCGATGGAATGCGCGAATGCGCGATGACGTGGGCGGCATCGCTGTCGAAGCCCAGGGTGGAGATGTGCGCTTTGAGCTCGGCGTCATTCCGCCAGCCCCGCACCACCAAACGGGCCTTCGGCGCATAATGTTTCGGCAAAAGCCCCGGGCTGCGCAGCGCGGCTTCCGGATTCCGGACGCCGGATTCGGGACTCGGAACCTCTTCCATCACGGCGGCCAGCGATGCCGCGTGGATCATCCCCGGCCGGAGCACGCGCGGCGGCGCGGCGGCCAGATCAAGCACGGTGGATTCGATCCCCACCTGGCACGGACCGCCGTCCACGATCAGCGGGATCGCGCGGCCCAGTTGTACGCGGACGTACTCGGCGGTGGTGGGCGAAAGGCGGCTCGACAGATTGGCGCTGGGCGCGGCGAGCGGGAAGCCGCATTCGCGGATCACCGCCTGGATGAAGGGATGGCTCGGCCAGCGCACGCCTACCGTTGGGCCGCCGGCGGTGACGATGTCGGGAATCTGCGACGCTCGCGGCAGCACCAAGGTCAGCGGGCCGGGCCAGAACGCCCGGGCGAGTTTCCCGGCCAGCTCCGGCCAGCGGGCGACGCAGCGTCGCGCCATCTCCAGGCTGGCGACGTGGACAATGATCGGGTTGTGCGCCGGCCGGCCTTTGACTTCGTAGATGCGCCCGACGGCCCGGGCGTCGAGGGCGTTCGCAGCCAAGCCATAGACCGTCTCGGTGGGCAGCGCGACCACCTGGCCGGCCCGGAGCAACCCGGCGGCGCGCCGCACGGCAACGCGAAAGGCCGCGGCCGTGTGGGTGGAGAGAACTTCGGTCGGCATTGCTTCTCCGGAAACTCGCATCTACTTCCGTCCCGCGCACCCCAAGCGGCGGGCGCGGGACACGCCGTTCCAGGTGGCGCGCCCGCCGTGGCCTTCACTCGTAGCGCAACGCATCAATCGGGTCGAGCCGCGAGGCTTTGCGCGCCGGATAGAACCCGAAAAAAATCCCCACCGCCGCGCTGAAGAAGAAGGCGTACACCACGGACGTGGACGAGATCAACGTCGGCCAGCTCATCTTGGCCGCGAGCAACTGGGAGACGCCCACCCCGGCGCCGATGCCCACGACCCCGCCGATCACGCTGAGCGTGACCGCTTCGATCAGGAATTGCAGCAGGATGTCGCGGCCCCGCGCGCCGATGGCCATGCGGATGCCGATCTCGCGCGTCCGCTCGGTCACGCTCACCAGCATGATGTTCATGATGCCGATGCCGCCGACGACCAGCGACACCCCGGCGATGGCGCCCAGCAGCAGGGTCATGGTCTTGGATTGCGCCGTGGCCATGTCGGCGATCTCCTGCTGGTTGCGCACGGTGAAATCGTCGTCCTTGCCCGGCGTGATCTTATGGCGCTGGCGGAGCAGTTCGATGATTTGCTGCTGGACCGGGTTGAGCAAGGTCGGCCGGGCCGCCTGCACCAGGATGGTGCGCAGGGTCGTCACCCGTTGCACCCGCTTCATCGCGCTGGTGTAGGGAATGATAATGAGGTCGTCCTGGTCCTGGCCCTGCACCGAGAGGCCCTTGGCCTTGAGCACGCCGACGATGATGAACGGCACATTCTTGACGCGCACGATCTGGCCCAGCGGGTCTTCGCCGGGATAAAGCTGGTCGGCAATGGTTTGGCCGACGACGGCGACCTTGTTGGCGCCGCGCACGTCCTGGGGGGTGAAGGGCGAGCCGGTGACGACCGGCCACTGGCGGATGTCGAAGTAATCGGGGCCTTCGCCGAGGATGCGGGTGAACCAGTTTTGGTTGCCGGCGGCGACCTGGGCCGTGCTCATGATTTCCGGGCTGATGACCGTGACGCCGGGGATTTCGCGCACGATGGCCTCGGAATCCTCAATGGTGAGCGTGCCCGCGCCGCCCCAGCCGGTGTGAATGCCGCTGCGCGTCATGCTCCCGGAAAAGACGATGATCACGTTCTGGCCCATGCTGGCGATCTGCGACTCGATCTGGGCCTTGGCGCCGTTGCCGATGCCGACCATGGCGATGACGGCGCCGACGCCGATGATCATGCCCAGCATGGTGAGCAGGGTGCGCAGTTTGTTTCGGCGCAGGGCGCGCCCGGCAATCTTGATCGTGGCCCAGATTCGCATCATACGGTCAATTGCACCGCTTGTTGGGCGTCGCGCAGGCGGCGCAGTTCGGTTTCGGCCTGCAGCCGGTCGCTGACCGGCACGTCGCTGACGATGCGGCCGTCGCGCATGATCACGTTGCGCTTGGCATAGCGCGCGATGTCCAGTTCGTGCGTCACCATGACGATTGTGATGCCTTGCTGGTTGAGCGTCTGGAACACGCCCATGATTTCGATGCTCGTCTGGCTGTCGAGATTGCCGGTTGGCTCGTCCGCCAGCAACAGCGCCGGCTGGTTCACCAGGGCGCGGGCGATGGCCACGCGCTGCTGCTGGCCGCCGGAAAGCTGGTTCGGATGGTGGTCGGCCCGCTCGGCCAGCCCCACCGTCTCCAGGGCGCGGAGGGCGCGCTCGCGCTGTTCGCGGCCCGGCAGGTGGCGATGCACGTAAAGCATCGGCAGTTCCACGTTCTCCAGCGCCGAGGTGCGCGAGAGCAGGTTGAAGCCTTGAAAGACAAAACCGATCTTCTCGTTGCGAATGTCCGCCAGGTCATCGCGGTCGAGTTGCGAGACATCCGTGCCGTCGAGCAAGTAACGGCCGCGCGTCGCGCGATCCAGGCACCCGATGATGTTCATCAACGTCGATTTGCCGGAGCCGCTCGCGCCCATGATGGCGACGAACTCGCCGGTTTGGATCGCCGCGGAAACGCCTCGCACGGCATGCACGTCCACTTCGCCGGTGTGGTAAACCTTGTGGATGTCTTCGAGTTGGATGACGGCGTTCACAGAAGAAAGAAGGACTCCAGGCCTGGCTTCGGGCGCGGTGGGAGGTCGTGGTCAAGAGGGCGGCCCGTTCGTCCGGCCAGGTTCTCTTCCGCGTTCTTCATTCCTCCTTTTTCATCCACTCCGGCGGGGTGCGCCGGACGACCCACCAGGTGATGAATGCCGCCGCGCCGCAGACGACCGCGCCGACCGCGATGGTCCGCGACACGCCGAAATAGTGCGCCAGCGTGCCCGCCTCCATCCCGCCCAGCGGCGTCATGCCGCCGAACACCAACGCCCAGATGCCCATCACCCGGCCGCGCATGTTGTCGGCGACGCTGGTCTGGATCACGGTGTTCGTGGTCGAGAAATAGATCAGCATGCCCCAGCCGCCCACCAGCAGGCAGGCCAGCGCCAGGGAGTAACTGCGCGTCAGCGCCAGCAGCAGCAGCATCGCCGAAAACAGCGCCAGTCCGCCGAGCACCAAATAGCGGGGCCGGATCCGGTGCCCAAAGGTGGCGACCGTCAGCGCGCCCAGCAGGGCGCCGATGCCGTTGGCGCTGAGCAAGGCGCCGTACTGGCTTTCGCCCACGCGCAGCACGTCGGTCGCGAAGGCCGGCAGCAGCACCGAGTACGACCAGCCGAAAATGCCGACCACGCCGAACAACAGCAGCAGGATGCGCACCCGCCGGTGCCGCGCCACGTACTTGAAGCCGTCGAGCGCGTGCTCCCAGGCCGAGGCCGGCTCCGGCGACGGAACGAACCGCGGCAACCGCATCAGCAACAGGCCCGCGATCACGGCGAGGAAGCTCAGCCCGTTGAGGAAAAAACACATCGCCATCCCCGCCTGCGCCATGAGGAACCCCGCCACCGACGGCCCGACCACGCGGGCGCCGTTGACGATGGAACTGTTGAGCGAGACGGCGTTCATCAAGTCCGCGCGGCTGGTCATCTCCACCATGAAGGCCTGCCGCGCCGGCATGTCGAAGGCCATCGCCACGCCGCCCAGCGCCGCCAGCACGAGGATGTGCCACGGCTGCACCCGCCCGGTCCACACCAGGGCCGCGAAGACGAATGCCAGCGCCATCATGCCGGTTTGCGTCCACAGCACGACGGCGCGCTTCGAGTGCCGGTCCGCCACGGAACCGCCCCAGAGCGAAAAGAACAGCATCGGCGCGGAGCCGACCGCCGCCACCACGCCGAGCAGCAGCTTCGAACCGGTGAGTTGATACACCAGCCAGCTCTGCGCCGTGTTCTGCATCCACGTGCCGGTCAGCGAAATCAACTGGCCGGCGAAGAACAGCCGGAAATTCCGGTGCCGCAGCGCGGCGAAGGTTTGCCGCCACGCCAGGCTGCCGACCACCACGCGCCGCGGCTGGCCGGTGACTTCCTGCGGCACCGGCGCCACCTGCGCCGGCGGGCTCGCGTGTTCGGGCGGCATGGAGCGACCTTAGCACAGTCAGCGGTCGGTCTTCAGCGCGTTGTCGAGCGACATTTTGCCGGGGCCGACCAGCACGATCGCCAGCGCCGCCGCGCACAAGACCATCGGGTATTCGTAGCCTCGGTTTTCCAGGAAAAGCCCGTTGGGCAAATGCACCTTGAGCACGGCCACCGCCATGGTCACCGCCAGCGCCAGCGCGGCCCAGCGCGTCAGGAAGCCGACGCCCAGGCACACTCCGCCGAAAAATTCCACGATGGCCACGAGCGTCGCCCACACAATCGCCGGATGAAATCCCATCTTGTCGAACATGCCAATCGTCGCCTGCAATCCCGGCCCGTGGAACACCCCGAACAGCTTTTGGCCACCGTGGCCGATGAACACCGCCGCCAGCGCCAACCGTAGCGGCAAGCCGGCCCAGTCCGAGCCTTTGGTGAATACTTTTGCGAGCATGGTTTTCCTTTCGTTGGTGGTGGAGAATTTAGAAGCGGCGGAACGGCCCGCCAAATGGATTGGCCGGCCGCGCGGCGCCCGAATCGGACGTGATCAGACCGGTGATGACTTGATCGCCTTCCTTCAAACCGTCGAGCACTTCAGTGGTCACGCCATCGCTGATGCCGACTTTGATCTGGACCGGTTTGGGATCCACGACCGCGTCGGCGGCGCCTTCGGCCGGCTTCGGCAGCAAGTAAACCGTGCGCACGGTTTGTCGTTCCGGGCTGGCCCGGCCACTGCCCGCGCCCGGCCCGCGAGCACCCGCGCCGGGTGCGCC
>JAJXZI010000192.1 GCA_021780115.1 bacterium | reverse complement strand
GAATCGCGCCGTGCTCCGGCCTTTTCTGCATCAACTCGCCAACTCGCAAGAGTTGAGCGGCGAGGACATCCGCGTCGCCGTCGCGCACCTGGCCGAGCCGTCCGTCGCGGCGGAACTGAAGGCGGAGTTTCTGACCGCGCTGGCGCTCAAGGGCGAAACGCCGGCGGAAATCGCCGCGTTTGCCCGCGCCCTGCGCGACCGGGCCATCGCGCCGCCGCTCGACGCGGAGACCCGCCGCCGCGAAATCCTTGACGTGGTGGGCACCGGCGGCGACCGCCTCGGCACCTTCAACATCTCGACGACCGTCGCGCTGCTGTGCGCGGCGGCGGGCGTGACGGTGGCCAAGCACGGCAACCGCGCCGCCACTTCGCGCTGCGGCAGCGCGGACGTGGCGGAGGCGCTGGGCCTGCGCCTGGATCTGGCGCCGGAGGAAGCGGCGCGTTCGTTGCGCGAGCACGGCTTCGCCTTCTTCTTCGCGCCGACATACCATCCGGCGTTCAAACACGTCGCCGCGGCCCGCAAGCTTTGCGCCGAGCGCGGCCAACGCACGATTTTCAACATCCTCGGCCCGCTCCTGAATCCGGCCCGGCCCACCGCGCAACTGGTGGGCGTGCCGCGTCCGGCGCTTTGCGGACCGCTGGCCCGGGTGCTGCAAATGCTCGGGGTGCGGCGGGCGATGGTCGTGTGCGGGCGCGTCCGCTCCGAGGTTCGTGGTTCGGAGTCCGCCGGCGCGGAGCTAGACCGCGCGGTCCACGCCCCCCGCCCACCGTTCGCCGAGGACACCCATCTCGACGAGCTTTCCCCGCTGGGGGAAAACACCATCGCGGAATTTTACCAGGAACGCGGTTTCGCCCAATCGGTGTTGACGCTGGATCCATTTCCGCTGCAACCCGCGAGCCTGGCGGACCTGGCGGGCGGCGACGCCGCGGCCAACGCCGGGATCATCCGCCGGATTCTGCGCGGCGAGGAACGCGGGCCCAAACGCGACGCGGTCCTGCTGAACGCGGCGGCGGCGCTGTGGGTGGCCGGCCGGGCGCGGTCGCTGAGTGACGGTTGGGATTTGGCGGAGGAAGTGATCGACTGCGGACGGGCTGCGGCGAAGCTGACGGCCGTGACGAACCGGTGAAGCGGGGCCGGCGCATCGGCGCAATCCTGGCTTGCCCAACGCGAGGGAACTCCCTAAATCTATAGCGTGAATCCTTTGCATCCCACAGCGCGGAGTTGGTCCTGGCCGCGGAGCGCGACGCTCGTCGCGCTCGCCGTCGTGTTGACCAGTTGCGGCCGAGATGAAACCAAGGTCTATCGCGTCGAAAAGGAATCGCCGGCTGCGGCGACCGTTCCCGCAGCCCAAGCGGCCGGCGGCGGCGCTCAGGGCCAGACCGAGGGACGACCGCGCCTGACTTGGAAGTTGCCCGCGGGCTGGGTGGAGATGGCGCCGGGCGAAATGCGGTTGGCGTCCTTCCGCATCCAAGGCCCGGGCGCGAAGCAGGCCGACGTCAGCGTGATCCCGCTGCCCGGACCGGCGGGCGGCGACTTGAATAACGTGAACCGCTGGCGGGGGCAGGTGGGACTGCCGGCGGTGACGCAGGACGAGTTCGCCCGGTTGGGCGAAAAGGTGGACATCGGCGGGGCGGAGGGGGCGTTGTACAACCAGGCCGGCCAGAACCCGGCGGCGGGAGAAAAGAGCCGCATCCTGGCCGCCCTCCTCCATCGCGACGAGGTGACGTGGTTTTTCAAGATGACCGGTGATGACGCACTGGTCGCCCAGCAAAAGCCCGCCTTCGTCGAGTTTCTGAAGTCCCTCCAGTTCACGGCGGCCGAGGCGCCGCCGGCCCTGCCGCCGTCGCATCCGCCCATCGGCGGGGCGATGGAACCGGCGGCGGGCGGCGGTCCAGCCAAGCCGAACTGGACGGTGCCGGCGGGTTGGAAGGAAGAGCCGCCGACGCAAATGTTGATCGCCAAGTTCAGCGCCGCGGGCGACGGCGCGAAGGCCGAGATTACCGTGAGCGCGTTCCCCGGCGATGTCGGCGGCTTGCTGGCCAACGTGAACCGCTGGCGTCAGCAGGTCGGGTTGGACGCGATCTCCGAGGCGGACCTGCCGAAGGCCGTCAATGAGACGGAGGTGCCGGGGGGCAAGGCAACGGTCGTGGATCTGGACGGCACGGACGCGCGGACCGGGAAGAAAACGCGGCTGGTGGGCGTGATTGTCCCCCAGGCCGCCCAGACGTGGTTCTATAAAATGATGGGCGACGAAGCGGTCGTGGCCCGCGAGAAGGATGCGCTGGTGAAGTTCGTCCAGGGGGCCAAGTAGCCGCATGCTCCTCGACAAACTCATCAGCTTTTTCACGTCGCTGAAGCTGACCGTCGTGTGTTTGGCGTTGGCGGTGGTGCTGGTTTTTATTGGCACCTTGGCGCAGGTGGACATGGGGCTGTACAAGGCGCAGAACGCGTTCTTCCGCAGCTTCATCGTGTTCTGGGGACCGCAGGGCGCCGATTGGAAAATTCCGGTCTTCCCGGGCGGCTACCTCATCGGCGGCGTGCTGCTCATCAACCTCGTCGCCGCCCACTACAAACGGTTTGGGTTCCGCCGGGACAAGCTCGGCATCATCATCACGCACCTCGGTCTGATCCTGCTCCTGCTCGGCCAGCTTGCGACCGACTTGCTCTCGCGGGAGAGCAACCTCCACCTGCGGATTGGGGAGGCGCGGAACTACTCGGAGAGCGACCGGCTGACCGAGTTGGCGGTGATCGACACCACGGACGGCGACACCGAGAAGGTCGTGGCCATCCCTGACTCGACGCTGGCGGAGCAGCGGGAGATTCGCAACGCGGCGCTGCCGTTCACGATCCGGGTGAAGCAGTATCTGGCCAACTCGTCGCTGAGCGACCAGGCGCAGCCGGGCTTCGAGAAATGCCCGGCGACCGCCGGCGCCGGCCCGCGCCTCTGGATGAAGGAGGAGCCGCGGGTGACGAAGATGGACGCGCGCGACGTGCCCAGCGCGCTCCTCGAACTGGAGGCAAACGGCCAATCGCTCGGCTCGTGGCTGGTTTCCGAATACCTCCGCGAGCCGCAGTCGGTGACGTTCGCCCACCACACCTACACACTGGCCCTGCGGTTGCGCCGCTACTACAAGCCGTTCAGCCTGCAGTTGCTCGATTTCCGGCACGATATTTACAAGGGCACTGAGATTCCCAAGAACTTCTCCAGCCGCGTCCGCGTCCGCAACGCCGCGACCGGCGAGGACCGCGAGGCGCTGATCTACATGAACAACCCGCTGCGCTACGGCGGTCTGACGTTCTACCAGGCCAGTTTCGACCCCGATGACAAAGGCAGCATCCTGCAGGTGGTCCACAACCCAAGCTGGCTGACCCCGTACCTCGCCTGCCTGCTGGTGGGCGCGGGGTTGACGATCCAGTTTTTGGCGCATTTGATTCCCTTCGTGAAACGGAGACTCACCCCATGAAAAAATGGCTCCCCTGGATTCTCGTCGCGGCGATGGCCGCCTGGGTCGTCACGGCCTTGTTTCCGCCGCCGGAGAAGGGCTTTCAGGCCCGCGAATTCGGCCAACTCCCCGTGCTGCTGAACGGGCGCATCCAGCCGTTCGACTCCGTGGCGCGCAATTCACTTCTGCAAATCCGCACCAAGCAGAGCCTGGTGTGGAGCGGCGAAACCGGCTCCGAACACCTCACCGCCAGCCAGTGGCTGCTCGAAGTCCTGATGAAGTCGGAAGTGGCCGACACCCGCCCCGCGTTCCGCATCGACAGCCCGGAGTTGCTCGGCATGTTGAAGCTGCCGGAAAAGGAGAAGTATTTTTCGTTCAACCAGCTCAAGGACAAACTCGATGACATCGAGCGTCAGAGCGACCGCATCCAGGGCGTCGAACCGGCCCATCGCACGCCGTTCGAAAAGCAGGTCATGCGACTCCAAAACGCGCTGGTGCTTTACCAGCGGCTCAAGATCACCCTCCGCCCGCCGAACTCCGACGATTTCACCGCCGAACTGGCGCAGTTCCAGAAAGCGCTGGGGCCGGGGCTGGCCGCGGTGCGGGCGCGCGAAGCGGGCCAGAAATACGACGAGCAGGCGTTCGGCGATTTCATTCAAAGCTTCTCCGTCTTCAACGACATGGCCCGTTATGCCTATGCGCTGGTCGTGCCGCCGCCCAATCCGGAGGCGTCGCGCGACGCCTGGGAAACCGTGGGCACCAACGTGATGCGGCTCGCGCACGGCGGCACCCTCAGCCCGGCGGTTCAATCCTACGCCGCGCTGGTCACCGCCTATCGCGCGAACCAGCCGGGCCAGTTCAACGCGGCGCTGGACAGCTACCGCCAGTGGCTGGGTGAGCGGTTCGCTCCGGAAGTCAAGAAGGGCCAGCGCGAGTTCTTTTACAACGGCTTCCAGGCGTTCTACAAGGCGCTGGTGATCTACGTGCTGGCGTTCGTGCTGGCCTGTGTTTCCTGGTTCAACCGCTCGGAAGTCCTGCGCCGCTCGGCGTTTTATTTGATCGTTCTCGCCTGGATCATCCACACCGTCGGCATCGGCTTCCGCATGGTGCTCGAAGGCCGGCCGCCGGTGACGAACCTTTACTCCTCGGCGGTCTTCATCGGTTGGGCCGCCGCCATTCTCGGCCTGGCCCTGGAGCGGCTTTACCGGGACGGCCTGGGCGCCGCCATCGCCTCGCTGGTCGGTTTCGTCACGCTCGTGATCGCCCACAACCTCGCCCTGGCCGGCGACACGATGGAAATGCTCCGCGCCGTGCTCGACACCAACTTCTGGCTCGCCACGCACGTCGTCGCCGTGACGCTCGGCTACTCGGCCACGTTCGTCGCCGGGATGCTGGCGATCTTCTACCTCATCCGCGGTTTGTTCACGAGCACGCTGGACAAGGACACCAGCAAGGGTCTGGCCCGGATGGTCTATGGCATCGTCTGTTTTGCGACGCTCTTCAGCTTCACCGGCACGGTGCTGGGCGGCATCTGGGCCGACCAATCCTGGGGCCGGTTCTGGGGCTGGGACCCGAAGGAAAACGGCGCCCTGCTCATCGTGCTCTGGAACGCCGCCATTCTCCACGCCCGCTGGGGCGGCTTGGTGCGCGAACGCGGCCTGATGAACATGGCCATCTTCGGCAACATCGTGACAAGCTGGTCCTGGTTCGGCGTCAACATGCTCGGTGTCGGCCTCCACGCCTACGGCTTCATGGACGCGGCGTTCAAGTGGCTGATGATCTTCGTGGGCAGCCAGGTCGCGCTCATCGCGCTGGGGCTGCTGCCGGACCGATACTGGAAGAGTTTCCAAGGCCGCTCGCCCCAGCCCGCCGCCGCACCGGCGGCCAGCGGGTTGAAACGCCGACCGGCGGCGGCGTAGCCGGGTGGTTTCGCGCGCCGGTTGAATCGGAAATGGCCCGCCGCGATGGAACGCGACGTTTTCGGCCCCATTCAGGTTTTCAATTCCGCTTTGACTGCCGACGCGCCTCGGCTATGCTCCGCGTTCCGTTTTGAAAGCGATTTCGTGCCTATGGCAAAGCTGACTGTCAAAGATCTGAATGTCCGCGGCAAACGCGTCTTCGTCCGCGTGGACTACAACGTGCCCCTGGAGGAAAAGGACGGCCAGATGGTCGTCACCGATGTCACGCGCATCAAGGAAACGCTGCCCACGCTTGACCTGCTCATCGCCGGCGGCGCAAAGGTCATCCTCGCCGCCCACCTGGGCCGGCCCAAGGGCAAGCGCGAACCGTCCCTGTCGCTGCGGCCCGTGGCCGTCAAGCTGGCGGACCTTTCGGGCTACACGGTGAATTTCGTGGACGATTGCATCGGCGAAAAGGTGGAGAGAGCGGTTGGCGGCATGGAGCCTGGAACCATTCTGCTTCTGGAGAACGTCCGGTATTACAACGAGGAGGAGGCCAACGATCCGGCCTTCGCCGAGAAGCTGGCCAAAGTGGCGGACCTTTACGTCAACGACGCCTTCGGCGCCGCGCACCGCGCCCACGCTTCCACGGAAGGCGTGGCGCGCGTCGTCACCCGCCGCGGCGGACCCTGCGCGGCCGGGTTGCTGATGGAGCGCGAGTTGAAGTTTCTCGGTGACGAACTGGAACAGCCGGCCCGGCCGTTCGTCGTCATCCTCGGCGGCGCCAAAGTGTCCGACAAGATCAAGGTCATCGACCGTCTGCTCGACAAGGCCGACGCCCTGCTCATCGGTGGCGCCATGGCCTACACCTTCCGTTTGGCCGAGGGCCACCGAACCGGCAAGTCGCTGGTCGAGCCGGACAAGGCGGATGTGGCCAAAGCCGCACTAGCCAAGGCCCGGCAGCGTGGCGTGAAGTTCCTGCTGCCGACCGATGACGTCGTGGCCGTGCCGGTCCAGATCGGCCAGCTCGACAAGAAGGGCCGGCCCGTCGTGGAATACCAGGGCATTCGTACCAGTTCGGACCTGGACTGCCCCGCCGACGCGGCCGGGCTCGACATCGGCCCCGCCACGGTCGAGGCATTTGCCCGCGAAGTCCTGCGGGCCAAGACGATTTTATGGAACGGCCCGATGGGGCTGTTCGAAGACAAGCGCTTTGCGGCCGGCACCAACGCCGTGGCGCAGGCGGTGGCCGTCGCCACGCAGCAGGGCGCCAAGAGCATCATCGGCGGGGGCGACAGCGTGAAGGCGATCAACCGGGCCAAGCTCGGCGACCGCGTCACGTTCATGAGCACCGGCGGCGGCGCGAGCCTGGAATTCCTGGAAGGCGCCGTGCTGCCCGGAGTGGCGGCGCTCAGCGACAAGGCCTGCGGCTGCGGCTGCGGCCACTGATTTGAACCCCGAAACCTGGAGAGCGACGCGCGAACCTGAAACTGCCATGACCAAAGACCGCAAACTCATCATCGCCGGCAACTGGAAGATGAACAAGACCGTGGCCGAGGCGCTCGACCTGGTCGCCGGCCTCAAGCGCGAACTGGCCAACGTGAAGGAGGTGGACTTGGTCGTCTGCCCGCCGTTCACCGCGCTGGGCGCCGTCGCGCAGGCCGTCCTTGATTCCAACCTCCGCCTCGGCGCGCAGAACATGAGCGAGCACAATTTCGGCGCCTTCACCGGCGAGATTTGCGCCGGGATGCTCAAGGAATTTTCCGTCCGCTACGTCATCCTCGGCCATTCCGAGCGCCGCCAGTACCAGAAGGAATCCGACGCGCTGATCGCCCGCAAGGCGGCGGCGGCGCACGCCGCCTCGCTCAAACCGATCGTTTGCGTGGGCGAGACGCTGGCCGAGCGCGAGGCCGGCCGGATGGAAAACGTGCTGGAGACGCAGGTGCGCGGCAGCCTGGCTGGCTTGAGCAAGACGCAGATGGACGAGACGGTCATCGCCTACGAGCCGGTCTGGGCCATTGGCACGGGCAAAACGGCGACCACGCAGCAGGCGCAGGAGGCGCACGCCTTCATCCGCCGAGTCCTGGCGGGGCTGTTTGACGAAGCCGTGGCCCGGCGCGTCCGCATTCAGTATGGTGGCAGCGTTAAACCGTCCAACGCCCGCGAGTTGATGAGTCAGCCCGACGTGGACGGCGCGCTGGTCGGTGGCGCGTCGCTGGAAGAGCGCAGCTTCGCCGACATCGTCAAGAACTCGATCTAAGAACACGACTATGGGATTCATCATTGGTTTGCTGACGTTCGTCCTGGTGCTCGATTGCCTGGCGTTGATTCTGTTGGTGCTGGTTCAGTTGCCGAAAAAGGAGGCCGGGCTGGGTCTGGCCTTCGGCGGCGGCGCGGCCGACGCCCTGTTCGGCGCCGGCTCCGGCACCGTCCTGACCAAGGCCACGAAGTACGCCGCCGGGATCTTCTTCGGCCTCGCGATCGTGCTGGGGATCATGCAGAGCCACCATTTCCGGGCCTCCCGGAGCGAGTTTGAGAAGCTGCTGGAGCAACAGGCGACGGGTTCCGCCGTCCAGTTGCCACCGATGGCGTCGCCGGAAGCGCCGGCCACGACGAGCGCGCTGCCGGCGGCGGCCACCGCCCCGATGAAGATCACCATCCCGCCCGCCAGCACCACGCCGGCCCCGGCGACTCCGGCCCCCGCAAAGCCCACTCCGCCCAAATAGCGGCGCGATGAACTGGCTGACGAACGCCCGCGGAATAATCCGCCGGGCGTTTTGTTTTTTCATGCCCAAGGCAAGGGAGGGAAGGCGGAAAGGCATCCGGACGGGCCGGATGCCCCCGCTGCTCCTGCTTCTTTCCGCTCTCTGCCTTTTGCCTTCCGGCTGTCGCCCGGAGCCGCGTGCCGATCTTGTCATCGTCAATGGTAACGAGCCGGAGTCGCTCGATCCCGCCATCGTCACGGGCGTCTCGGAAATGCGGCTTACCAAGGCACTTTTCGAGGGCCTCACCCGGCTCGACGGCCAGACTGGCCTGCCCGTGCCCGCCCTGGCTGAACGCTGGGAAGTCTCACCGGACAAGCGCGTTTACACCTTTCACCTCCGCACCAACGCGGTCTGGTCCACCGGCGAACCGATCACCGCCCCGGACGTCGTCTGGTCCTGGCTGCGGGCGCTGGACCCGGCCACGGCCGCCGATTACGCGGGGCAATTTTTCTACCTCACCAACGCCGAGGCCTGGTACACCGGCCAACTCAAGGACCGCGCGCAGGTCGGCGTCCACGCGCTGGACGCCCGGACGGTGCGCGCCGAACTCACCACGCCCATCGCCTTCTTCCTCGACCTGTGCGCGCTGCCCATCTTCGCCATCGTGCCGCGTCCGACCATTGAGAAGTACGGCGACCGCTGGCTGAGCGCGCGGCCATTGCCCGCCAGCGGCCCGTACGAACTGCTCGAGTGGCGCCTGAACGACAAGGTCCGCCTCCGCCGCAATCCGCGGTACTGGGACGCCGCCCACACCCGCAGCGCCGTGGTGGATTTCCTGCCCATCGGCTCGCCCAACACCGCCCTCAACCTCTACGAGACCGGCCAGGCGGACATCGTGTGGGACAAGGACCTCGTTCCGATGGAGTTGATGGACGTGCTGCTTCGGCGTCCAGACTGCCACACCTACCGTTACTTGGGGACCTACTTCTACCGTTTCAACGTTACCCGCAAGCCGTTCGACGACTCGCGGGTGCGCCGGGCCTTTGCCCTCGCGACCGACAAAGTCCGCCTAGTCAAGAAGCTCACCCAGGGCGGCGAGCGGCCGGCCTTTCATTTCGTGCCGGACGGCGTCGCCCACTACGTTTCGCCGGAGGGGCTGCCGTACGACCCCGCCCAAGCGCGCCGCCTGTTGGCCGAGGCCGGCTTCCCCGGCGGCCGGGGCTTCCCGCGGTTCGAATACGCCTTCTACGCCGCCGCCGGCGGCGCCGCCAAAATGCAGCTCCTGATCGCCGTCGAGTTGCAGCAGATGTGGCACGACACCCTCGGCGTGCCGGTGGAAATCCGCCAGATCGAACGGAAGATTTTCTTCAACGCCCAGTCGCGCCTGGATTACGACGTGTCGGCTTCGAGCTGGGTCGGCGACTACAATGACGCCAACACTTTCCTGGACCTGTTCACCAGCGTCAGCGGCAACAATCGCACCGGCTGGAAAAACGCCCGCTACGACGCGCTCATCCGCGACGCCAACTTGCAAACCGACCTGGACCGGCGCGCGAAATTATTCCGGGAAGCCGAGGGCCTGCTCATCCGCGAAGAAGCGCCGCTGATTCCACTCTACTTCTACGCCGGATTCAACCTCTACGACCCGGCGCGCATCCAGGGCATCCATAGCAACGTGCTCGACGAACATCCGTTGCAAGACATTCTCAAAGTCGGGTCGAGGACCGGGGCGCCCGGTTCCTCGTCCGGGAACCAAACTTCCAAGCCGCTGGCGCCAGCGCGGGCGGCCGCGGAATGAGCCGCAAGCCCGCCGGCGCTCACGGCGTCACCACGCGGTGGAACACGTTCGGGGCGAACGTGAGCGGCCGGACAAACTGCAACGGGCCGGCGGCGACGGCCGCGTTCGTGGCGACCGGCGCCCACGTGGCCAAGTCCGGCGAGCTGAGCAAGCGGTAGCTCCGGCCGACCTCGGCGGCGAAGGTGATGGTCAGATTGTCCGCCATCCCCTCCAGACTCAGCAACGGCGGCGGGGCCGGGGAGTTCGCCTCGAACGCGCCAATGTCGGCGACGGAGCCTTGCGGGCGGGGGACGCCGCGCTGGTCGGTCGGCGGGAAACTGCATGGGATGGCGTCTCGCGCGGGACTGCCGGCCAGCAGTGCATCGTTTCGGTGGGGCCGTCGTTGTCGTTCAACGCGGCAAGCAGCGGGTCGGTGCTGTTGAGACTACCGGTCGCGGCGAAATTCGCAGTGCCGTCGGAGCACAGGTTGTAGCCGGCATCGGTGAGGTGCCCCTGACCTCACCGCCCTTGGCGCTGTCGGCGATGATCGAATTGCGCACGGTCACGGCGCTGTTGGTCATGTACAACCCGCCGCCTTGCGAGGGGCCGGGAGGTGCGTCGTAAACCAAGTCGGCGCCGTCGGCCCGGTTGGTCGCGATGGTGACGTTGACCAGCAGCGCCGAGCCGCCGACCAACGCCAGCCCGGCCCGGCCAAGACCGCCCAAGCGAACAGGGTGGGGAGTTTCGTCAGGAAAGCGGTGGATCCAAGGTTCTTCATACGTTGTGAGTCGAGTCTGGTGGCACCGTGCCGGGACGATCGACACAGCTTGGATTTCCGCCGTCAAGATCAAATTGGATGGACTCCGGTACGTCGGCGAATTGTCAGCAGCGGCCCGAGGGCGTGGCGTGTCCCATCTGCCCGCGGGTGACTCCAAGTTGACTCTGCAACTTCAGTTCGCGCCAGAGTTGCGCGCCGGTGATTTCGCCGCCCAGCAGTTGGCGATAGCTCGCGATGGTCTGCCTCACCTGGTCCGGTGTTTCGTTCAGGAACTCGAGGCGGAAATGCCGCACGCCCAGTGCCACCATCCGTGCGACGTGTTCCGCGCCGGTCTGGGCCAGCGCGTTAAAGACGGTGTTGCGGCAGCCGGCGTCCGCCTTCACCGGATGTTCGGCGCCGACGCGGTCGCGGAGTTTCACGTCGTGGCGGTCGCACGGCCGGCCGCAGTTGGTGTAGTCGGTGCCGGTGGAGAGGAACGCGCAGAAGACGCAGTGCTCCATGTGAAACATCGGGATGTGCTGGTGGATCGTCACCTCGAACCACTCGGGCGGCGCGGCCTGCAACAGCGCTTCGAGTTGCGGGAAGTTCAGATCGTAGGACGCGGTCAGGCGTTCCAAGCGGAAGCGGCGCTTGAAGTAGTCGGCGGCCAGGCGGTTGGCGACGTTGAGCGAGTAATCGCCGACACGGCGGTCGTGGGCGAAAAAACTCAGGTGGTCGTAGTTGCGGACCAGATAGCCGTCGGCGTCGCAGGCGCGGACCTGCTGGAGCGTCCATTCCTCGCCCGTCTTGAAGATGCGCGGCGGCGCCACGAAGACCTCCAAGCGGCGACCGGCGCCGGCCCGCACCCGCTGCACCGCCTCGCGATATTTCTTCGGATCCTCGAAGTCGCAGTAGAGCGTCGTGACGCCGCACTGTACGGCCGCGTCGAGCTGAGCCAGGTTGCGGACCAGGACGATCAATTGCGGATTGGGGATTGGAGCTTGCGGTTTTGGTGGCGTTGCCACGCCCGTTTCCGATCCGAAATCCGTCCGTTGCCAGCGCGGCAGTTGCGAGCGCTGCGCTTCCAACCGCGCCACAACCTCGCGGCGCAGACGGTTCAACTCGCTGACCGGCAGCAGGACTTCTCCGGTGAGAGCGCATTTCAGTTCGCCCAGCTTGAAGGCCGTGCCGCCAAGGCGCCCCAGTTGCTGCCGCAGACGTGCCGTCGTCAGCGGTTGTTTTTCCGCCCGCACCAACGGCATCGCTGACGTGAGCAAAACGACGTGGCCCAGTTCGTCACGGACCAGGAGCGCGAGCGGCTGGCCGGCGGCGCCGTGGACTTCCACGCGGATCGGGCGGGGGAACCGCGGCTGGTCGCCCTCGAAGCTCTGGCGCAAACGGCGGTCGAGTTCCGGGTCGCTGGTCTTCCACACCTTGTCGCCCACGTGAACCCGGCGACAATCCAACGCGCCCCGGCCGAAAGTCAGCACCACCTCCGTTGGCCCACGGCCTTCCGCCTCTGGCCGGCGGACTTCATAGACGCGCCCGCCTTCTTCCGGCTGTTCGGGATGCCCCGCGTCAAAGACCACGCCGTCGCCGGGCTTCAAGGGGCCGCGCAGGCTCAGCGCGACCTGGTCGCCCTGGACGCGGCTGACCTCGCCGAGGAAAACGCCGCGTTTCTTGCCGAAGCGCGCATGCACCAGCTCCTGATTGTTGATGCCGCGCAGCCAGCCGGTGGAAAGGCCGCGGGAGAAGGCCATCTCCATTTCGTACTGCGGCGTGCAGAGCGCAGAGTGCGGAGTGGAGATCGGGCGCCCAGAGAGTTTCACCCCGCACTCCGCCTTCCACCTTCCGCACGCATCGAGCGCCTGCCGGTGGATTCGCGTGATGTTCGCGACGTATTCCGGCGATTTGAGCCGGCCTTCGATCTTCAGCGACGCGATGCCGGCCCGGACCAAGTCGGGCAACAGCTCCAGCCCCGCCAAATCTTGCGGGCTGAGCAGATAGCGCCGGTCGCCCAACGGCACGGGCCGGCCATCGGCGAGCAAATCGTACGGCATCCGACACGCCTGGGCGCACTCGCCGCGGTTGGCCGAGCGCCCGCCCAGCGCCTCGCTGGTCAGGCATTGGCCGGAGTAGGCGACGCACAGCGCGCCGTGGACGAAGACTTCCAAGGGGAGAGACGGGGGGCGGATGACGTGGGACGGGAGGGCGCCGTTGTTCGCGGGGCTGGCGTCCTGCTCTTTTTCGCCCGCCACCTGCCCTGCCGACGGCGCCGCCTGGATCTTCTCGATTTCCCGCAGCGAGCACTCCCGCGCCAACACCACGAGGTTGCAGCCCAGTTCGCGGGCAAACTCCACGCCGCCGGCACTGGTGACGGTCATTTGCGTCGAGGCGTGAATCGGAAAATCCGACGAAAGCTGGCGGATCAGCCGGCAGATGCCCACGTCCTGCACGATGGCGGCATCCACGCCGGCCGCAATCATCGCGCGCAAACGTGCCTCGGCCTCGGCCATCTCGTTCTCGAAGACTAGCGTGTTGAAGGTGACGTAGCCGCGCACACCGCGCCGGTGCAGGAACTCCATCAGCCGCGGCAGGTCGGCCTCCGTGAAGTTGCCGGCGCGCATCCGGGCGTTGAAGCGTTCCAGGCCGAAGTAAATCGCGTCGGCGCCGTTCTCCACGGCGGCGCGGGCGCAGGTCCAGTCGCCGGCCGGCGCCAGCAACTCCGGCCGTGGCGGAGGGCGGAGGGCGGGCGCGGGACGGTCCATCGCCTCCGGAGGCGCCGGTACCGTTGTTGGCGAATCAGGCATTCGCCGGGAAAGGTATCAGCACGAGCAGTTCAAAACAAAACCTCTTTGCGCCCGGCCCGAGTCCCGCGTCCGGCGGCGAGGCCGGATGGTGAGACGTTGCCCGCCGGCGGCATCCCGGTTACAAGTCTGGCCATGCGCGTATTGATTGTTGGGTGCGGTTACGTGGGCCGGCCGCTGGGCGCGGAACTCGCCCGCCAGGGGCACGAGGTGTTCGGCGTCCGCCGTTCCGCCGCTGCTTCGGCCGAGCTGGAGGCCGCCGGAATCCGGCCGCTCGTCGCCGATGTCACCGTCGCGGCGACGCTGACGCCGTTGCCCGGGCCGTGGGACTGGGTGGTGAATTGCGTGTCCTCCGCCGGGGGCGGCGCGGAAGACTACCGGCGCGTTTACCTGGAAGGGACGAAGTCGCTGCTCCGCTGGCTGGCGGACCGGCCACCGCGGAAATTCGTTTACACCAGCAGCACCAGCGTCTATGGGCAGACCGACGGGGCACTGGTCAAGGAAACCGCGCCGACGGAGCCGCTCCTGGAGACGGGCCGGATCCTGGTTGAGACGGAGAACGTCCTCCTGGCGGCTGCCCGGCAAAGGGGTTTTCCCGCCGTGATTCTCCGCGTGGCCGGCATTTACGGGCCGGGGCGCGGCCACCTGCTCAAGCAATTCCTGAAAAACGAGGCGCGGCTCGACGGCGCCGGCGAGCGTTACCTCAACATGATCCAGCGCGATGACGTGGTCGGCGCGATCATCGCCGCGCTCCAAGGCGCCCGGCCGGGAGAGGTTTTCAACGCGGTGGACGACGAACCGGTGACCCAGACCACTTACTTCCGCTGGCTCGCGGAGGAATTGGGCAAAGACCTGCCGCCCTCCGCGCCCGAGGAGCCGGACGCCGCGCGCAAACGCGGCGCGACGAACAAGAGAATTTCCAATCGGAAGTTGAAGATGGAACTGGGCTGCCAGTTCAAATACCCGAACTTCCGGAAGGGTTTCTCGGCGGAAATCCAGCGACTACTCGAAGCGGGCGAACTGCCCATCGCACCGGCCCCGCGCTAGTTCGACGGGGTTGGCCGATGGCGGTTGTGGCCAGTCTCCGGTCTGACTTACTTCTCCGACGTGTCCTTGCCGACGTATTTGCGCGTCGCGGTATCGACGCGGACTTTTTCGCCATTGTCGAGAAAGAGGGGGACCATGATTTCAAGGCCGGTTTCGAGTCGCGCGGTTTTCCAGTTCGAATCGGACCCGCCGCGGATGGGCGGCACCGTGTCCACGATTCGAAGCGAGGTTTGCGGGGGCAAGACGATGTCGAGGAGCCTGCCTTCGAGAAAGATCGCGCGGTAATCCTCATTCTCCTGAAGAAACCAGTGGCGCTCGCCGACCAGTTCGCCCGCCAGGTTCAGTTCCTCAAAAGTCTCGGCGTCGAGGAAGACATAGGTGTCACCTTGTTTGTAGCTGAACGTCACGGTGCGATTGATCAAGTCGGCGATGGGCACGCGCTCATTTTCGGCGAACTGGCGTTCGGTGAAACGGCCGCTTTTAAGATGCCGCAGGCGTACGTGCAGCTTGTGCTTGGTCTGGGCGGTCCCGGAGACGTGGAAATCGTCGATGACATGGGGTGTGCCATCGAGCATGAGGGCCATGCCACGCTTGAATTCGGATGACAAAACCGTTTGCATAGTCGGGTTCTTTCACGTTTGGACCAGCTAGTTTCCGGTCCCGTCGGATCTTCTCAAGCAGCTTTACCCCGCAGAAGGCGGCGCGTCAACGGGGGCGGAGTCTGTGGCCGGCCGCGCGGATTGGCTGGCGGGACGCCTGGCGCGCTACCCAACGCGAAACGAAATCCGTTGAATGAACTCCCGCCCGAAACTGTGCTGCAGGCGATCGAGGATTTCCTTGCGCCGGTAGCGGACGAGTTCGTTGAGCCAGGGGCTGCTGTCCACGGTGACAAACAGCGTGCCGCGGCGGAGGCCGACGGGTTGGGCGTGGGCCACGATGTTCGGGTCCAGCAGCTCGTTCCACACCTTGACCACGATCGCGTCCATGTGGAACTTGCGCTGCAGCACGCGATGCGCGAGGTCGGCGACCGGTCGGGCGGAGTCGGCCCGCGCCTTTTCCAACGGCGTCAAGTCCACGCGCCGCCACTGGGCGAGCACGCGTTGGCGGGCGCTGCGCCGGGGGGCGCCGAGCGACAGCGCGGAGTCAAAGAAACGCGGCATGGCCCAGAAGCATCGCCCGGAAACCCGAAATTGGGAATCCGAAATCCGCAGCGAATGCGGAATCCCGACGACCCGATTCACCTGCCGGGGCCTCGGGCAACGGGCCGAGCGCCGGTCGTGGGAGATGGTTTCGGATTTCAGGTTTCGAGCTTCGGATGGCCCGGCCGCGTTCGCGCCGCGATCAGTGCCGTGTTGGAGGCCGGACCCGGAGCGGTTCACGCCGGCGCTTTGGCGCCGGGATGTTCATCCAACACCAGCACGCCATGCGGCGGCAGGTCGTAGTTGCCCACAAACGTGTTGCCGGTCAGGAAGTCATGCATCGGCTTGTAGAACTGGAGCCGGACCGGCGAACTCTGGTGGTTCAGGAGGAAATAAATGCGTGCGTCTTCCTTCTGGCGCATGCTCACTTCGACCGTGTCCGGCACTTTGAGCAAGGGATGGAGGCTGCAAATCTGCCGGAGCCAGGTGATCAGGTCGTCGTAGAAATGCTGGTGGCTCATCGTGCCGATGTAGATGGCCTTGCCGAGACCGAAGGCGTTCATGGTGAGGGCCGGACGCCCGGAGTAAAAGTCCTTGGCATAGGTGGCCAGCACCTGGCACTCCTTCGCATCGATGAGGTCGCACCAGAGCCGGGCGGGATGGAGGTGACTGGTGGGGAAGGTGCCCTTGAACGTCAAGTGGTTCTCCTCCCCCGGCGGCAGGGGATCGAACTCCAACACCTCCATCCCAAACAAATCGGTCAGGTCGTGCGGGTACCCGTTGTCCGGCGCGAGGTGGTGCTCGTCCACCAGGCCGGTGTTGCAGGTGGCCACGAGCGTGCCGCCGTTCTGCACGTAGAGTTTGAGGAGGTCCGCCTCGCCGCCGGCCATCAGGTGGAGTGACGGCGCGAGCACGAGCTTGTACCGGGACAGGTCTTCGGTGGGGCGGGCGAAATCCACCGGGATGTTCCGGTCGTGCAAGGCGGTGTAGAAGCACTGGATGTGTTCCCGCAGGTTGAAGTGTTTGTTCGGCTGGTTGGGCAGTTGCAGGGTCCAGTCGTTGTCGTGGCTGTAGAGGATGCAGGTTTCCGGCGCGACCCGCGTGCCTTTGATGGCCGGGGCCAGCAGCTTCATCTCTTCGCCGAGTTGGGCGATTTCCTTGTACACCCGGTTGTCTTTACGGAGATGGTGCGGGAGCACCGCGCCGTGGAATTTCTCCGAGCCGAACCGCGGCTGGCGCCAGCGGAAGAAGAGGATCGCGTCCGCGCCGCGGGAAATCTGCTGGTAGGAAAACATGCGCAGCACGCCGGGGCGCACCAGGGAGTTGACGTTCTGCCAACTGACGTTGCCGGCCTTGTGCTCGATGACCCAGAATCCCGCGTCGCCGTCGGGCGAGCGGATGCCCGCCTTCTTGAGCGAGCGCAGCATGTCAATCTCGCAGGCCAGTTCGGCCGATTTCGGGCGCACGGCGGCCGTGCTTTCAATCGAGACGAAGTCCAGCACCTCCGCGACATCGAAGTGGTCGAAGCGGTGCGTGAGCGGGCGCAGGTTGGTGGTGACGGGGCACTGGGGGGTCAACTGGTGCAGCAGGTCCGCCTGCATTTTGATGAACTGCACGATCGTGTCGCTACAGAAGCGGGACCAGTCGAGCACCAGTGCCGGATTATGCACCGTGGGCGCGCTCATCGGCATCGGCACCTGGTCCCAGGTGGTAACGACCTGGCCCCAGTGGCGCAGGCCCATGAGGTTGTTGAGATTTTCGACCGTCCCGTACTTGGCTTGCAGCCACAAATGCCAGTCACGGCGGGTGTCCTCGTTGAACGCCGCTTCCGTGTAATGCCCCCCGATGGCGTTGTCGATCTGCCAGGCGATCAGATGCGAATGCTGGCCCAACGCCTTGGCCATCTCAGTGACGATCCGCTTGGAGTAGTCCCAATACGCGTCGCTGTTGAGGCACACCGCCCGGCGCGTGCCGGCGTGCCGGATCAATCCCGCTTCATCGACCGGCAGGATTTCCGGGTGCGCCTTGGCCAGCCAGAGGGGCGGGGAGGCGGTGGGCGTGCCCAGGACCACTTTGATGCCGGCCTTGGCCATGACATCCATGGCCCGCCGCAACCACTCAAAGTCGTACCAGCCCTCCGTCGGCTCGCAGAGACCCCAGACGAATTCCCCCATGCGGACCACGTTGATGCCGGCGGCCACCATCAGTTCGGCATCCCGGTCCCAGGCCGCTTCCGGCTGTTCGGGGGTGCCCGCATAAGGGAACACCCATTGTTCGGGATAGTAATCGACGCCGAAATACATGGCAGACCCTTTGTTTGTGTTGTTAACCGCTGAACTGCTCTCATTGTAATCCCGCCGTCGGAAAGTTCAATCTCAAAGTCGGCACGAAGCCGGTGTGCCCGGTCTGCGGTCAATCCCTTTGCCGCCTCTCCGCGCCCCCCCGAGCCTTCGAGTCGCGTTTGGGTTCCCTCACCGTCCGACGGACCCGCGACTGCTGCAAATATTGCCATAAATGGCGCATCCCCGCCGGTGCTGCCTTGGGCCTGGAAGCGAGCGCCAGCTATTGACCCGCCGTGTGGGACATGGTCACGAGCCTGGCCAGCAAGATGCCCGTCGAGGAGGGACCGCGTTGTGCTCGAAGCCACCCGTCGAATCCGAAGCCCGGCGCATGAAAGGGCACCGATCAAGGCGATCGCTGCCCTTGGTACGGCCTTTATGCCGCCGACCAGCCGGTCGGCACGCTCGAAAGGACGCGCGGCGGCGGTCGTGTGCGATATGAGTCCGCTCTATTCGCCATTACTGTAAGCCGTGTGCATGACTCGCCGCGCCGGCGTCCACCGCGGGCGCGAGGTCTCGTTGTGTCTGAAGCCGCAACTGGCCGCACGCGGCGGCGATGTCGCGGCCTTTCTCCCGCCGCAACGTGGCGAGAACTTTCTCCTTTTGCAGCGCGGCGAAGAACGCTTCCTGCACCCGTTCCTCCGGCCGCTCCCACGGCAAACCCTCGACGATGTTGTACGGGATGAGGTTGACCTTCGCGTGCAGCCGGTGCGCCAGTTGAGCGAGCGGCCTGACCTGATCCAGTCCATCATTCACCCCGGCGATCAGGATGTACTCCAGCGTGATCAGCCGGCCCTGCTTGGTCTGGTAGTATTCGCACGCGCCGATCAACTCGCGCAGCGGATGTTTGCGGTTGACCGGCATGAGCCGGGCGCGCACCTCGTCGGTCGCGCCGTGGAGGGAGATGGCGAGCCGGAACTGGAGCGGCTCGTCCGCGAGCCTCCGGATCTGCGGCGCCAACCCGCTCGTGGAGATGGTGATCTTGCGGGCGCCGATGCCGCCGCCCCACGGCGCGTTCAAGATGCGCAACGCCTTGAGCAGATGATCGTAATTGGCCAGCGGTTCCCCCATGCCCATGATGACCAAATTATTGATGAGACGCGACGGGCGGAGCGCGGCCGACGCGGCGGCGCTCTCCGGCAAGGCGCGGAGGGTGTGGTTCCCAGCCTCGTGCCCGTCTTCGTTCTGCCCTCGGGGCGGCGTTTCCAGCGTCGAGCGCGGTGCGGAGTGGGCACCCTCGCCGGTGCTGGCGCTGGACTCCGGAGTCTGGCGTTTGGGATCCCCCGACGCATGCTCGCGTTCGACGGCAAGGACCTGCTCAACGATTTCCTCGACGCCGAGGTGGCGTTTCCAGCCGTCCAGTCCGCTGGCGCAGAATTTGCAGCCGTAAGCGCAGCCGACCTGCGTGGACACGCACAAGGTGTGACGGTCGCTCGGCTCGCCATAGAGCGCCGGGCTGGCGGGAATCAGCACGCTCTCGACCAGCGCACCATCATGGAGCTGCCAAAGGAATTTCTGCGTCGTGTCCCGCGCGCCCTGCTTCCGGACCAACGCCAGCGTGCGCAGCGTGAACTCCTTGCGCAACCGGTCGCGCAGCGCCAGCGGCAGGTTGGTCATCTCGTCCCAGTCGGTGGCCCGGCGGGCGTAGAGCCAGCGCAACACCTGGGCGACCCGGTAGGTGGGTTGGTCCCAGGCCTGGAACTGGGCCTGCAGTTCTTCCTGCGTCTGCGATTTGATGTCGGTGGACACGGGGCCAATCTACGCGGCCAGGGAGCGGGAACCAAGCGCGTGATCGAAGGGCGTGCGTTCTCGGCGGCTCCCGCTTTTTCCCTTTGCAGCTTCGGAAGCAAACCTAGAATGCGCGCATGAATTCACCGGTCATCGGCCAGTTTCCGGCTTATCGTCCCCGCCGTTTGCGGCAAACGCCCGCGCTGCGGCGGTTGGTCAGCGAGACGCGGTTGAACGTGGCGCAACTGGTCCTGCCGCTGTTCGCCCGCAGCGGACGCAAGCTGCGCCGGCCGATCGCCGCCATGCCGGAGGTCTGCCAGTTCTCACCGGACGAGTTGCTGCGCGAGGCCGCGCAGGCCCACGAGCTTGGCGTGCCGGCGGTGCTGCTGTTCGGCATCCCGGACACGAAGGACGACCGGGCCTCCGGCGCCTACGCGCAGAACGGAATCGTGCAACGGGTGGTGCGCTCGCTGAAGAAGGAGCTGCCGGAATTGCTCGTCATCACGGACGTCTGCCTGTGCGAATATATGGAGCACGGCCATTGCGGCCTCGTCCAGCGCGCAGCGGGCAACGCCCGCATCCTGAACGATCCGACGCTCAAGCTGCTGGCGCGCACGGCCGCGAGCCACGCCGAGGCCGGTGCGGACCTGGTGGCGCCGAGCGACATGATGGATGGACGCGTTCGGGCCATCCGACAGGAACTGGATCGGTTGGGCTTCACAGAAACCCCGATCATGGCCTACGCCGCGAAGTTTGCGTCGGCGTTTTACGGTCCGTTTCGCGAGGCGGCGGAGTCCGCGCCTCAGTTCGGCGACCGGCGCAGCTACCAGATGGACGCGGCGAACGCGAACGAGGCGCTGCGCGAGGTGGCGCTCGACATCCAGGAAGGCGCCGACATCGTCATGGTCAAACCCGCGCTGGCCTATCTCGACATCGTCTATCAGGTGAAGGCGGCGTTCGGTTATCCCACCGCCGCGTATTCGGTCAGCGCGGAATATTCCATGATCAAAGCCGCCGCTGCGAACGGCTGGGTGGATGAGAAAGCCCTGACGCTGGAGAGTCTGCTGGCGATGCGGCGTGCCGGGGCGGACATTCTGATCACCTACCACGCCGCGGACGTGGCGCGCTGGCTCAAGACCGGTTAGCAGAAGTCCGAAGGGGCAGGTCCGCCGCTACGGTCGCGGCGGCGTGCCGGACTGCGTGTAAATCACGTACGCCAGCACGCTCAAAATCACCAACATCACCAGCGCGACCACCACGAAGAACAGCCGGTTGGCCCGGTTGCTTTTCTTGGAGAAGCCTTTCCCGGCGGTATCAAAGCCGACCGCCTTGGGCCCCTGCTCCAACTCCTTCAGGCTGACCCCGCCGGTCACGACCATCGTCTGGTCCGGGGCCTTCTTGCTGGCGGGCGGCGCGGCGCCTTCCAGTTTCAAATCCACCTTGCCGAGGCGCAGGATCTGGCCCGGTTTTAAGGCACTTTCGGTGACGGGCTGGCCGTCGATAAAGGTGCCGTTGGTGGAGTTGAGGTCTTTCACCCGGACCTCGCCGCCGCGCAGCAGTACCTCGCAGTGATGGCTGGAGACGGATGGTTCGGGGATGGGGAAAGCGTTGTCTTCGACCCGGCCCACAGTGGTCCGCTCAGCAGTCAACTCATGCGAGCGGTCTTTAAACCCTTCAGTCAGGACGACGAGTTTGGCCATAGTCGAAGTAACGAGGCGATTATCGTCGCGTAATGTTCCAAGTCAAACGGAAACCGCGTCTGGCGGGAACGAACTCCATGGTGGGGTCGCTCCCGACCGCTGTCCCTCCGCCCGGGAGGTCACTGGCGCTCGACCAGCGCGCGGAATTCGGCAAACAATGGCGTCGAGTCGTGCGGTCCGGGCGAAGCCTCCGGATGGTACTGCACGCAGAAAATGGGCTTCCGCCGGTGCCGCATCCCTTCCACCGTCTGGTCATTGAGATTGATCCGGTCCACCACCACCTCCGCGGGCAGCGACGCCGGATCGACCGCGAAGCCGTGGTTCTGCGAGGTGATTTCCACTTTACCGCTGGCGAGGTCCTTGACCGGCTGGTTGGCGCCGCGATGCCCGAATTTCAACTTGAAGGTCCGTCCGCCCAACGCCTGGCCGAGAATCTGGTGCCCCAGGCAGATGCCGAAAATCGGCACGCCCGCGTTGGCCAAGTCGACGACCGTCCGCACGGCGTAGCCAAGCGCGGCGGGGTCGCCGGGGCCGTTGGACAAAAAGACGCCGGCCGGCTTGTGCTGCCACACCGCCTCCGCCGTCGCCGTGGCCGGGACCACCTGCACTTTGAAGCCATGTTGCCGCAAACGGCGCAGGATGTTGTATTTCATCCCGTAGTCGAGTGCGACGATTGGAATGTCCGCCGGCGGCAGGGGCTCGCGGATCTGCCGGGCGTCCGTCGCCACCGGGCCACGCGCGAGATGGAAGTTGGCGCTCTGGCGGTCGTGCTCATCCCAGAGGAAGGGTTCCGGGTGGGTCACTTCCTTCACGTAATCCACCCCGAGGAGGCCGGGCCACTCCCGGGCGCGCTGGAGCGCTTCCGCATCGGAAATGCCTCCGTTGGTAGAAAGAAAGCCGTTGAGCGCGCCGTGTACGCGGAGTTTCTTGGTCAGGGCGCGGGTGTCCAAGCCCTGGATGCCGGGAATGCCGCTCGCCTCCAGATACTCCGCCAGCGAGCGTTCCGCGCGCCAGTTGCTCATCACCGGCGACAATTCCCGAATGACGAACCCGGCGACGTGCGGCCGCCACGATTCCACGTCCGCCTCGTTCACTCCGTAATTGCCGATGTGCGGATAGGTCATCGTGACAATCTGGCCTTTGTAGGAGGGGTCGGTGAGGATTTCCTGATAGCCGGTCATCGACGTGTTGAAGCAGACTTCGCCGCAGGCCGACGTCCGCGCGCCGAACGCGAAGCCGTGGAATACCGAGCCGTCTTCGAGGGCGAGCAGTGCGTTCATGGGTGGGCTTTCGGGGGCGACTGGAGCCAAATTTGGCGCCCCGAGCAGTCCAGCGCTTCCCGGCAAAAAGAGAGCGGTGTCGCCACGCTCGACTTGAAGAACGGATGCTCCGTCTTCACGTCTTTTTCTTAAATCCATCCAGCTTCTCGACGAAGGCCTTGGGCCCGCCGGGCGCGTAGCCGACCTGCCGGCCGACTTCCTGGCCCTCGGCGCTCAGCACCACGTAGGTCGGAAAGCCATCCACCTCGTATTTCTTCTGCAACACCTTGTTGGCGTCCTGCAACTTCGCGCTCAACTCCTTCTTGCGCGGGAAGTCCACCATGACCAGGACCAGGTGGTCCTTGGCGTACTGGGCGAATTCCGGCGTGGAGAAGACTTCTTTGTCGAACTTGATGCACCATGGGCACCAGTCGGAG
>JAJXZI010000093.1 GCA_021780115.1 bacterium | reverse complement strand
GAGACCCTCATGTAACCGCCAATTGCTCGAAAAGCACTTCGGCTGCCGGGTCCGGTTCAACGCCGGCCGCGACGCGCTCGTGTTTCAAAACAGTGACCTCGATCAGCCTTTCGTGTCGCACAACATGGAGCTCCTGACAGCAATTGGGGCTCACCTGGAAACCGAGCTTCAGGCACGGAATGCCCGCGTGGATATCGACGAGCAGGTGAAGTGCGCCCTGAAGCGCTCCCTGGCAGGCAAACGCCCAGCGCTTGAGCCTATCGCCCAAGAACTCGGCATGAGTGCCCGTACGCTACAGCGGCGGCTTACCGCCGCCGGCGTCACTTTTCAACAACTGGTGGAAGGCGTCCGCCGCGAACTGGCACGCCACTATCTCAAGCACAGCGCCGTGGAATTGAACGAGATCGCCTACCTGCTGGGTTACGAGGAGGCTAGCTCGTTCTTCCGCGCCTTTCACGGTTGGGAAAGCACCTCGCCTGGGGGAATGGCGCACGCAGGCGCACGAGTGAGGTCGAGCCGGGGATCGCTGAAATTCAACGCTGGCCTTGATCGGAAATAGAACCTGATTCGGCAGCGCCGAATGCAGAGCACTGGCCGCGCGAGTGCCCCAGCCCTTCCTCGATCTTCGCCGGGATGCTGTCGGCCTTTGCCGAGGTCAAACGCCCAGATGGTTCCTGGGATGCGTTGCCATTGCCATTGCCAAATGCCAGCCCTTTCTGTTGTTCGGTTCTTCCGCTCTGACGGGTAGATTTGCCGCGACTCTGCGCTGCGCCCAGGTCCTCTGCGGTGGGCCCCAACTGGTCAGGAAATGTTGTCCTTGCAGCTTGCCCCGGCCTTTCATGCGGGCGAGACTGCCTCGCACATGAACCCGGAACTTCCGGCGCGCCCAATACCCTGCCCATGCCAGCTCCGAGTCGCCTGGAGGGCGGGTCGCGTCCTCGCGCTCGCGGGGATGCTTGCCGGCCCCGGCCGCTTCGCCCCGGCGGCCGAGGCGGCCAACCCGGCCTTTGCCCGCATCGAAGCAAGTGATTTTGGACGGATGCCCGACGGCACCGCCGTGAAGTTGTTCACGCTGCGCAACGCCCACGGCATGGTCGTCAAGCTCACGAGCTACGGCGCGACCATCACCGAGTTGTGGGCGCCGGATCGTCACGGCAGCCTGACCAACGTGATCCTCGGCTCCGACACGCTCGACGCCTATCTGAAGGGGCATCCCGCCGCCGCGTCGGTCATCGGGCGCGTCGCCAACCGGATTGCCGGGGCCCGCTTCACCCTGGACGGCGTTGAATACAAACTGGCCGCCAACAACGGGCGGAACTCCATCCACGGGGGCAACCGGAATTTCGCCAGGGTCGTCTGGCAGGCCAAGGCGCTGCCCGCGCGCCGCCGCGAGGCCGCGGTCCAGTTCGCTTACCTCAGCCAGGATGGGGAGGAAGGCTATCCCGGCAATCTCACTGTGACGGTCACCTACACGCTGACCGACGACAACGAACTCCGCCTCGATTACCGCGCCACGACTGACAAAGCCACCCCGGTGAATCTCACCAACCACGGCTATTTCAACCTGGCCGGCCACGGCGACGTGCTGGGCCACGTGCTCTGGTTGGCGTCCAACCGTTACACGCCGGCGGACGCCGAACTGATCCCGACCGGCGAGATCGCGAGCGTCAGGGGCACGCCGCTGGATTTCACCACGCCCACGCCCATCGGCGCACGGATTGAGCAGCTCCAGCCGGCCTTGAACGGCTACGACCACAACTACGTCCTGGGTGGCGACGGCACGTCACTGAAGCTCTGCGCCCGCGTGTCCGAGCCGAAGAGCGGGCGCGTGCTGGCCGTGCTCACCACCCAACCGGCCGTGCAGCTTTACACCGGCAATCACGTCGACCACTTCGTCGGCGTAGGCGGCGCGGTCTTCGGTCCGCACGCCGGGCTGTGTTTGGAAACGCAGCATTTTCCCGACTCGGTGCATCATCCGAAATTCCCGTCCACCATTCTGCGTCCCGGCCAGACCTTCCGGAGCACGACGGCGTTCCGGTTCTCGGCGCCGTAGGAGGAGCGGCGCCGCTACTGCACCCGCACCCGGTAGAAGCGTTGCGTGTCGGTGGCGAAGGGATCGCTGACGGTCTGGACCGTCCCGTCGCCGGCAACGATCTCCAGCATTTGCCAGAGCGGGTCGTCCAGCGTGGTCTTGAACTCGATCACGTAATTGTGGCCGGGGACGGTGGCGAATTGGAAGCTGAACATCCCCGGCTGGAACGCGGGCGCGGACAGCCCGGGCGCCGGCGGCCAGTCGCTGTCCAGGATCAACAACACGGCGGCGCCGTTGGTGAAGCCCGGCGCGCTGGCGGTCACGGTGACCCGCAGGTTGCCGTCCAGGTCCCAGTCCTGCGGCAGCAACAGGTCGAAGGGGCTCGAGGTCTGGCCCGCCGGAATCGTGACGACGGCGGGCACGACCAGTTCGTTGGTGTCGCTCGCCACCAGGGTGACGACCAGGTTCGTCAGCAAGGTGCCCGACAGTCCCACCGCGCCACCGCCGGGCAACGTGCCGGCCCCTTCCCAGGCCTGGGCCGGGAGGGTGACCGTCAGGTTCAGGTTCTCGGCGTCCAGCACGGTGACGGTGGCGGCGCCGTCGGTCCAGTTCGGCTCGTGCGCGGTCACGGTGACGGTTTGCGGGCCGTCAATGGCGAAGTCATCCGGGAGCGTGACAGTGAACTGAGCGGAGGTCTGGCCGGCGGGGATGAGGACGACCGGCGGCACCAGGAGATGGTTGGTGTCGCTGGAGGACAGGGCGATGGAGACATCAACCGCCGGCGGCGCGCTGACGCTCACGACGCCCTGGGTGGTGCCGGCGCCCTCGATCACAGCGGCGGGCAGCCCCACCGCAAGCGTCGCGGTTTCCGCGTCATCCACCAGCATGGTGGCGCTGCCGTCCAGCCAGCCCGGGGCGGAAGCGGTGATCGTCACCGGCTGCGTGCCGTCCAGGAGCCGGTCGTCGAGGACGGTGAGATCAAACGCGGCGTTGGTCTGGCCGGCGGGGATGGTCACGCTGGACGGCACGGTCACTTTGCGCGGGTTGCTGGACGCGAGATTGACGGCCTGGTTCGTCGCCACCGCGGCGGGGATCGCCACCTGGCCCTGGCCGGCGAGGAGGCCGTCGCCTTCGGTCGCCCGCGGCGGCAGGGCGACGCTGAACGGCAACGGGCAAAGCGGGTAGGCCGTGAAATCGCTGCCCAGAAAGCCGTAGGGAATCCCCTGCCCGCGCGACAAACCAATCAAGCCCTCCGTGTCGCCGAGCGCCAGGTAGGTCAGACGGATCCGGCCATCAAAGAACAGTTCGATCTGAAAGTTGTTGGGGTTTCCGGCGGTGCCGTGTTTCCAGATGCCGAGCCAGGTGACAGCGACGCGGTCGCCGAGTTCCTTCCACGAGATGCTGCCGCCAGCCGGCGGATACAGGTCGTCGAACAAGCCGGAGACGCGCGGCAGCCGGAAATGGGTGGCGAGCGATTCGATCCGCGCGGTGTCGCCTTGGTCCAGCGTGAGGTAGCCGTTGCTCCCGATGAAGAACCCGTTGGTCCGCTGGCCGTACAGCCCGATCGTGTTCGTGTCAGGCAGCGTCACCTCGGCGAAGTCGTCGTCGCCCAGCGTGACGGCCGTGCCGCCCGTCGGATCGGTGAAGAACTGAGTCGCCGGCGCGCGGCAGACGGTGTAGAAGCCGGCGCTGCCGTCCGGGGTGAAGGTGAAGGACTGATACGCCACGTCATTGTCCTGGTTGGCGAAGAGTTGGGTGAAGGAGTCCGGTTGACCGATGCGCAGCCGGCCGTGCCACGCCTTGGCCACGCCGCTGGTCTGATTGGTGAACCACGCCAAGTCGTCGTAAACGCCGGCCGGCAGGCCGGCGGCCTGGGTGTCCAGGGCCAGCGTCGCGTTCGTCGCGGCGCCCGGAGGCAGGATCCCGCCCGCGGGGAAAACGCGGAGCCAGACGGACGTGCCGGCCGCAGTCCAGGTGAGGAGGTTGGTGCCGAGGTTGGTCAGCGTGAGCGACAACACCGCCGGGGTGAACGGCCCGCCGACCGGGCCGCTGCTGACGAAGTCCGCGTTGGGCGTGATCAGCAGATTGTCGGGCAGGTCAAACGCCTCGCGCACGCCGACGGTGGTGACGCTGGAAGGTGAGACGGCGCTGAAGCCGAGGCCGCGTTTGGCGAAGGCGGCCCACAGCGCCGGTTGATTCGTGCCGGCATTGTCCACCAAGTCGGCCTGCAGCAGGGCGTCGCGCGCCTCCAGGAAGTTCGGATTCGCGGGCGCCAGGTTCATGCCGTCCGTCACCAACTGGAGGAGGAGTTGGTTGCCGGCGGCGGCGCCGTATTGGCGGATCAGGTTCGCCCGCGCCTCCCACAACGCCACGCACCACACCTCGCCCTGGTTGTGGATGTCGTCCGCCGGCGGCGCGTCCGACGAAGCGAAGCGCGGACTCAGCAGCACGCCGGCGTGCGGGCTGGCTTGCGTGGGGTCAATGTCCTTGAACGTGAGCGGATTTCGGGTCAGGTCCGTGGTGTACGGATAGCGGCGGATCCCGAAATAAAAATTCTGCTGGAGACCCTGCAAGCCGCGGCTCACGTAGCCGCCTTGCGGGTAATCCGCCGCCGGATCGGCGCCGGGGTCGGTCAGCAGCGCCAGGGAATAGAAATCCGACCAGCCTTCGCCCAATCCTTCGGATTGCAGCTCGTACAGGCCCGCGCCGCCGCCCACGCGCCGGTTGCTCAGGCCGTGCGTGTATTCGTGGACGATCACCTGCGCGTCGAGGTCGCTGTCCCGGCTCGGGGTGGCGCCGTTGAACAGGTACATCTCCAGCCGCGGCGGCGAGCCGTCGGCGGGCGTGGACATGTTCGAGTTGTTGAAGCCGCCGCCGTCCTGGGCCTCCGCCAGCAGGGCGTCATTGCCCTGGCCGCCGCGGCCGAAGTTGTCGGTCTGGAAATTGCCGGCGGCCTCGGTGAACCCCAGATCGTACAACTGGTCGTGCATCCAGTTGCACCAGTAAAACAGCTCCACCACCGCGGCGACGCCGTAATTGGTGGGCGACTGGGTCAGGTCCAGCGGAAAATCAAACACGCGGAACGGCGCGCCTTGCGGACGCGGCAGGTCGGGTTGGTCGTCGGCGTTGCGATCCAGGTAAGCGTCCACGTTGTTGCCGCGGGTTTCGTTGCCGCCGTCGGCGATCCAGCCGGCGGGCGAGGCGTTGGTGTCCAGCGCGGCGAGGGTGACCAGCGTGCGCGCCACCAGCGGGGGCTGGTTGGTGAGCGGCGTGGGCCAACCGGGCGACAGCGGCGAAGGACTTTCGCCGGTGAAGACGCGGTAGGTGGCGTCGCTCAGGTGCTCCGTCAGGCCACGCCGGACCAGCGGCTCGCCGGTTTGCGCGTCCACCAACACGCGAAACATCTCGTGCCGCGCGCGACTGGTGAGCACGACTTCCCAGCAGAGCCGCAGCGCGTCTTGGCTCATCGGCAGCCAGACGAGCCGGGCGTCGCTCGCGCCTTTCAACGCCGCGGCCTGGAACCGCTGCCGGCGCTCGGCCCCGGGCGCCGGCCCGGCAACGGCCGTGACGCGCTCGTCCTCCAGGGTTGCGCCGAGGTTGCGCGCGGCGAGGACGACGGCGCGGCGGGCGGACACCGGCGGCG
>JAJXZI010000101.1 GCA_021780115.1 bacterium | reverse complement strand
CGCATTGGTTGAGGTTGATCACCGTCAAAAAGTCCGGCTGGGCTTGAGGTTTTCCACGCATCCGGTTTCAGACATTGCCCACCCTCAAAGGTTTCAAAGACAAATTTGTTTTTCACCAAACTGCTAGGCCGACTCCGGCACGGCGCAAAACTGGACCCTCCGCCGGCAAAGCCTGCTCTAGGACAGTGAACTGGACCAACTGTTTGCTGATGTTCTCCCCGCTTGCCCCACCCTGTCCAACGATGACGGGCAACGGGAACTCGACTGTTGGGAGCGCAATCGAACGCGGAGGGATTTTCGAGCTTGCCGCCAGCGGGGCCGGTTTATTGGCTCGGGGGGCGTGGAGGCGGGCGGCAAACGGGTCATGGGCCAACGACTCAAGCAATCGGGCATGTTGGGGACCGAGTCCGGCGCAACCGCAGTGCTGAGCTTGCGCCGCGCTCTGCTTGGCGTCGGCGGTTGGGATTACCTCTGGAATCAACCGTTGCTCAAAGCCGCTTGACCGGCCGGCTGGTAACTTTCATGCAACGCACCTGCCTCACGACATGACTGCCGAATTTTATTGCAACTTCCGGCCGGGTAAGCCATCATCATGATGATTCGGGGATGAGTGACGCAGCAACAACGCTTCCGCTTGGGCAGGAGCTTTCCTTGCCCGAACACCTTGGTACACCAGTCGTATGGGAGCCGGCTCGCCCCATCGCCAAGGACATTGAGTGCCACGTCCGCTTGGAAATACCTGTGGCCTTCGTGAGTGATGGCATGTCCGACTGGATTGGCGCCGCAGACCACTATCTCCGGAGCGCCGAACTGAACGGGGATAATCCGCTACAGAATGCAGAATTGGTTACCCTGAGAACTCAATGGTTCACAACCCTGCCAAGTGCGAACAGCACCGGCGTGGGCACTGTTCCGGATCCTGACTCCAACGTCCTTAGCTCAACTGGCTTACCGCAGGCGATCCATAGCAAACGACTTGCTCCCTGACTTGCAGGCAAGACTGACGACAGGCCTAAACAACGAATGTAAACAACCATGCACACTTCATTGTCCAAATCCCTACTCACCACCGCCCTGGCTTGGTGCTTATGCGGGCCGGCCGCCTCGGCAGCCCTCTACGAATGGCAGTTTTCAACCGGGGCCAATCCCTCCAGTCCTGAAGTGGGGGACGCCGCGGCCCAAGCGACTGTCCACCTCGGGACTGCTTCCGCAGGATACATCAATCCGGCGCCCGCGGGTTGGGGTGTTTCCAGCTACTGGGATTTAGGATTCAGTGGGAGCGTGGTGCTGACCATTCCCAGCACGGCGGGCGACCCACTGGATCTGACGCTGCGAGTGAGACAGTTCGTGCAATCGGGGGTGTACTCTGGTGATCTGCTCTACAATATTGACAATGGCTCTCAACAGGGTTCCATGACCAAGGTCCAAGCCACCAGCACGGACAGCTTCGGTGGCGCCTGGTGGGATTACACGACGGACTGGCAGATTCCCTCAAGTCTGGCCGTTGAGACGGTCACGATTTTCGGCTCCTCAACCGGCACCCTCGTTAACGACATTCAAATCACCGCCGTGCCTGAGCCGCCCGCTGGCGTGGCCTGTGCAGTCGGGATTGCCGTCGCGGTGGCTTTGTTTGAAGGGCGCAGGCGCCGTGCGGCGAATGGCCAACTGCGCCCTGATCGTGAAAGAGCCAGTCGATCATCTCATGCTGTCCTCCCGATTCTTCGGCGGGATTCGAAGGCTGCGTGCTTTTGATGTGTTCTACTCAGGTGCCCACCGGCAGTTGCTAGCCGACATCCTGGATCGCGGCCCGGCGGCTTACGGTTTGGAAGCGGGGATTGGGACTGCCGGCCTGGTTCACTCCAGCGACCGCAGCAATTCGGCCGCCGGGGCGAAATCGGGTTGGATTTCGAGCGCCCGACGCGCGGCGGCCCGGGCGTCACTGATTCTCCCCAGTTGGGCCAGGATGGTGGCTCGCGCATAGGGAATGCGGGCGTCATTCGGGTCCGCGGATTCGCCGCGCGCCAAAGACTCCAGCGCCTCGGCCGGGCGCCCCAGGGAATTCTGGGCCAGACCGAGATTGTACCAGGCGCGGGCGTGACGCGGGTCCAGCTTCACTGCTCGCTGCAACGCGGGGACACTCTGGTCCAGTTGGCCCACCTCCGCCCAGGCCAGGCCGAGTTTGTACTGATACTCCGCGTCTTTTGGGTCGAGGCGGCAGGCCTCCTGGATTTGCCGGAGCGCCTCGGCATTGCGGTCCAGCATGCTCAGCACCACGGCCAGTTCGTGGCGCAACGGCGCGGAGTTCGGGTCCCACGCCACGGCCTTTTGGAAATGCTCCAGGGCCGGCGACAACTCTTGCCGGGCCAGGCAATAGGCGCCTCGCTGCATCTGGCCGCCAGGTTGGTCGGCGTTCAAGTCGAGCGCGTGCTGGAGCTCGCGTCCGGCGCGCGATTTGGGATCGACGGTGGCCCGCAGGGTCCACGCCGCCGCCACCCGCACCGAGCGCACCTCGTCCGCGAGCGATCGGCTCACGGCGGCGGCGACGTCGGCGCGATCAGCTTCCACCAAGGCGTCGAGCGCGCGGACGGCTTTCTCGCGGACGAGCGGGTGTTCGCTCTGCAATTGATCCAGCACGGCCTGCGCGACCTTCGGCTCGGCGATCCAGCGTTCGAGCAGCGTGACCGCCGCCGCCTTCCAGTACGGCGGATCCTCGCCCGCCAGCAGCGACAGCAGACCGTCGCGCCCGGAAGTTTCGCCTTGGCGTGCCGCCGCAATCCACCGGGCGCGCTGGCGGGTGTGGCGGACCATGTTCGTGCCGTACCATTGCTCACAATATTGGAGCGCCCAGTCGGCGGACTGGTCCGCGTGGCAGCGGTTGCAGGCGTTCGGGAGGCCGAGTTGTTGGGTCAGGAGCGGGTCGGGAATGGTGAAGCCGTGGTCGTGGCGCCCGTGGCGCTGCATGTAAACCGTGGTCGGCATGTGGCACCCGACGCACGATGAGCCGGCGTTGGTGGAGGAGTGAAAACTATGCGGGAGCGGATCAATCTTCGGCGCGTTTGTGTAGCTTCCGTTGTGGCAGCGCAGGCACAGCGCGTTGCCGGGCAGGATCGTCTTCATCGAATGCGGATTGTGGCAGTCGAGGCAGCGGATCTGGCTTTTGCGCATACGGCTGCTCAGGAAGGACGCGAATTCGTAGTCCTCGTCGTGGACCTGGCCGTCCGGATAGTAGGTTTCCGTCGCATCCACGATCGTCAGCGAGTAGTGGTCGAAGTAGGAATCGCCCGGTTGGAAGTCCCCGGTCAGCTCATAGCGCCGGGAATGGCACGAGCCGCACGTTCCCTGCGCCTGCAGCGCGGGCATCGGCCGGATCGTCGGGTCCTTCCATTTCTTGTCCGCGTACGCCTGCCGGAACCGCGAGTGGTCCTTCATCGGGCCGTGACAGGCCTCGCAGCCGACGCTCCTTTCCGCCGCCGTCGTGTGGTAGGTGTCCGTCCGTTCGTCGTAGTTTTTGCGGAGGCGGGTGTTGTGGCAGGCGGCGCACATGCTGTTCCAATTCATCCCGCGCCCGGTCCAGTGGCCCCATTCGCCCGGCCGCCGGTCCTCCGCGCCATAAACGTTGAACCACTGGTTGCGGCGCGGATCGTAGGCCGCCTCCAGCGCCTGCCAGCGCCCGCCCGGCTGCGGCGTGAGGAACTGGCGCAGCGGATCGTTCCCGATGACCCGGTCCACGCGGTACGGCGCAATTTGATTGGAGTAGCCGAGGGTGACGACCTGGTACTGTCCGTCGTGAAGGCGCGTCGCGGTGGACTGGGTGCCGTGCCGGAAGCTGCGCGGTGGTTCGAAGGCCAGGCGGTCCATGTCCGGCCTCACCGGGCGTTCCGCCAAGCCGTGGTTCGACTTGACCCAAAGTTCGTACTCCCGCGGGTGACACACACGGCAACTTTCCGATCCCGCGTAACCCGCGAAAGCGGTCTTCTCATCTTCGACGATGGCCGCCGCGGCGGCGGTGGATCTCCCGGCAGAATCCCCCGCCCGTTGGTGGGCCACGAATTGGCGCACGACGATCCCGGTCGCAACCGCCGCCAGCAGGAGGGCGCCGGCGGCGAGCAGCTTGGCGGGCCGGCGTCCGCCGGCGGGCGGAACGGGAGGGGAACTTTGTTTCCGGGCCACACGCCAGCTTTGAGAATGCGCCGCGGGTCGTCAACCCGCCAGGCGTCCGCGCCTGTCCCAGCCGGCCAGGTGGCGGCGCTTCACCGCGGCCACCGCGCGGTCGGCCAGCCGCGTGGGCTCCGGCAGACGACGCCCCACCGCGCACGCCCGCACGAGGTGTTCGGCGCCGGCCAGATCCATCTTGTGTCCGACGCTCACGAACACCGGCTTGACCCGGTCACGCGTGCGGAGGACCGAGCCGAGGATTTCGCCCCGCTCGCACAACGGCGCCCGCCCGCCGCGGCCCAGCGGCGGTTCGGCCGCCTCGCCGACCAGCCGGCTCTTGGCGCAGCCGATCGCGGGCAGATCGCAGACCACGCCCAGATGACAGGCCAGGCCGAAGCGGCGCGGATGCGCGAGACCGTGACCGTCGCACATCAATGCGTCCGGGGAATGCTCCAATTGGCGCAGCGCGGCCAGCAGCACCGGCGCTTCCCGAAACGACAGCAAACCCGGCACGTACGGAAAAGTCAGCTTGCGGACCGCGGTACGTTGCTCAACAACACGGCGCTCGCGCAGGTCCCACAGCACGACGGCGGCGAAACACTGGCGCTGCTCCTGGCAGAACGCGGCGTCAAGCCCGGCAATGAAGCGGATTTCGCCCGCGGGTGGGGTTTGCGACACCATGCCCGCCATCCGCCGCTGGAGCGCGGCGGCCTGGCCCGGCGTGAGTGACCAGGGATTCAGTGCGCGGGGCAATTTCATGTCACCGCCGCCAAGGTTAGCGCCTGGAACGTCAAAGTCAGCCCCGCTCTCACATCTTGAGCGTGCGCGGCAGACAGAGGAGAATCCGGGCGTTTTTTTGATTCGCGTTCCAGGCCGGTTGGTTCATAGGATGCAGTCCCGCGCCCCGGTGGCCGGTCAGAGTCGTTGACGGCCGTGTGGTTCATGGCGGCTGCGCGTCCGTAGCTCAATTGGATAGAGCTTCTGACTTCGGATCAGAAGGTTACAGGTTCAAGTCCTGTCGGACGCGCCAACTTTAAGTGCCGTAAAACCAAGTAGTTCCGATTCGGGGCGCAGAGCCCAAAAAGCACGAAAAACGTGCTTGGCCAATTTGGGGTTCTGCCTCAGCACACGCGGCATGATGATCCCCTGGGGGGAAGGCGAAAGGAATCGTGAATCTGTCGTCCCGCAGTCAAGAAAGTCGCGGCGGATTTCCCCCATTCAAGTAGTGTGACCTCTGAAAAAGGTCGTTTGCGTTGTTTGTTTTAGTTTTGCCGCAAAATTTCACCGTGAACATGACCAGTCAAACCAATGGCATCGGCGCTTTGCCGCCGCGCGGCCTGCGGTTTGATCCCGTCGGCGAACGTCGCTGGCAAGGTTCTTCATGCCATTTCCCAATGGGCCAGCCGTTTCAAGTTCCAACACACACCTTGGAACTCCAGTTCCAGCCGGTTGGCCTCTCGCCCCACCTACCGCACCCGCCGGTAGCCCGCGCTCCCTTTCCACCAGCCAAAGACTTTCTCAATCTTAC
>JAJXZI010000140.1 GCA_021780115.1 bacterium | reverse complement strand
ACTGCTAGAGAATAGACGGGAGAATAGATCCAGTTACTCGCTCCCGGATTAAAGAAAAGGTCAATAGCGCCGTCCCCATAAAGCCACCCAATGCGCCAGCGGCTCTGCCCGCCCAACGTCGTGAAGTAACCTCCCGCGAGAATCTTCCCGTCTGCCTGAATGGCCAGAGATTCGACATCAGAACTGGCCCCAGGATTGAAGGAGTCGGCCAACGGAAAAATAACTGTCAACACCGCCCCGGTACTGGTCACGCTCCCATAACTGCTCGCCACCACCACGTCGTACCGACCCGCATCTATCGCCTGCACGTTCGTCAACGTCAGCGAAGCATTCGTGGCGCCGCCCAAGGCTGCGGCGTCCTTGCGCCATTGGTAAAGCAGCGGCGGCGTCCCTGCCGCCGCGACGCTGAACGTCATGTTTTCCCCCGCGCTCCTGCTCTGGCCGACCGGTTGGCTGGTAATGAACGGATCGATCACCGTCAGAGTCGCTACGGTGCTCGTCACACTGCCGCTGCTATTGCTGATCACCACGCTATAGCCGCCCGCATCGGCTCCCAGCACATTGCTCAAGCGCAGTACGGGCGTGGCCATACCCGAAATGTTCCCTCCCTCCACAAGACCGACGCTATCCTTACGCCACTGATAGTTCAGCGGCCCCGGACCTGAAGCCGCGATCGTGAAGGTAGCCGTCGTGCCAGCGTTCTTCGTCTGGCTTATTGGGTTGGTCACAATCGTCGGCCGGGAGGCGCTGTAGTTGGCCTCGAACGCGCCAAGGTCGGCGGCAGGGCCTTGCGGACGGGCCACGCCGCGCTGGTCCGTGGGCGGGAAGCCGGACGGGATGGCATCGCGCGCGGGACTGCCGGCCAGCAGTGCCATCGTTTCGGTGGGGCCGCCGTTGTCGTTCAACACGGCAAGCAGCGGGTCGGTGTTGTTGAGACTGCCCGTTGCGGAAAAGTTCGCGGTGTTATCCGAGCACAAGTTGTAGCCGGCGTCGGTGAGGATGCCCCAGACCTCGCCACCATTGGCGCTGTCGGCGATGATCGAACCGCGCACGGTCACGGCGCCGTTGGTGTTGGCCAGGCCGCCGCCTTGCGACGGACCGTTGCCACCTCCGAAGTACGCGATGCCACCATCCACCCGATTCGAGGCCACGGTCACGTTCAGCAGCGCGGCGGCTCCGCCCGCGAGAAACACCGCGCCGCCGCGGCCGGCGCCTCCGGGAGCGCGCTGTAGATTCTGGCCCGCGACGCCCCCCGTCGCCGTGTTGATCGCGAAGGTGCAGTTGGTGATTCCGAGGAGACCCGAACTCCAGAGAGCGCCGCCTTCGCCCGCGCCCGCGGCGCCGTAAGCCCCGACGCCGCCCAAGGCCTGATTACCGTCAAAGGTGCTGGCGCTCAGGAGCAGCGCATTGGTGGAGCACAAGGCGCCGCCTTGCCCGGCCGCTCCCGGTGTTCCCCGCCCGCCGGCGGCGTTGTTGCTGGAGAAGGTGCTCGCGAACACCTGCAGGGTGCCGCCGACAAACACGGCGCCCCCGTCACCGACACCGCCCTCCGGCATCCGCGACCCGCCTCCGCTAGCCGAATTGGCGAAGAAGTCCGAGCCTTGAATGAGCCCGGATGAATTGGAGGAGAGGAATAGCGCCCCTCCGAAGGCGGAAGCGGGCGGTCCTCCGTTGAAGGGCAATGTCGCCCCGGTGGCCGCATTGCTGGCCAGCAGCGAGCCTCCGATATAGACCACCGAGCTCAACGCAAACAACGCGCCGCCCGCCGCGCTGCCCGCGCCGCCGTAATCCACACCGCCGCCGATCGCCTGCGGCGAACCGCCCGTGGCGCCGTTGAGCCTCAACGTCACCTTCTGAAGATTCAGCGTGCCCACCGCCGAGTAGATGGCTCCGCCCCAAGCACCGCCAGCGTTGCCCACCGGGTAGCCGAGGGCATAGCTGGGTGCCGCGCTGCCTTGGCCGCCCTGGGCCGCGTTGGCGGTGAGCGTGCAATTCGTCAGGTTCACGGACCCGCCCAAGTTGCAGAGGGCCGCGCCCAAGCCGTTGCCGCCGAGTCCGGTGTTGTTGCTCGGATTCGCGGCGTCGCGCCCCGCGTTGCCGCCTTGGACGAAGTGGTTCGTGAGCGTGCAACCGGTGAGGTTGACCGTGCCGCCCAGATTCAAGATGCCGGCGCCGCTACCGTCCTGGCCGGGCGCCGGCGGATCGCCATCCGCGCCGTTGGCGCCGACAAAGCGCCCGTCCGCCAGCGTCAGGCCGTTCACCGCGAACGTCGCGTTGGTGGCTACCTGGAACAGCCGCCCCGCCCCGCCGCCGCTGATCGTCACCGCCAAACCATTGGCGTCCAGCACCGTGTCCTGGGCGATGGTCAGCGTGTTGGTGAGGGTGAGGGTGCCGCTGACACCAAAGAGCACGGTGCCACCGCCGGCCAAGGCAGTTTGCAGCGCGGCCTGGGTCAGGTTGGTGACGGTGCCGCCGGCCCACGCCGGGCCGGCCCCGGCCAAGACCGCCAAAGCGAACAGGGTGGGGAGTTTCATCAGGAAATCAGTGGATCCAAGGTTCTTCATACGTCGTGAGCCCAGTCTGGTGGCACCGTGCTGGGACTATTGATACCGCTTGGATTTCCGCCGTCAAGATCAAACCGGATTAACCGTAATCGTCGCCGCGGACCACGAGCCCGTCCGCACTCCCGGTTTCGAAGCTGGCGCGCCGCCCGGCGCCGGGCTGGTTCACCACCAGAGGAAGTTCATGTCGGGCGGAATGCTCTCCCAGCCGGGCTGGTTGTACTGCGGCGGGAAATGCCAGAACTGCGCATGGCCATCGGCGAAGAGCATGTTCATGTACCGCTTGCCTTTCCAATTGTGCCACATCGTGCGTGGATCGTTCTGGTCCCGGTTGGCGTGCCAGGGCCAGTCGCCCAGGAGGATCTTTGTCGTCGGCCGCAAGGCCACGCGGCTGGCCTTGATCGGCTTGCCCTGGGGGGTGTTGGGATATTGGGAGTCGCCGGTGACTTTCTCCACCCGGCAGAAGTCGCCGGCCCATTCGACGAGGTAGCTGTTGCCCCAGCCTTCCCAGCAGCTCTTGGGCGTCGGATTCAGGGCGTCCCCGCGGTCGGCCGGGCACCAGAAGGTTTCGAGGGCGGTGACGTAGCGATCGAGCGGCCGGTTGGTTTCCCAGACCTCGCCCCCGTAACTGCTGGCGTACGGCGGCCCGGTGTAGGGATTCGGCTGGCGCTTCCCGCCGACGGCGGCCCAGCGGTCGTGGACCGGATAATTGCCGTTGTTGTCATCGGAATACATCTGGAAGGCGAGACCGATCTGGTGTTCGTTGCTGTAACAGCGGGTTTGGATCCCCTTCTTTTTGGCCCCGGCCAGCGCCGGCAGCAGCAGCGCGGCCAGAATGGCGATGATCGCGATGACCACCAGCAACTCAATGAGGGTGAACGCGCGCGGCAAGGTCTCGGAACGCACCGGACGCGCTGGGGCGGGGGTTTTCATGGTTCGCGCAACGCCCCACCATCCGTGAGAACGCAGACGGCGTCAACTGCCGGCTCCATCTGGACGCTTGCCTGCGGTCGGCGCGCCGTGGCGCGTCCGAAGTCCTGTGACCGGATGGCCTCCAAGGGAAAGAGAAAGAAGCCCGGAGATATCCCCTGCCCCGGCTGAAAATCTCCCGGGCACCCATCGCGCTGAGAATAACCAAGGCACGCCGGTGTTCTTAACGCTTCCCTTTCACCGACCCTCTGATATACTGTTGCCAGCGCGCAGACAGGAGAGCGTTGTTTATGATGCACGAAGACAAAACCGAGGTTCTGGTCGTTGGGGCGGGTCCGGTCGGAATGCTGACCGCTCTGGTGCTGGCCGAGGAAGGCATCGAGGTCAAGGTCATTGATCAGGAATTCCAGCGCGCGGCGCGCAGCTACGCCTGCGTCCTCCATCCGCGCACACTGCGGATACTGCACCGGCTTGGGTTGTCGGCGGAGGTGCTGCAACTCGGCCAGCGCGTGGACGCGGTGGCGTTCTACGAAGGCCCCTCGCGCCGGGCGGAAGTCCAGCTCGCCAAGCTGCCGCTGGAGTTTCCGTTCCTCGTCGCCTTGCCGCAAAGCGCGTTGGAGGAACTCCTGGAGCGGAGGCTGAGTGAACAACGGGGGGTGCGGGTGCAATGGAACCACCGCCTCGCCGCCTTGCACGCGGACGACGGCGCCGTGGTGGCCACCGTCGAGCGGTTGGCCGAGACCGCCAAGGGCTACATCGTGCCGAGTTGGGAGTGGACGGTGGACAAGACCCTCCAAACGCGGGCCAGTTTCGTGGTCGGGGCGGACGGCCACGATTCGAAAGTGCGGCCGGCGTTGGGTCTGGACTGCGAATCGTTCGGCGCCCCGGCCTCCTTTGAAGTCTTTGAGTTCACGTCCGGCGGGAAACTGGACGCCGAAATGCGCGTCGTCTTCCACGGAGACACCGCCAACGTCCTCTGGCCCCTGTCGGTCAGCAAGTGCCGCTGGAGCTTCCAAGTGCCGGTGGCCGAGGGAGCGGACCCATTCCCCCGCAAGGAACGCAGCGGTGTCACCCTGGTCGAGACCGAGCGCGACCGCGACGACCGACGGCACGTCGAGCGTTTCCTGCGCGAACGGGCGCCCTGGTTTGCCGGCAGCGTCGGGGAGTTCCATTGGTCGAGCGACGTCCAGTTTGAGCGCCGGCTGGCCCGGCAATTCGGTCACGGCCGCTGCTGGCTCGCCGGCGACGCCGCCCATCAGACCAATCCCATCGGCGCCCAAAGCATGAACGTGGGCCTGCAGGAGGCCGAGGCTCTGGCAACGGTGCTGCGAAAAATCCTGCGCGAAAAGGCGCCGCTGGATCTGCTTGCCGCTTACGGCCAGGGCCGCCAGGACGAATGGCAGCGACTGCTCGGGCACAGAGGCGCCCTGACCTCGACCGGCCAGGCGGAGGCCTGGGTGCAAGCCCACGCGGAGCGAATGCTCTCGTGTCTTCCGGCCAGTGGTGACGACCTAGCGCTCCTGTTGCGTCCCTTGGGCCTCGAACTCAGATAAGCCCGAACTCCGCAAAATCCGGGACTCACAATCCGGAGGAGTCGCCCGGCCTCGGTCGGCCGTGCCTGACGGTCAGCCCGGATGGCTGGCCAGCCAGTAGCGGATGGCGGTGCCTTCCGGGCTACCCGGCTGCAGTTCCAGGAATTTAAGGTATTGCTGACGCGCCTTCGCCCGTTCCCCGAGTTTTTGCGCGTAAAGATTTCCCAATGCCAGGCGGGCGCGCGCTTCGTCCGGCGCCCCGGCAAGCAGCTTCTCCAGCTCGTTGGCGGCGTCGATCCCATAGCCGGCGTCCCGCAGCACAAGCGCGAAGTTGTAGCGCGCGTCGATGGACCCCGGATCAATCGCCAGCGCCGTCTCGTAAGCGGCGAGCGACTGCGAGTAGCGCCGGACCTGGTGCGCCGCCAGCCCAAGGTTGTACCACGCCTGGAAGAACGCCGGATCGACCCGTGTCGCCTGGAGGTAGGACTGAATGGCCTCGTTGGGCCGATCGGCCCGCTGCGCCTGCACGCCTTGGTCAAATGCCCGCTGAGCTTCGCTCCGGTTGCCCGCCACGGGCCGGGCGGGATAATGGTAGGCGTAGCGCGGCACGACCGGTGGTTCGGCAACCGGCCCGGCGACCGGCGGCACCGGGGTGGCGGAGGTTGGGGG